>MHBW01000025.1 GCA_001816385.1 Candidatus Blackburnbacteria bacterium RIFCSPHIGHO2_01_FULL_43_15b
ACTCGCATTCGCGAGAGATCCTTCACTAATGTTCAGGATGACACAAAGTGAAAATCTGTTCAGTGGAGCCAATCAGCAGGGAAGACTACACTTTTATTAAAAGTGTAGGACCCTCAGAGACTACATGTTGGGGTGTGGTAAAACACACATGATATAGTCCGACCCTTGTGGCGACACAAGGAACATGGCAGAAATGCCCATGTCCTCTTTAAACAGAGAGCAACAAAGTGAACTGTTCTACGGTGGGAAGCTAAGCCGCCGTAGTAAAATTTGGCTATATGCTGGAATAGCTCACGTATCTGACAGTACTTAAAGATGTCATTCTGAGTGAAACGAAGAATCTCGCAGCTTGTCTGCGTCAACTCGCATTCGCGAGAGATCCTTCACTAATGTTCAGGATGACACAAAGTGAAAATCTGTTCAGTGGAGCCAATCAGCAGGAAAGATCCCGAGAGAAATCGAGGGAAATCCTCAGACACTAATATGCCAGAGCTTGTAGTATTACAGGTAAGATAGAGTGCGCTCTGCGTAGCGATGCGCAGTTGATAATTGGGTGACCAATTATGTAAATAACCTATAAGAAGCGAAGTTCCTTGTCGGGTAAGTTCCGACCTGCACGAAAGGCGTAACGAGTTGGCAGCTGTCTTGACCTTCTGCTCGGCGAAATTGCAATGGCTGTGAAGATGCGGCCTAATTGCACCAGGACAAAAAGACCCCGTGGAGCTTTACTGTAGCTTGACATTTCCCAGCCATTTTTTGATTGCTTAGAATAGGAGGGAGTCCGCCCGCAAGGGCGAGACGCCAGTGAAATACCTCTCTTCAGAAAATGGCGGGATTACCCATAAGCCCTGGAAACGGGTTTGGGGACAGTGTTTAGCGGACAGTTTCACTGGGGCGGTGTCCTGCTAAAGAGTAACGCAGGAGCACAAAGGTTGGCTTACCACCGATGGAAACGGTGGTGGACGTGTAAGGGCATAAGCCAGCTTGACTGTGAGACTGACGGGTCGAACAGGTACGAAAGTAGGTCCTAGTGATCCTCGATAGTTTTGTGGAAGACTACGAGCTTAACGGATAAAAGCTACCCCGGGGATAACAGAGTAGTCGCGCCCGAGCGTCCATAGCGGCGGCGCGGTTCGCTACCTCGATGTCGGCTCAACATATCCTGGGGCTGGAGAAAACATTTACCTTCTCTCCCTGTCAGAAATGGCAGGGTAATAAACAAGCCCAAAACGGAGGAGGCCATTATTGTACATCCCAGGTTTTTCTGGTATGTTTTAATATGGTTGGTTCCGTAGGAAAAGGATGTTCTGAAGCTGATAGGGCATATATTGCAGGTCTTATTGATTGTGATGGTGCTATTATGGCATCTATCGAATCACATAAGGAGAAGAAATTTAGATTTCGTGTAAGAGTAATTTTACAGCTTACACAAAAGAATAAAAATCTTTTGCAATGGGTACATACTTTACTTGGTGTTGGATACATTAGACAAAATCGAACGACGTTCGATTGGATAGCGAAAGATCAACATTATTGTAGAGAATTACTTGAAATGATTCAGGCGTATTCAAGAGGAAAACAAAAGCAAGTAAAACTTGCTTTAGAAATTTTACAAGCCTCAATTACATCTAAATCAAATCTAATAAAAGTTGCTCAATTAGCAGATACTTTAAGCAGTTATAATGTTCGATCGTTTGGTAGACGAAAGAACTATGCTTCAAAGATCCAAGAATATACTTCCTCTAACGACTGATTCTAATTCTACCAAAGGATTAGATGAGATTTGCCAAGAAATGGTGAATCATACGGTTTGCACCTGAATTCTATTTGGTGACAAATGGAAAAAGGTGGTGGAATAGTCTTACCCCACAAGTAATTGTGGAAGGTCAGAGGTCCCAAGGGTTGGTCTGTTCGCCCATTAAAATGTTACGCGAGCTGGGTTCAGAACGTCGTGAGACAGTTGACCGTTTTAACATTTGACGGTGACAATGAGCTGTCTTCCTTCAGCGCTTTGAACTTAATTGAAATTACACATCAGGTCTCTGTTAATAAAGAAGGACTCCGAAAACGTGTTCGGAGAATAAATCTGGCTATATGCTGGAAAGACTCAAGTATCCGACAGTACCGCAAGGTGAAAATCTGATCGGTGGAGTTAATCAGCAGGAAAGATCCTTTAGAGTAACTAAAGGAAATCCTCACAGACTATACGCCGGAGTGCATTCAGTTTACATGAACGTACAAGATATAGTCGGAACCTTGAAGCGATTCAAGGAATTAGCAGGAATCCACAATAGAGGTGGAAGGTTGGGAAACCTGCTAATCGTATAGAAATATATGCAACAATAATGTCGGACTCTATCCGGTGCAATCGAGGGATTTTTGAGGGGAGTTGTGCTCAGTACGAGAGGACCAGCATGAGGGAACCCCTAGTGTACCAGTTGTTTCGTCAGAAGCATCGCTGGGTAGCTACGTTCCTATGGGATAACCGCTGAAAGCATCTAAGCGGGAAGCCCACCCCAAGATTAGAAATCCAAAGGACTCGTGCAAAGCACGAGAGTTTCCAGTTGCCATTTTCCATTTACCAATTAATTTGGAAATTGAAAAATTGAAAATTCTCACGCTTTGCGTGAGTCAGACCCGTTGGAGAATACAACGTTGATAGGCAAGTGGTGTAAGATCCGTGAGGATTTCAGCCTACTTGTACTAATCGGTCGATATGTACAAAAAACCCTAAAAATGAGCAAAGCGACAAGCAAACTTAAGATATTTCTACCTGGCGTCTCGGTCTTTAGAGCGCCCTGGACCCACCTGATCCTCGCCTCGCTTCGCCGAAGCGAGCCTTTCCGAACTCAGAAGTAAAACAGTTCAGCGCTGATGATAGTGCTGGGGCAACTCAGTGTGAAAATAGGTCATTGCCAGGACAATTTTGTTTTTCAAGTGAGGATATGTCATATGAAGTGAGGGCTTGGCCGGGACAGCAGGCAGAAGAGCAGACAAAGGTAAGTTGGAGTTACACTTTGAGTTCGAATGCGCTTTTGGATCGTCTAGTTTCTGAGGCTTTGCATCGGTTCTGGGTGACAGGTCAACCTATTTTTGAGCATGATATGTATGGAGTGATGCATGCGGCTGGGGAAACGGTGGATGACCACTTTCCGAACAGAGAGAAGGTTGTGCAGGCCATACATCTTCTTCTTGATATTTCTCCAGATGTAGAATTGGTGGAGCGGAACCCCTCCGATAAGGTGGCGAAGGTTGAAGAAGGTGTCTTGCGCAACATCGTAGAGGCTCTTGTCGAAAAGGGAATGATACACACAGATTGGAGGGTTTTACCAGAAGATAATAAAAGAGCTGAGCAGCAAGGCTAGAAGTAGCGCCGTCAGTTGTGGCACACCGCAAACCACGATTGGCGGTTTTTTAGTGGTTCAAATTATGATATACTGTGCTACTTAAACAAGAAAGGCGGACAATGACTAGTGGCAGCAAAAACCTCGAAAATATCTCCTAAACACGCCTCCACAATGGAGGAGCTTTTAGCAAAAACTGGGTATGCGCCCCGTGGTTTAAGACGCGGTCAGGAAGTGACCGGGACGGTAATCTCCATAAGTTCAAAAAGTTTAGTTTTGGATATCGGCGCAAAGTCAGAAGGTTTGGTTATAGAGAGTGAATTTGATATGGCCAAGCCGTTTATTAAAACCTTATCCGCAGGCGATGAAATACAGGCAACAGTTATTACCCCCGAAGGAGAAGGGGGCCATGTTCTTTTGTCTTTGAGGCAAAGCGCGCAAGATTTTGTTTGGAAAACTTTAGAAGAAAAAAGGGAAAGTGGTGAGGAAGTAGAAGTTAAAGTTGAAGGTGCAACCCGCGGTGGTTTGACAACAAGCCTTTATGGTATTGGCGGCTTTGCCCCAACCTCTCATTTAAGCGGTGATTTGGCTGATAATCCCCAGAGTGCTGTGGGAAGAAATTTACAGGTTAAAATAATTGAAGTTGATCGCGAAAAACAGCGCCTGGTTATGTCCGAAAAAGCAGTTTCGCAAAAAGAGTTTTTGGCCAAACAAAAAGAAGTTCTAGGGGGAATTAAACCTGGCGAGAAGTTTGTCGGGAGAGTAACAAAAGTTATTAACTTTGGTGTTTTTGTTGAGATTGTTAAAGATGGAACTCCGGTTGAAGGATTAGTTCACCTTTCTGAGATTGCCTGGAATAAAATTATAAATCCTTCAGAAGTTTTGGCAGAAGGGGATGAGGTTGAAGTTGTCGTAATTGGTGGAGATGGCAAACTTGCTCTCTCGATCAAACAAACCCAGGGAGATCCGTGGGTGGGGGTTGTTGGGAAATACCACAAAGACGATCAAATAACCGGAACAGTTGCCAAAATTGGCGACTTTGGCGCATTTGTTGAACTTGAACCAGGCATTCAGGGATTGTTATCCTCAGCCAAAATTCCAACAGAGAGAAAGTTGACAGAAGGCGAAGGAGTTAAAGCATTTATCGAAGATATTGACGAAAAAAGTCACAAGCTTTCTTTAGGCCTTGTCTTAACCTCAGTACCTGTGGGGTACAGGTAACTCCTTATTGCGCATTAGCAGAATTCATTTGTCTTTTGTCTCATTGGTTTCACGATCGTGTCAATAATGTTTCTTATTGTGTGGTGTATACTGCAGATATGCCGAAAAGTACTTCTCAATATGTTTGCCAAAACTGTGGGTTTGTGACTCCTAAATGGGTGGGGAAATGCCCCAGTTGCGGGACGTGGAACTCAATGGTCGAGACTGTGATTTCGACCAGAACAAAGCGCACAGTGCGTAGCGCACAGGGCAGAAAAGCCGAACTGGTGCAGTTGACTTCAATTAAGAAAGAGACGCATGGACAGCGGACTTCAACGAAAATTACGGAGCTTGATCGGGTTTTGGGGGGAGGAATTGTCTCTGGAATGGTGACGCTTGTGGCTGGCGAGCCCGGCATTGGTAAGTCGACACTGCTTTTACAGTTGGCGAGCAACGTGGAGGGAAATGTTGTATATGTTGCCGGTGAGGAATCGGCAACGCAGATTGCAAATAGGGCGGCGCGCCTGGGAATTGCCAATCCCAACATTCAAATTCTTGAAGAGACGGATGTAGATCAGATAATAGAGACTGTGAGTAGTGATGTGTGGCGAGTGATGGGTGCATTAGAGAAAAAAAATTCTCACACATCACCAATCACCCATCACCCATCACTATTGATTATTGATTCCATCCAAACCTTGACGACCACCGACTTAACCGGAATTGCTGGGGCTGTGGGACAGGTCAGAGAATCAGCAGGACGCTTAACTGCCTGGGCAAAGCGAAATAGTGTGCCGATGTTTATCGTTGGGCATGTAACCAAAGAGGGGACAATTGCGGGCCCCAGGGTTTTGGAGCACATGGTTGATACGGTTATCTGGTTTGAAGGGGAACGTCGGGAACAGTTAAGAATTGTTCGGGCAATGAAAAACCGTTTTGGGCCAACAGATGAGGTAGGAATTTTCTCAATGGAAGAGTCAGGCTTGAAGGAAGTTGACAACCCTTCAAATCTCTTTTTGGGTCCACTCTCCACACAAGGCTCCGCGGGGCAAAGCAGGCCTTCCGGTTCAGTGATAACAGCGATAATGGAGGGGACACGGCCGATGCTGGTTGAAATTCAGGCGCTTGTGGCGCCTACAAAGCTAGCTTTCCCCAGGCGCACAAGCTCAGGCATAGACCAGCGGCGCCTGGAACTTATAATTGCGGTTTTGGGGAGACGAGTGGGAATTCCTTTATGGGATTATGATATCTACGTTAATGTAGCTGGAGGACTAAAAATTGAAGAGCCTGGTGCAGATTTGGCCGTGGCGCTGGCTATTGCCTCGGCATTTAAAGACAAGCCTCTTAGGGTAGGAACTTTTGCGGTAGGGGAAGTGGGATTATTAGGGGAGATAAGGGAAGTTGCGCAAACAGAGAGAAGAACCAAAGAAGCAAAACGTTTGGGCTTTAGTACTCCAATTACTGCAAAAGATTCCTCAACCCTCTCACAGGCAGTTGGCAAATATCTTGCAACGGGTTAACGTTTCTTCTTCTTATCGCGTGGGCGCTTAGGCTCTCTGTAAAAGACAAAATATACAATACCTAAGGCAACAACCCCAAGAAAGAAAGCAATCTGTGCTTGGGTGATTTGAGGCGTAAGGTCAATGACCATATTGTTCTGACATCTCTTCAAGCTTGACAGAGAGTAGCACAGAAACTGTAGCACCAACCATATTTAGTGTCAATGTAACCGGGTTTCCGGTCGCTATCATCACAATAAGCCAGGCTGCTGCAAGGTTTGCGCAAATACTGGATAACACCTTAAGCAGGACTTTTGAGGGTTCCACAATTCATTGTAACACTTTGTCAAGCCCCATCTTGAGTTTTATACAACTTATCCACAATTATTCAAAACACCCGAAATGTAACCATAATTTAGCCTCACATCCCTTAGAGTAATTACTATATACGAAAGGATTTTCGGGTATTTATTTCTTATAGGGTTGACAATCGTTGCGACAAGGTGGTATTATCTTTTTTGAAGTAGGTGCGGCCTAAGTATTGCGAGGGGACGATTGTAAGCAAAGCTTGTTTTAGTTTTGCAAGCGACACAAAAATAAGAACCGTGATTCGTTCTTAGGCTTCGTGTGCAGTATGGGGGATGAGATGTAGGGCAGGCATCTTATTCCCCACTAGTGCTCACGAATCAATAACCTTATTTGACAAAGGGGTGTAGTCTTGCTAGAGTAGCGTGAGTAGTCCACAGGTAAGTTTTGTTCCCACTTTGATCCCGCTAATATATGGCAGTTAAATCCCAATTTTCAGATGAATTTTCGCCTCGTTTTGGCCCGCTTCGCAGCGAGGCGAGCGAAAGATATATGTCAGACGCGAACCTTCCTACGGAATACGTAGAAGGTGTTTTGGATATTGCCCAAGAAGGCTCGGGTCTTTTGCGGCCGCCTTTTTCTTCCAAAGACGACCGAAACGTTTACATCTCGGGAAGTCAAATCCGCCGTTTTAACTTACGAAGCGGAGATGTTGTCGGCGGGCAAGCAAGGTCTCCAAAAGAAAATGAACGCTATTGGGGGCTTTTGAAGGTTGAAAAAGTCAACGGACAGGAAGCTGCCGAGGGGGACAGGGTGAAGTTCGAAGATTTAACTCCTGTTCATCCTGACGAAAAAATTAAACTTGAAACAACAACGGACAAGTTAACAACTCGCGTTATTGATCTTATTTCTCCAATCGGGTTTGGGCAGCGGGGTCTTGTCGTTTCTCCGCCAAAAGCCGGGAAAACGACCATGATAAAGGATATTGCCACTGGTGTGGCGGCAAATTACCCCGATATTCATTTAATGGCCGTTTTGATCGGTGAGCGTCCTGAGGAGGTTACCGATATTGAAAAGCATATAGAAAAAGTGACCAATGGTACGGGCGAGGTTGCTTCTTCCAATTTTGATGAAGCCCCTGAAGACCAGACCAGGGTTGCCGAACTTGCCTTGGAACGTGCCAAAAGGTTGGTAGAAGAAGGCCGTCGCGTAGTTGTTCTTCTAGATTCAATAACCAGACTTGCGCGCGCTTATAATTTGGCTCTGCCGACTTCCGGAAGAACGCTAACTGGAGGTTTTGATCCGGTTGCTTTGTACCCTGCAAAGAAATTTTTTGGGGCTGCACGAAACCTAGAACCCTCCTCCGCCAAGGCTTTGGAGGGTGAAGGAGCAAAGAAAGCAGTGAACCCATCGTTGACGATAATCGGGACTTGTCTTGTCGATACGGGTTCCCGAATGGATGACCTTATTTATGAAGAATTCAAAGGTACGGGCAATATGGAGCTTCATTTAGACAGAAGGCTGGCAGACCGGCGAGTTTACCCGGCCATTGACGTTACCCGCTCAGGAACCCGCCAGGAAGAACTATTATACGGAGAAGAACTTTTGGTCAAAGCCCATACCATGCGCCGCATGCTTGAACTCGTGCCGGATTCAGAAAGAACAGAAACGCTTCTTGAACGCCTTCGAAAGACGGAAACCAATGCGGACTTCTTCAATACATTAGCCACTGGCTGAAGCCAATGGGAATTGAAAATTGACTTAGCTCCTCCTTTTGTGTTAATACAAAGTTCACAGGGTGTCTTCAATTTTTGGCGACCTTAAGTTATTTTTACTTCTTTGGGCAAAATATATATCCCGCCATACAAGGCGCGGTTTTTTGGGTTTTGAAAACGCAAAGGGAAACTTTGCACAAGTCCTTTACAAGCAAAGGGGGAAGTTCGCCCGCCCGTTTATTCATTCGGGGATGGTAGCCATATCAGCAATGGGTGTAATGCTGGCGCCCGTTGTCTCTTCACAATTGCCCGGCCTGAACAAAACTCTGCATGAGAGCGCCCCCTCGGCCGTTTTGTCGGCAGCCACAGAAAATCCCGAAACCCAAACAATTGTTTCAGACCATCAGATCGAAATTTTTGATTACACAGTGATTGAGGACGATACGGTTTCTTCAATTGCTCAAAAATTCGGCATTTCTGAAGATACGATCCGTTGGGAAAACAATTTAACCAAAAAATTAGTTATAAAACCCGAACAAACTTTAAGAGTTTTGCCTGAAACCGGAGTTTCCCACAAAGTCACCAAAGGGGAAACAATTTATTCTATTGCTAAAGCCCATCAAGCCAGCTCGCAGTCAATCGTTGACTACCCGGGCAATACTTTTGTTAATGACGAAACTTTTTCTCTGGCTGTAGGGCAGGTACTTATTATTCCTGACGGTGTGCCAATCGAGGAGGCTCCAAGTCGCTCCATTATTGAAAGGAGAACACCGGATGCGGGTTCTGTGGTTGCCTCGGGCAATTTTGTTTGGCCGGCTCAAGGGATAATTACTCAGGGGTTTAAGTGGTATCACAAGGGTGTTGACATTGCCAACTCAAGCGCTCCGGAAGTTTTGACTGCCGACTCGGGGACAGTTCTCTCAACAGGTTGGGATAATACAGGTTATGGAAGTAAGGTAATGATTGATCACGGCAACGGATTGATAACTTTGTATGGACATTTGCAAAAGATTTATGTTGTAACCGGGCAACGTGTCGCCCGCGGCAACGCGGTGGGGCAGATGGGTTCAACGGGACATTCAACAGGAACACATTTACATTTCGAAGTAAGAACAGCAGGTGGGTTGAAGAATCCAATGGACTACCTAAGGTAATTTTAAATTGTCTTGTCTCTTGACAGAGAGCAGAAATACGTGCTTTACTTAAGCGTATCTCGGGGGAGACAACGTGTTGTGTGCCGCCCACGAGGCGGTGTTTTGTTAGGTCATCCTGGCAAACTGACAACGGGCAAACCGGATGCTGGTAACCGATACCAGAAACCTTATAGCTGAAATGAAAAGTATTTCCACTGTCCAAAGTTATCTCATACGTGGCTTAGTTTTATTAATGCCACTCTTCTTTTTGCCGATTACTTCTGATTTTTTTAATATTAATAAAATTGCGTTACTTGTAGTTGTGACTTTGGTCGCGTTGATTTTATGGAGCTTGCAAAATTTGCGCCTCCGTCATTTTTCTTTCCGGACCAATCCTTTAGATATTCCTAACCTTCTTTTTGCAGTTGGTCTAGCAGTTTCGGCGGTAGCAACATTTAATAAATGGCATGCGTTTGTTTTTCCGGGGGTGGTCACAGCCGCCGTCTCCTCCGTGTTGTTTTATTTTATGGTAGTGCAATACCTGACTGAAGATGGTAGGGAAAATCAGGGGAACATGGGAAGCAAGGTAGAAGGGATAGTTAGTGCTTGGGTAGTGGGTGTTATTTTGGCATCCTTAATACTATTGCTATCAAACATTGGGGTTTTTGGCTTGGCATCCCGTGTTTTACCCTTACCTGTGTGGCTAAAATCTCAGTTTTTCTCTCCGGTTGGCAGTATCGTGGGCACCATCCTTCTCTTTGTCTCTTCCGCGCCAGTTATCTTTGGCAGGGTCATGAAGTCTTTAAATGTCGACTCTAAAAGGTCTTCGATTGTAATCTCGGGTCTTGTCTTGGCAGGTTTTGTCATCTTTATTGCCTCAACGTCTTTTGCTGTTTATCAAGTTCTACCTGGCAAGAAAGCCGCTTTTGCCAACCTTCCTTTTTCTGCCGGGTGGAGTATTGCTTTGGAGGCCTTTAAGCAAAAACCTCTCTTTGGCGTTGGCCCAGGTGATTTTACGGAAGCTTTCTCTAAATATCGGCCCGTTGATTATAATATGGGTAAGCATTGGGATACGGCCTTTGCTGCCTCCAGCAACTGGTATTTAGATATTTTTACAACTGCGGGATTGATTGGGTTGGCTGCACTGGGCTTTATTTTGGCAAGTTTGCGCAAAATGTTTAAAACAGCGCCTGATGTAGGCGACCTGCCCTATGTTAAAGCTTCTATTGTGACCATGCTTTTAATCTTTCTCTTCTCCACAGCGACTACAAACTTAATCTTTGTTTTCTTTGTTGCCCTGAGTATCTTAGGAGCGTATGCAACAAAAAACGTGCGCTTTGAATTCTCAGTTTTGGGTGATAGCTTAGATGGTAAAGAGGGCTCGTTTAATCTAATGGCGCTTTTGGTAAGTTTGACTGCGGGCGTGGCTTTAATGTTAGTGTTTGTTTTTGGAGGGAAAGCGTATATGGCTGATGTAGCTTACAGGGATGCTTTAAATGTAGTTGCGAACCGTGGTAAATATAAGGATGTTATGGATGCGATGAGCCGGGCTATTGCATTAAATCCGGGAGTTGATATGTACAGGATGGATTACTCACAAATTGCCTTGGCTTTAGTGCAGGAGATTGCCTCCAAAAAAGATTTAACTGATGCGGATAAAAAAGACATTGCGCAATTAGTTCAAATTGCAGTTGATCAAGGCAAAGCAGGAATTGCTTTGAATCAAAACAGGTCTGCCAACTGGGCAAAGTTGGGCACCATTTATAAAACGCTGATGCCTATTGTTCAGGGCGCTGACCAATTCACTATCTCGGTTTATCAACAAGCTATTGCCTTAGATCCTGTTAACCCAAACTTGAGAATTGCCTTGGGCGGCGTTTTCTACTCTTTGAAAGACTACGACAACGCTATAAGTGCCTTCCAGTTAGCTGTTGCTTCAAAACCTGATCTTGCTAATGCTCATTATAATTTGGCAATTGCTTTACGCGACGCCGGCAAAACCGCTCAGGCTGCGTCTGAAATGCAGGAAGTCTTGAAATTGGTAAAAAGCGGCTCTCAGGATTATGACCTGGCCAAGAAGGAATTGGATTCACTTCAGGCAAAATTGAAGCAAAAGGCAGAAGAAGCGTCAGCTTCAGCCGGAGTTGTCCGAGGAACAGGGGGGCAGGCGCCCTTGCAAGCGCCACAGCCGGCACCTTCGCCAATTGTTACTCCAAAGCTTGAGTTGCCAGCAAACGGCCAACCGCCAGCCACATCCTCAGCGGAAGAGAAATAAGCAGGGAGAAAGTGGAGGAATGGGCACCTTTTTTGACGTTGACATTTTTACTATGCACGTGCATAGTAAAAATGCATGGCTAAGTTAGAGTTAAAAAAGATAACAGGTGGTCTTGTGGGGACGGCGACAGACCTTGTTTTGTTCAGCCTTTTTTACAGCTTGGAGATTGGGTTAGGTGGGAGCAGGAGCTTGACAATGGGTGGTGCCCAATGTGCCGGTGAACGAGCTTGGGAAAGTGTTGCGGAATTGGAAAGGCAAAGATTTGAACGTGCCTTAAGGCAACTTAAAGATAAAGGACTGATTACTTCTTCGCTGGATTCTACACAAATTGCGATTACCAAAATGGGGCGAGAGCGTCTGTCGAGGCTTATTCCGGCTTATCAGGAAAAGCGTCCCTGGAATGGTGTTTTCTATGTTATTACATATGACATTCCGACGAAGCACAACAAAGAGAGGAATCTTTTACGCATCTTTCTTAAAAAGATAGGTTGTGGGTTATTGCAAGAGAGTGTCTGGGTTACACCCTACAACCACAGCTATATTTTAAAAGAATTTATTGAAGAACGAGGTCTGCAGGGGACAATTTTGGTTTCTTCTTTGGGGAAAGGCGGGGCAATTGGGGAATATAAATTTGCGGAACTCATCGAGAAAGTGTATAAACTCTCAAAACTTTCGGAGCGGTACAGGGAGTTTATCGACGGAGCAAAGCACCAACCGAGGAATAAAAGCTATCTTGTAAGTTTGTTTTTGAGTATTTTGAGAGATGATCCACAATTGCCTTTTGGAATCTTGCCAAAAGATTGGGAGGGAATGCGCGCGTATGAAGTTTTTCAAAAATTAGCCTTGCATTTTGACAATGCACGTGCATAGCGAAAATGCATGGCTTGGGGTTGAAGAGGGATTCTTATTTTCGATATAATTATCTAGATACAACTTTGTAAGTTGATGGGCCCGTAGTTAAGTGGTATAACTCCTGGCTGGCAGTCAGGTATTGGGAGTTCGATTCTCCCCGGGTCCACCGGTACATTCGCACCGCGCCTGCCTTAGTACGGGCCGTTAGCACAGTGGTAATGTATCGCATTCGCATTGCGAAGACGGGAGTTCGACTCTCCCACGGTCCACTAAGTACGGCGGGCAGGTTGTACAATTCTGGGTTCAATTCCCAGTTGGTCCACAAGGCTTTGGCAGTAGGGCAAGCTGAGAGGGGTATTGCAAATGGTGACGATATGGTGCAAAATATATCCGAAGATATGGAACCGCAGGAAAAAGATACAAGACACCCTGAGTCCGGAAACCAGATGTGGTCTGGTTCGCCCTCCTCTGAAAAGAAATCTAATGCTGGAATTTTGGTAGCCTTAGTAATTTTGCTTCTTTTGGCTGGCTTGGGAGTGGGCGGATACTATTTCTATACGACCAAAAATTCCCAAAATTCAAGTCAAGAGGGAGAACAAACACCTCAGGTAACAGAAGCTCCACTTGGACCGACAGCTACGCCAACTCCGGCAGTTAACCGCGCCGAATGGACAATTGATGTGCAAAACGGGACAGCTACGGCAGGTCTGGCCAAAAAAGTAGCGGATGAGTTAAGAACTTTGGGCTATAATGTGGGCAAGGTGGGCAATGCAGCTGAAAACGTAGACGCTTCCGAACTGCATGTTACCTCCTCAGACGAAACTAAAGCAGGAGCGCTCCTCGGAGACTTTAAAACATATGGCGTTGATCAGGTGACCGGTGACCTCAAGAAAACCGTCTCAGGCTCAGCACAGCTTATCATCGGGGCAAATTATTCAGGAGCAGGCACTACCACACCAACAACCCCCACAACTACACCAACCACGGAGGAATAATACCTCCAGCTAATTTTCAATTTTCATTCAAATTTAAAATACTTGAAACTACTATTTCAAGTCTATAATCCACCAATTAAACTTAATGTCATACGGTGTGTGGCGGTCGATGGCGACCGTGAAGTAACTGCCCGCGACTTTATTCAACACGTAGAGTGTTTGGTTGTTGGTTGAAGATTGTGGAGTAACGTAAATAAGTGTATTGTTTGTGACGTTGGGGTTACCAATAATCAAAGTTGTTAAACCAGCTGGCATTACTGCCTGGCCTGCCGTTGAGTTAGAAGTTACCTCGTTGTTGGTAATTTGTGCAGACGGTGTGGCGGTTTCTTGCGGGGCGGCTATAACTAGTTTTCTCAAAGTTGCGCTCCCTGAGGCGTCAATTGAAGCGACAACCTCGGCCGATGTAGTAGCGGAATTGCCTCCGCGCGCGAATTGAAATTCGCTATTACTACCCATGTTGATTGTTGAAGCGTGCAACGAGCCACCGACGAAAAGGTCACCTTTTATGTGGACGTTGCCCGAAGTGTCAACCACTAAAGTACCATTCATAATATCCACCCCCTCAGAAGCCAGGATTTGCAAAGCGCCGCCAAAAACAGAAATACTATTAGTGCCGAGTGATAAGTGACTAGTGATGAGTGGATCGGAAGAAGAGACAGTAGCCTCGTCTTGGACATATGTATTAGCAAGTCTTGTTGTCCCGAAGACGTTGACGTCCCCCATGACGTTGAAGTCGCTGGCCGCGTTGACTGTATTAGCGAAATTCATTTCGCGTGTTGAGTCTAGCGCGGATTGAAATCCGCTACTACGCCAGTAGGCGGATTCTCCGCTAGTACTGGCGAGAGTCGCACTGCCGGTTGCCGTTTCATCCAGTATCTTTTCCACCTGTTTGTACGTTGCGTTTTGAGCGTTAACCTCCTGCATTTGATCCGAAAGGGCAGAAAGCCGCTCTTTCAATTTATCAATAACAGATGATTGGATGTCATTGGCCACGAGTGTGCCGGAAACGGTTGCGTCTTTTGCCTCCAACGAGTTACTAGTTACAACGTTACTAGTTACCTTGTTAGCCTGTATTTGGTCGGCCTCAATAACGGGCGATATAACCTTATCCGCGTTAATCTGTTTAGCGGTAAGTCTATTTGTGGAAATGGTTTCTGCCACAAATTCTGTCGTAACAATAATGCCTGTCTGAAGGTCAGCAACAACCTCAGAAGTTAATGTTGACATCTTTTGGTCAAGTTCTTTGATGGCATTAATTGTCACAAAAAATAATCCATGCGGATTAAAACTTAGAATATCTGAATCTTGCTGATCACTTGGATTCAATTTTCCCTTGCGTGAGCGAACGAGGTATGGCGCAACCGGTTCTGCATCTTGGGCAATTAGAGAAACGCTGTGCAGGTTGTCAACAGTTCCACCCAAACCGTTATAGTCAAACTCAATGGGTTTCAGTTTTTTGATCACATCCAGACCGTCTAAAAAGGCGGTAATATTTTTCTTGGTTCTGGCATCAGAAGTAGTTGTCCATGTGGTAGTGGTGGTCTTGGCCGCATCATCTGTTGACAACTCCAACTGGTGGGTTGGATTGGTTAGCCCAATACCGACGTTTCCAGAAGCATCTACCGCAAACGGAGTAGAATCAGTAAAAGTCCCGTTATCGTTAACTCTTAACGCTAGCCCGGTACCAGCCTGGGTAATATCTAAAGCAGCACCAGAGTTAGAAGTATAGTTCTGGGCAATTCTGACTACATCAGCAGTTGAAGTTAGAGTTCCTGTAGTCTGGGTAGCAGAATCAGAAAAGTTAGCTAATGCCCCGGAAACTGTTAAGGTAGAAACAAAAGAAGAATTAGTAACAGCAGTCCTGGTAATATTTAAAGTATTCCCGGAAATAGCCGGGGTAGTAATAGCTGTTGAATAAGTCGGGGCAAAATTAACAGAGGCAATATTCCCTGAAACTGATGTACCAGTAGCAGCTGACTGAGTTAAATCTACATTTAATAGTTTTCCGCTAGTATATCCTTGAGAAGTAGAAGCTATAGTTTGGAGAGTAGAACTAGACATCCCTCCGGAGACATTATCTACCAGGTGTAGTTCTGAGGTAGGGGTGGTGATACCTATCCCAACATTCCCAGCATCAAAGATCGCTGCATAATTATTAGTTGCCCCGGATGCAGTAAAGTAGCCTGCTACATTGGTGGAAGTGGTTCCTGTATTTGTGACGGCAGAGTAAAGGCCATAAGCAATATGGGAGGCGTTAGCATTGGCTCCTGAACGGGTTAAATTAAGAAGGAGAGAAGAAGAGGAAGCAGTGCCCGCAGTAGAGGAGGAGGAGATATCGACTAATCCATTGGTGGTGCCGTTACCTGTCCAGGTATTGTTTGTAGCTGTCACATCTAAAAGTTTTCCAGTTATGATGCTGCTAGAGTTTAAGTAGGCAAGGGTGCCGGTAGTCAAAGAAGAGTCGGTAAGATTAAAAGCGCTAGAGGTGGTTGTGCCTGTGGCATTGTCAGATACTACAGATAGGGTGCCCCCCGGAGAAGTTGTCCCAATACCTATGGTCCCTGAAGGGGTAATAGTTAATTTTTCTGAACCCGCAGTTAGAAATGATAAGTTTTGGAAAGTAGTCGGGTTGGCTATTTGCAAAGTATTAATAGTTTGGAATGGGGAAGAGTAGGACCTTGAATTAGCCATCCATCCTCCTAAAGAATATCCTCCGGCCAAAGCGCTGCCGGTAGTTGTTGCGCAGTTGGTAGTGGCACATTTTAGGGTTCTTATATCGGCATTCGTCAAATCATAGTGGGCAATGATAGGTAAGGAATCTGCTCCAATAGCCATATTTACGTAGAATCCGACACGGTTTGTGGATTCTACGTTAGTTGTAGTATTCCCGGATGAACAGCTCGCATTTCCGCATTTAACGACCTTCAAGTCTCCAGTAGCGCCTGCAAAATCATAAGCTATGATAGCCAATCCATCGGTTCCAATTGCTATTGAAGTACTGGTGTTGGTGGTGACTGTGTTGTCGATCGCATTGCTGCTTCCGGAGGCGCAGGAAGCGTTGGAGCATTTATACACCTTAACTCCGGAAGCAAAGTAGGAGATTATAGGCAAGCCGTCTTTGCCAATGGCTATTGATGAGTTTGAACCACCGTTTGTATCTGGTGTTGAGATGGTGGCAGACCCCGGAGTACAAGAGCCGTTACCACATTTGGCTACTTTAAGATCGCCGTTGCCTCCGTCCAGATAAGAAATAACCGGATAACCATCTGTGCCGATGGCAATTGAGGTTTGGTATCCGGTATTGCTGGCTGTATCAACAGAGTTGGTTGTATTGGTAGCAGGAGTACAAGAGCTGTCAGCGCATTTAATGACTTTTAGGGCCCCATTAGTAGAGTCGTTATAAGAAATAACCGGATAACCATCTGTGCCGATGGCAATTGAAGACTGTATGCCTACATCTCCGGTGCTGTCGAGGGTGTTAGTTGTGTTGCCTGATGAACAACTGGCATTTCCGCATTTAACAACCTTTAGGTCAAAGTTGGTTCCATCATAATAAGAAATGACAGGCAGACCATCGGTTCCAATTGTAATTGATGCGTATTGACCGGCACTCTGACCGCTATCAATTGTGGCAGAACTGCCCGTGCTACAAGAAGTGTTACTGCATTTATACACAGATAAAGCGCCTGTACCACCATCATAATAAGCAATTACCGGTAATCCATCTGTCCCGATGGCGACTGATGGATACCCCGAAGCGCTTGTGTCAATAGCTGTAGCTGTTTGGGTAATTGAAGTTAAAGTTGGACTGGCATTTGGCCCGATATTTCCGGCAACCTGAAGAATGTAGGCTGTGGGGTCAGTTGCCCCAATTCCCACATTGCCGTTGTTGTTTATCGTTAATCTTGTGGCCAGAGTATTTGCGGTGGAGCCGGTAGAGCCTACCGGGGCGGTTCTAAAAATAATGCTTCCCGATCCACCAGTTCCGGTTCCGTTTGAGGCAGCAAAGGTAAGATTAGTGCCGGCTACATTTGTTCCGGAAGCTGCCGCCCCACGTATCGTCGTTGCAGTTGGCGTTCCTGCTTCTCCGGCACCAAAAATTGAAGTATTGTGGGCCACAATCTCGTTGCCGACAAAATTGTGCGCGCCTTCAATTTGCAGGTCGAACGTTAGCTTGCAGCCTGTTTTGTAGATCTTTGTGATGGGCTCCCAACCATTGGTGGTTGCAATTACCATTCCAGGCTTAAGATAGGCTACCTTGACCCACTCTGAACTTGACATTTCAAGCTTTTTGTGGTAAGCTCCTTCCCAAGAAGATAGGCCGCGTGCGTTGCGAATCCCTGTAAACTCTGGGTGTAACAACGCTGTAGTTCCCTCAAAGGGTTCCGC
The DNA here is from genome assembly GCA_001816385.1 of Candidatus Blackburnbacteria bacterium RIFCSPHIGHO2_01_FULL_43_15b. Classification (GTDB taxonomy): domain Bacteria; phylum Patescibacteriota; class Microgenomatia; order UBA8517; family UBA10165; genus 01-FULL-43-15b. The sequence goes on from MHBW01000025.1 coordinate 17,709, forward strand.
GGTCGTTTTCTTTTGGCTCTTTCTTCTTTTCCCTCCCCAAAAGTTAGCTAAAATGTGGGCCTGAGATGATTTACCTACGGGTTTGAATTCCAAGGCGAGCTTTGGAAATGCGGTTAGTACTCTTCTCCTTATAACATCTTCAAAACCAGGGTATTCAAGGTCTATAGCTAATTTACTAGGAAAAGTTTTTAACTGTTTCAAGGCAAGATTGATACTATTCGCAAAGACGGTGGGGGCAAAGAGAGTTTGTATGCCTTTGTGTGTTTTTCTGTGGCGGGCGAGGAGGACTCTTTTAACTGTCGAGGGGATTTTGACAACCGCCTTGTCAGTTTTACTAGTAATTGCCAAAAAGCTATCTTTTCCAATCTCTTCAATCCTGTTGGATTGGTCAACTTCAAAGGTGCCGCCTAAAGGTAGAGTTTCCAGTTTACCGGCTTTCGTTTTGACCAAGTATGGATGATTGGCCGTTGTTTGTATGCCCAACCCTGATCTGGTATAGAGCTGAAATACCTCCTGGATCCCTTTATCCATAGTTTTCTCAACTTTGTGCCACTCAAATTCGCCGGTTTTGTCGTTTAAGGAAAGCACTTCGTCTCCGTGTTCAATATCTTCAACCGGCACATCCTTGTAAATGTAGTCATCATTGTCATTCTCGACTTGATCGAGAATCCATAAATCATCTTTATTTGGATCCCCACCTACGTGGGGATGACTGTTGCGGCGGCTTTTTCTCCTTCTTCTTTTAATCAATGTCCCCTCTGCCACACATTGTCCGGCCACATGCAGTATTCCGGCAGGAGAAGTTGTTCCAATACCGACATTCCCCACAGCAGTACCAGAAGAATTAACTCCAAGTAAAGTATTTCCTGCAGTTCCTGATCCGGTTTTGGCCCCGCCATAAATATAGACGTTCCCGCCGTTATTATCACCAGTTCCGCCCCCGTCTCCACCAATTAGATAGATACTTCCTCCGGCTGCTCCGGTAGTAGCAGTAGAACCTGCCCCTCCAATTAACTTAAAATCAGACCCTACAGTTCCGACAGTACTTCCTCCTGAGGAGTGAAGAGAGAAAGTAGTAGGGGTAGCAGTAGTTGCCCCCCTGCCCAGATAGCCATCTGTGATATAGCCATTGGCATTATCCGCTCCGATGAGAAGCTGATTGCTGGCTGTGGCTGCTGCTGCATAACCTAAGGCAATGGAGGAACTGACGTCGGAAGTTGCGATAGTCGAAGTACCTACAAAAGTATTATAGCTGCCCGTTCCGCCGGAAGTTTCGGAGTAGTAACCGATATAAACGTTTCCGACCCCAGTATTGTTATCCGTACCGGCATAACTTCCAAAAAAAGAATTCTGGTTTCCACTGTTAACACTGGGGATACCGCCTGATCCTCCTGATGCATAACCGTAGTAAGCGTTATCATTACCCGTTGCTACTAACCCGGCTGACATTCCTGTGTAAGTATTGCGGGTTCCCGAAACATTGCTACCGCCGGCAGAGGTGCCAATAAAAGTATTGGCTGAACCAGTAGTAGTTACCCCGCCTGCACTAGCTCCAAAAAATGAGTTGGCAAGAGCTGTAGTGTTTGAGCTTCCGGCTGCGGAACCAAAGAAAGCATTGGAACTGCCGGAAGTAACACTCGGACCGGTATTGTAGCCAAAAAAGGCGTTACCAGTTCCTGTCATAGTCAAATTTCCGCTGCCTATACCGACAAAAGCATTATTTGAACCATAATTATGGATAAATCTGTTAGTGCCGGCATAGATAATACCGGTGGTGGTGGTTGTTGTTGGGAGTTTGAAATTTCCTGTAATTTCCAGTTGTTGGCCTGGGCTTGCTGTCCCAATTCCCACTTTACCATTTGTGTCAATTGCCCCGGTTGTCCAGGTGAAAGTTTTCCCGGCAGCAAGGGTGGTGTTGGCGCCCAAAGAAATTGATGCGCTGCTATCGGAAGTATTCAAGGTAAGGTTGTCTGTCCCGCCTGAGGCGATGGTTAAGGCGCCGGAATCTGCAATGTTGTTGGTGGTGAATGTTTGCGAGCCGATTACGGTTCCTGTGATAAAAGTGCCAACCCCGGCGTTTGAGATACGTGTTGTACCCCCGACTTTCAAAGAACCGTCTGACAAGTCTAAATCTGCTACTTGACTTGTGGTTGAGTTAAGAACAGTTAAAGTTCTTGTGGCTGCCCCCGTTACGTCAATAGTTTTGTTCCCGCCGGCCCAAGTTAGGGTTGCCGGATTAACGGTTAAAGTATCAGAGGTGGCATCTCCAAGAGTGGTGTTGCCTTCTACTGCGAAGTCTCCTGCAACAGTCTGGGAACCTGTTGAGGTAGAGCCAGTAAGTATTAGATTTTTACCGTAAATATCACCTTCTGCATCTATATCAAACACAACAGATCCACCGACTGCTAACCCCAAAAGGCTGGAATCAGCAGTGGCAGACGCAGGGTTGATATATATAGTAGCGTTTGATTGATTCCAGGTAGATGACCCTATGGCCCATGTGCCGGTATGGGCAGAAGTGGGGGCACTTGTTGCCGTTAGCCGACCTGCTGCAGTTGTGGCTCCGAGCGTTGTTGCACCAGTAACGCCTAGTGTGGAGGAGAGTGTGGTAGCGCCGGTAACATTTAGGGAGGCTGCAGTAAGACCTCCTGTTCCGCCTGTTGTTAGTGTGCCAGCGATACTCACATTTCCTTCGAAGTTAGCATTGCCTGATTTAACATCGAGAGCATAACCGGTTGAGCCGGCATTATTGCGCTCTAAAACTAGTGTGTCATAGTTTGAGGTGGTTGTGTTGGTTTCGTTAAGAGTTAGGGTTAAAACATCAGCGGATGAGGGGCCCTGGGAGGAAGTGGGAAATTTGGTGATGCGTGCAGAATCCGGAGAACCCTGGTCAATGGCAAAAAGACCTGAATCCTGGTAGTAACCGGTGATTGATGCCAGTCTTCCAAGTGAATTCAGTCTTGTGACACCGCCAACCGCTAAATTTCCACTAAGGTTGATGTCGCCAACTACGGTTTCGCTTCCGCCCACGTATGTATTTCCACGAGCATCTACTGAAAATTGTTCCACAGGTAGACTACCACTAAAAAGATACAATAAGTTATATCCTGATCCATTGTTTCCGGCATACCCGGAGATTAGATTGCCGGTAGTTAAATTGGAGTTAGTGATTGTGATAGTGTTAGAGGTGGTTGCAGAACTATGAATATTGACCGATCCGTTGCCATCGGGAGACAAGGTAATGTTTCCGTCTGAAAGCGGTTCGGTGCTAAGAGTTAATTCCGGACCTTCGATTCCCAAAACTCCGCTGATGGATTTGACAGGTTGTGGGTTTTGAGTAGTGGGATAGGGTGCTGGCGTTGGGGACATCTGCGTCAATCCGCTCTCTGCCTGCGAAGGTCCGTTCTGCTGGGCCAAGCTCTTCATGGCTACGAAGACCGAGTTCTTGCCTACGGGTAAGCGGGTAGAGAGAAAGACTGCTAGCAGTATGACAGTTAGACCGCCGGTAACGAGGCTAAAAATAGCTAAAGACTTATGAGACAAATGAGACTCATGGGACTCGTTTTTGTCTTGCTCAAAAGGGTTACTCTCGACGTGGCCTTCTTTTTGTGCCCAGGAGAAGAAGTGTTTAAGCGATGAGTTTTTGCGAGAAACAGTCGTGGGGGAGTTTTGACGACCAATCTCTGCTTGGTATTTGGCTAAAAATTCTGGTGAGATGCGTGGTAAGTTGCTCATGCCCCCGTAGACGGGGGATGTAGCGCCCTCTTTTTAGGAGAGTGCTATAATGAAGACAGCAAGAAAATTGTGGTCGCGGGGTGTTTTTAATTAAAGAGTCTCCCCCAGATCTTTCTTTAAGCCTCGCGACCGCTTTCTTGTGCCCGCTCGATATAGACGAAAAACTGATTAACGTCGGACAGATAATTCTTCAAAGTTGACTTGGAAACTCCCTGCTCCTCGAGATGCTTTTTGAATTCATCCAACATTTTTTCTAACTTTTGCTGCTCCGTTGCTGCTTTTCTAATATTTTCCACGACCCCTAGTGAATTGCCCAGGAATCGGGCAAAGTTTCTCAGGGTTGATAGGCGGCGATTGATAGTGTTAGTTGGAGTGCCGCCCTCGGCTTGTGAGTGTCTGTAGATTTTTACTAACTGGGAATTAAAGTGGGGGAGAAGGTCTTCAACGCTGCGGGTTGAAGTTTGGATTAGTGCAAAGTTGACAAAGTGGTTAATGTCACAGCGATAGTTGCGCAAAGTTTTGCACGAAACATGTTTTTTTGTAAGCAGATACTGTTCAAACTGGGCAGTGGTTGACATTTTGTTTCACAGACCGTCAGCCTTGAATTATATAAAATTAGATACTATTAGACGGTACTAGTAACTATAATAATAACTGGAGAGGCATGTCAAGGGTCATTTGCAATGTCATGGCTTTTGTCGTTCCTGCCCGCTTCGCGTCTTGCGTGACGCAGGTGCGAGGCGAGCGTATGCAGGAATCCAAAAATACCACAATAGATTCCCGCCTTCGCGGGAATGACAGTGAGATGGTAAAGCAATGACATGTTGGGAGATTTCACAGCTGTTTACACGGAGTTTGCGGAAATAAAACTAGCTTACTCAAAGAGATCAAAATGGATCGACTACCAAGATATTTGGGCTGATCCGATTTGATCTCGTCAACTTTATTTGTCATTCCCGCGTAGGCGGGAAACCAACCGATAGCCATTCTGAGCCTGGATGTGAATGAGTCTGCGTTGATGTCATCCTCGCGAAAGCAGGGATCTATACCGATATTTTCATAGATTCCTGGTCAAGCCAGGAATGACAAACCCACTCAGGGTGCTACTTCCAAAGTCACTGTTAGCAGTCAGGTCGAGGAACTGATAGTGACCTTTTTGCTTCAAACAGCACGGAATATCAATCTAAATGAGAAAATTGTCAACAAATGGGAAGAATTTCGCAAGAAGGCATGGTTTAGCTTTTGCATGAAGCTTCCAAGCTTTTGATGAGTTTTGCAACGATGGGGCGGGGGTGCTAGAATTAGCCATAATGGCAGAGCAAAAAATTGGAAAATACACCCCCTCCAATATTGAACCTAAATGGCAAGAAAAGTGGGATCAAGAGGGTTTGTATTCAACTCCCAAAAACCCCAAGAATAAAAAATATGTCCTGGATATGTATCCTTACCCTTCTGGGGCTACCATGCACGTTGGCCATTTGGAAGGCTATGTAGGTACGGATATTATTAGCCGCTATTTGCGAATGCGTGGACATGATGTATTGCACCCGATGGGTTGGGA
>MHBW01000026.1:0-267 GCA_001816385.1 Candidatus Blackburnbacteria bacterium RIFCSPHIGHO2_01_FULL_43_15b
CGTCAAAAATAAACTTTTTCTGCTTCCCGTCAAAAATGGATACTACAACATAATCAAAGGAGAAGGATATGTTGATATACCAGAAATAAAAGAAGAGATCGTTGTGTATTCTTCAAAATTGGATTTTCAACTTGATACAACAAAGATCGGAGATTCAGAAATGCAACATCTTGATTATGCATACGCCGCGAGCCTTATTAGAACATTTACAGAGGACCCATCTCTAGTACTCACAATTCGGGGAAGAAAATATACTCCAGAATTTGA
>MHBW01000026.1:839-1063 GCA_001816385.1 Candidatus Blackburnbacteria bacterium RIFCSPHIGHO2_01_FULL_43_15b
AGCTTCTAGTCGCAGATCGGGAAATGAGAGAGCAACTAAACAAAGATAAGAAAGAATTAAACAAAAGAAACAGCTCCGAGTTTGATGACTTTTCTAACAATCTAAAGAGAAGACAAGATTTGTTAAAAAAATCAGCTAAAAACTTAAAATTTGAAGTAATCAAGCCACACAAGGAGTATCTTTGCAGAAGCTGTCATGGATTTCGACCTGGCCCGAGCCTTGCT
>MHBW01000026.1:1183-1567 GCA_001816385.1 Candidatus Blackburnbacteria bacterium RIFCSPHIGHO2_01_FULL_43_15b
AGATTATATTGCCAATCTTCTAAATAAAAACGGGTGGAAGGCGTGGTCTTCGTCAACATTGATGGTTCACGGTGTATCCGGTGCCTCTCATCAAATCGATGTGTTGGCGATAAAAGACGGTCGAGTATTGATTGTTGAGTGTAAGACAGGAGAATTTGCGCCAACACAAGTTATGAATTTTTTAGGGAAATACTACGACATTCGGTGTCATCAAGCGTTAGTTATTGCGATAGGCAGAATTCATCCAGATGCTAAAAAGCTTATAGAAAAAAATGCAGCAATAGATTATTATGATAATATAAAAAGCTACGGAAATTTGACTGAAAAAATAAAGCAAATATGACAAATGTAATCAAACAATCTGGGGTACTACCATGGCAGGCA
>MHBW01000026.1:1717-6596 GCA_001816385.1 Candidatus Blackburnbacteria bacterium RIFCSPHIGHO2_01_FULL_43_15b
TTTTTTGACTGGTATGAGACAAGTTCTATTGAGAACGCAAGAAATATTGAAAAACAATGGATTGTTAAATATTCTCCAAAATATAACGATCGCATAGGATAGTTATTTGGAATAGAAAATCTATAGTCGCCGCAAAAATTTCTCGCCGTGGGAGCGAGGGCGTGGCGGAAGGGGGGTGTGGGGGGAATTCCGCCGCGCCCGAGCGCAGAAGCCCCGCCGCCCCGCCCGAATACTTGGAGGGCGGAACCGAGCAGAAAAATATCCTCTTCCTTTTTAGAAAAAATCGGTCGCGCGCAAAATCAGAAAAGCGGAGGATATTTTTCTGTGAGGTTGCCGCCGGAGCGTTAGCGGAGGCGGGCGGCGGGGCGGGTCAGTTTGCCTCGAAAAAGGTTCGCGCAAAGGATATAATTTCACCGCATTTTATCCAAATCCCAATTTTGGGAGGAGGTTGCCTCGGCGCTACGCGCCTCGGCAGGCGCGCGAAGCGCGGATGTGGATTTTTTAGTCCGTATAAAAAATCCCGTTATTTAAAGAGAAACCTTGCTATTGCTGCGAGAAATGAGTTCTCCATAAGCAAGCTCTACGGGCCTCCTCCACCTTGAGGAGGCGGAGTGAAACAGGTCATAAATTTAGCACTAACTGCCGGATCAGGCGTGCCTTGCCCTTGCTGTTGTTGCTGTCCGCCCTGGTCTCCGCCGCTTGACTGCAGAGCTCTTAAGCAGGGCTCAAATTCAGAACAAGAAAGTGAGAGACAAGCGGTCTGCTTTACTTGAATTTCTTTCATTTTAATTTCCTGCAGTTCTTTTTGGCAGACATTGATTTTCGCGTCAACTTTCGGATTCGGCGCTCTTTGCCCTTGTTGTTCTTGTTCTCCGCTCTGTTGTTCGCCGCCTTTCTGGAAAGATTTTAAGCAAGTTTCAAATTCCGAGCAAGAAAGAACGAGGCAGGAATCCATTTTCTCCTCAAAGCAGGCCGTCACCCTCGCCTTTATTTTTCTGCCGGTCTCGTCCTGCGGTTCCTGTTGCCCCCCTTGTCCGGATTGTTGCTGGTTGCCCTGATTAGGTATGGCATCAAAACATAAGTTGAACTCTGTACAGGTGGCCTTACCCAGGCAAGCTCCAAAATCTTTTCGAGTGGTTAAACTCTTTGAGATGGCATAGTTCGTGGGCAATAATATAGTTCTGAATATTCTCCGACAGAAATAGAATTTTATAGTTGAAGTTCAAATTAGCCTTCCGAGAACAACTCCCCCAACACGTCTTCTGGTTTTTGATAGTGATTTTGTTATATCGATGCTCGTCTCAAGGAATAGATAAAAAAATAACAGGGCGATTTCTCGTTCTGTTATTTTTCACTTTTTATAGGCATGTGGGTCGCACTACGGTGTCAATATATTAGGTTATGCCGATACAAAATTGTCTTGGCGGTACCTTTTGGTTAAAATCCGAACCTACTTTGACGAACATCCGGATGAGGAATGAACTCCGCCAGAGGCGGACAGGCGACGGGGCTTCGGACGGCTCGCAGGAAAAAAGTTCCCCCCCCAACCCCCTCCACTTTTTGCCTGCTCACTGGGTAGTGCGAAGTGATTAGTTTCAATACTTTAACATTCCAAGAGAAAATTAAAAATCGCGACGAAAAGTGGGTAAGTAGTAACTGGCATTACTATATATTACTAACGTGCGCAACGAGAATCACCATAATTTGCCATGCAAAATGCTTCCCAAGAAGAATATCCCTGCGGAATTTGTGAAAAGTCACACTGAGTGCCGGTCCAGACGCCTCCTTGTTTCGCGCATTCACCAGTTTGAAAACCAGCCCCTTGCTTTGAGAAATCACATAGTCTACCACCAACCCAGCTGCCTCCTTGTTTCGCGCATTCGATTGCGCCTTGGTCTCCGCCGCCAGACGAAGGTCCTGTCTGTTTGGGAGGCTGGCAGGACATAAATTTTGCTTGAACGGCCGGATTCGGAGCACCCTGTTGTTCTCCGCCTCCGCCGCCACCGCCCAAAGAATTGAGACAGGCCTGAAATTCACTGCACGGTTTGGCAAGACACGCATTAACTTTTTCATCCGTGCAGGCCTGGATTTTTGCTTTTAGCTCCGGATCCGACTCGCCCTGCTGTTGTTGTCCGCCCTGTTTTCCACCGCCTTGCTGGAGAGCATTTACACAAGCGTCAAATTCACTGCATGATTTTCCAAGACACGCGTTAATTTTTTCTTTTTGACAGGCCTGGGCTTTCGCACTGACTGCCGGATTCGGAGCACCTTCTCCTTGTTGCTGTTCTCCACCTTGGTCTCCACCGCTTGACTGCAGAGCTTTTAGGCAGGACTCAAACTCGGAGCAGGAAAATGTCAGGCAGGTGGCCTGTTTTTCCTGGGCCATCTCGCTCCCGCATTTTCTCTGCGCTGCTTCCAGGGCGGGTGATTTTGCTTCTGCTTGTGTTAACTTATGGGCCTTAAATCGTTCAAAAAAGGATGAACCAAGTTCTTTCTCCATGCAGGCAAGCCACTCCGGAGAGGCCCTATCAAGCGATTTCAGAAAATCTTTTTGCTGTTTAATGTTTTTAAGGTCTTCTTCGCTTAACATTCCATGGTCCTTAGCAAATTGGAAACAAGTATCCTGGTTTACGACACAGAAAGCCTCACAATCGGCTCTGCTCTTGCATCCGCCGGGGCCAGAAGTAATTTTGAATCTTTTGGCCATTTCCGCTTCTTCCGCTGATATAAAACCAGCTTTTATCGCAAAATCAACGCATTCATCAATGTGCGCTTCATCTTTGCAGTAACTGTCGCACGCCTCTTTTGACTTACAATTTCCCGGACTTTTACCGCCGGTCTTTTTCACTATCTCGGCATCTTCTTTTGACATAAAACCGGCACCTACCGCAAAATCAACGCATTCGTTAGTGTGAGTGTCGTTCCCACAATATGCATCACACGATTCTTTCGTCGTGCATCCGCCGGGCAATTTTCCGCCGCTCTTCAGATAAGGAAGGATTCTACTGACCGCCTCGATATCTTCTGCTTTTATAAATCCAGCTTTTTGGGCAAATTCCATGCATACAACTGCGTTAGCGGAGTTGTCACAATACTTCAAACAACTTTCCTTGGTTTTGCAGTTTCCCGGAAACGCCACGCCCGACTTTTTAATATCGGCCATCTTACGCATTTCTTTTAATTCGTCAGGTGTGGCCAAATCAAATTTATCCGCGAAGTCAGCACATTCCCCGATATTATCGGTATTACCGCAATAGTTGCGACAGGATGCCCCATTTTTACACTGGCCCGGACTTTCTCCTTTTTGCATCGCCTCAAAAACCGCTTTTTTATCGTCAGGTATTTCCACCGTTAAACCATTCTTTTGGGCAAATGTGGCGCATTGTGAATAATTACTTTCTGTACTGCAGTAGGCCCTGCATTCTTGCAAATTACCACAACTTCCCAATTCTGCTACCGGATACGTAATCTTACTCACCGGAACAGATGCTGTTTCTTGAGCGATTACTGAAGTTGCGAAGCCGACTAATGTAAGAACGACTACTAATCCTAAGCCGGTAAACGAAAAACTGGTCCAATTTTTTCTATTTAAAATATTCATAATTTATTCAAAAGGATTTTTATAAATTGCGTCAAAAGGATTTTTTTGATCTTTGAAGGGGTTGGCATCAGGTACCTGACCCTGAAGTTGGTTTTGTGTCTTGTCAAAAATCTGGCCACCCAGCGTAGAACCTTCTTCCTGGATCTGCTTGCTCTTTGACCAATACCAAAAACCAACCCCCGTCGCTATGACGAGAACCACAACCATCGCAATAATAATTGTTTTGGGTTTATTGTTCACAATCACTTTCGCTATATCAAATTTAGGTTCATTTTCCATAAGTACTTTCATTATATCAAGTCGAAAAGAAACTACAAGGTAATGTACTCGTCCAGCACATTTGAGACTGTCTTGGCGTTAATTTGTTACAAATATACCTCAATGGGGAAATAAGGCCAATCGACCAATGCGGCCTTCGCGAGTTGTACCAGAGCAACCAGTCCATGAGCTGGCGGCTGAACTCCTCAATATCATAAGCAAGAAGGGGGCGATGTCGTGAGATAAATGCCTCGGATAACGTACGGTTAAACCGCTCAATCTCGGCGTTCATCTTGGGCGAGCGCGGATAGGCGTGAAAATGGGTAATCCCTTCGCGGCCGCACAACGTCTCAAAATGATCCGCAAACTCCGAACCGTTGTCCGTCTGCACATGCGTGAGTGATACCGGCGCCATCTTAACGTGATTCATTGAATTTTGTAGCCGTGGCTGATAAACTAAACATAAGAAAGTTCGATAAAACATGCCGCTAAAGGATATACAGAAACAAGTGGACGAATGGGTGAGTCAGTACAAAATCGGCTATTTTAAGCCGCATGAAATTCTGGCACGCCTCACGGAAGAAACCGGGGAACTGGCAAGAGAAATAAATCATCTCTACGGTCCGAAGAAAAAGAAAAGCACCGAAAGTTCAAAAGAGATGGCTGACGAGATGGCTGATATTATTTTCACCATTACCTGCCTGGCTAACTCCAAAAAAATTGACCTGGACAAAGCATTCAAAAGAGTGATGGACAAATGCTACAGCAGAGACAGCGCCCGCTGGGAAAAGAAATAACCCATCACTTTTCAAAGATTTAAACAGCGTGCTAGTTTTATAACAAATATGAAAAAAACCACACAAATTAAAATTTTTGCCCAAAGCGCTTCTTTTTCACAAAGCAACCCATCTTTTAAAAGTGAGGGGTAAGCAAAAAGCACATGGCACAATTTACGGCTCTGTATAATTATTTGCTCGCTATTTTTACCGTTGGGCTACAACTGGGACTAGTGGTTTTTTT
>MHBW01000027.1 GCA_001816385.1 Candidatus Blackburnbacteria bacterium RIFCSPHIGHO2_01_FULL_43_15b
CTAAATATTTTACTCTAGGGGTTGCGATTCGAATTAGAACTTACGTTATCAATCCATTTGCTGATACTGTGGTATAATGTGCTGCAAAAATTGTGTATGAACACTGAAAGACCTAAATGGAATCAAGAAGGTGATTTATCAATACCCACACCCACAACTCACATAAAGAAAGTTAGTGATGATTTGCGAAACAGTCTGGAGAGTCGATTCAAAACACATTTAAGAGTAGTTGAGTCAGAACAACTTTCCTGTGAACAATATTTGTTATTGATGCAAAAGGGTCTTGTAAGAGCGAAGGAACTGTTGCAACGCCCGGGAGAAATGACCCCTGCGCAGGATTTTAATGTCAGAGGATTGCTATATGATCTTGCTTCTCAAGTTGCACCTGACGCAAGAATAAGTGAGTTGAACGAGTTGATAACAAGGATGAGAATTCGCGAAAGCTCTAGAGTTATTGACCTAATGTCAGGCACTGGATTTGTCTCCAGGCGCGTAGCTAGGATTACACAAAGTGGCGTGTGGGCAGTAGATTCCAGTTACGTTCAGCTTGCGCTTCAACTACTACGCACAGAACCTCCTTATCCTTACCCGCATGATATTTGGCCTATAAAGGTAGATCTTTCAAGTCCTGATATTTTTAAAACGGTCAACCTTGCGGGGGAGATGGACGTTGCAGACAGTCTGGGTGGCTTACATCATGTATCAAAAGAAAAACAGAGGCCACTTTTTGCCAATGTTGCCCGTTTATTAAAGGTGGGAGGAAGGTTTGTATTTGGGGACGTAACTGACATGCCAGAAGGGTTGCCATTGGTAAACCACTTTGAACACACCTCTGCCAAATGTATAACAGGCCATGTTGGTCACTGGCTTAATGAGGATAGGTTGAGGGAGGAAATACTTCCGGGCCTGCCGTTAAGGGTGCAAAAAATTGAAGTTGTACCCATTAAGTGGCGTTTTGATTCACTTGAACAAATTACTCTATTTTTTATGGGCCTACACGCTTTAGATGTAGACATAACTATGGAAAATTTAAAGAACAATGTTATTTTAGACGAGATTAGACATTTTTTGGGTATAACAAAGGCTGGGAAAACTTATCTCGTTGGTTGGCCTCTAATGTATGTAGAGATAGAGCGAGTAAGCGGCGAAGTACCCGAAAGTGTTTAAAATGACCACTTTTAAGAAAATTTACGAATCCGTGTTGAAGTTTCTTGTCCCTCTAACACCCGAACAAACTTATGAAACTATTGTCCATGAGGCAATCAGACTTGCCGGCGGAGAACACGGAAGCATACTGATCGAATCTGACGGAAAGTTAAAACGAGTGTATTCAATGCATTCCATACTTTTTAGAAATGAGCCAGAGAAAGGTGGAATCAGATATGAAGTTTTTATATCAAGACAAGCTAGGGTGCTCGACGCAAAACAGATAGAGCGAGTAAAAGAAAAGCACCCAAACCTTAAATCCTTAGAAAACAGAGCTGCAATAATTCTTCCATTAGTATATCAAGATACTTCGTTAGGCATCCTTTCCGTAATAGCACTTCATAATGAAAATTTTAAGAAACGAGAACTCGAAGTACTTAAAATTTTTAGTTCATTCGCAACACTTGCTATTCAAAGGGCACAAGCCTTGCAAGTTAGAGATCTTTTTATTTCCTTAGCAGCTCATGAGCTGCGTACCCCTCTAACCACTATTAACAGCTACACTCAATTGCTTTACAAACGACTCCAAGGTACGAACATCCCGGAGTCTGGATGGGTTGAGGAACTTAGATGGGAGGTTGAACGACTTACCCATCTTGTAAGCGACCTTTTAACTACGAATGCTATTCAAACAGGTGAATTGCAGTATAGAATGCAATTGTCAGATCTTCCTGAGATTATCGACCGCGCTATCAACGCAGCAAGCCTTTCTCATCCGAACCACGATTTTTCAATTAAAAAAAAGTTAATCAGAAAGGAAACTGTTTTTTGGGGAGACCCTGAGAAAATTTTTCAAGTGCTTACAAACGTTTTAAATAACGCGGCGAAATTTTCTCCAACGACAGAAAAGATTAAAGCGACCTTAAATTATGTTAATGGTAACTTTGTAGTCAAAATTCAAGATAAAGGTACGGGTATTAGTAAGGACGATCTGCCTCATATCTTTGATGAGTTTTATAAAGGGAAGGGAAATTATAGAAGCGGTATGGGGTTAGGATTATTTCTGGCAAAAAGTATTATAGATAAGCACAAGGGTGGAATTAAGGTTACTTCCAAGAAGGATAAGGGTACTACAGTTGCTATAAATCTACCCATAATGAAAGTATGACAGCAGAGTTTGGTCCTCGTCCTGAGGTTAGTCCCCCAAAGTCGGAAGTTTTATATGCTTTAGCGGACATAGAGGGAAGCCTTGTGGGTTCAAGTATCGTTTCGGCTGTTTTAGGTTTGCCTACGGTTAAACGAGTTATTATTTTTGGAGAGCCCGGTGCCAATAAAAGTACAGTCTTAGGACAACTCATCCGTGAAGTAACTGTTTTATCAGGAGGTAAAATTGCGCCTACTACAGTTATGTTCGATGAAGTTATCAAAAGCTGTGTTGAAGAATTTGGTCATCATTCAGGTTGGGATGGTCAGGTTTGGGATGAGGTGTCAAGAAGACTGCAGGAAAAGATAGAAACACCATCACAAGATATCTATCCATCTCGGAGGGAGGTTAAATTTATTGAAGTTGTGGCGGTACACAAGAAAGGAGCAATAAGGGATAGGGGGGCAAAAGTATTAAAATATTTTTCGAATCTCGCGCTCAAAGAGCCAGTCAATGCTCCAGAAACCATTTTTATTGCTATAGTTGCAGACCCCAGGTCACAAGAGCAAACTGGCAAGCTTCGGGAAGCAACCTTTAAAACTTCTGATAAAGATGTGGTAAAAATGTGGGAAGGCAGGTTCGGAATAATCGCAGAAGGCCTCCAGGGCATGCTACCTGAAAACGCCGGGAAAGTACTTAAATTTCTCGTTAGCCGCATGGCAAAAGCAGTAGATATTTTGCGTACAAGAACTGAGATGTACGAGGCAGCAGTAGATTATTTGATTGGAATGGAACCTGAAAAGCGCCAGCGTCTTTTAAATTCTATTAGAACTCCCAACTCATCTCGCGGTATGTCTCACCGTCAACGTCGAGAATATTTGGCAAAGGCTATTCATATGAATTACTATGTACGCGATGAGCTGCAACTTAGAAGCGGCATATCTTTCGTTGTATTTAGTGCTTACAGAAAACAGCTAATTCATTGGCCTGCAGATATATTTATTAACAGTTTTTAATAATATTCTTATACTTCTTTTACATAATTTTGACGTTTTTATAACAAAGAATTCCCACACTGGACTTTAATTTCCCACACTTCAATATGTGTTCAAGCAATATTACCTATCGCGTATTTCACAACTTGTTCATTAGACATGGAGATCCTGTGGAATATGCACAAAAAAGTGCTGCTCTAAGCCAAGTTGGTCGTTTAAGGTCAGCTGCATTAGCGGAGCAAGTAGCCTGCATCTTTGACTTTTCCCCCATTAGTGAATATTTAATTGCAATTTGGCATTCTGACCGCCCCCGCACCATAGAAACTGCAGAAGTTATTCAAGCCAGCCTATTGTTAATAAAAGCTAAGTTGTGCGCTCGGAAAATCAGAATCGTAAAAGATTTGCAGCATGTCAGATATATGTCACCCGAAAAAGCCCTTCGTCCTCTTCTTGAGGTTGGAGTTAAAAAGAAAAAACTTTACAGGACATGGATTAGTGCGCCTACAGAATATCTCATGGGGAAGAATGCTAAAACACCACAAGAAATTGAATTAGAAGTACTCAAGTTTTTAACAGAAGTTACTGCGTACTCAGAAACATCAGGCGAGATTAGTCCTATCATTAACATAATCGTAACCAGTGAAACTACGCTTGGAGCTTTGGCTCGGAAACGATTCCCAAACCAAGATATTCAGGCGATCGGATACTGCGAGATGCTAAGAGCAACAATCGGTTTGGTTGGGAGCAAAGGCTTAAGACAAATTGAGTATGAGTTTAGAGGGGATACATGCATTGACAACCATCTTTTTGAAAAGTGTGATCCGGCTGGGAGTCGAACCCAGAACACCTTGCTTAAAAGGCAAGTGCTCTAACCATTGAGCTACCGGACCAAATTTACTGTGGTATATCTGCATATTCTAGCAAAAATTTAGTTATTTTTCACTACGTGAAGTTGGACAATATCCAGCAATCCCAATCTGTATTACCTGCACCTTGAGAAGTTTTTGGCAAATCCTCCATCTTCTAGAAAGACCAGTTTCCTGCAATTTTCTCTGTAAATTGATTAATGGAAAATGCTGTAACTAAGTCGAAGGGGAGCGAGTGCTGTTTTCTTATTGTGTCCGATACGTATTCCAGTGCATCAGCCTGAATTATCTCTATAGCGGTAGATGGATGAAGCTTTAAGCAGATTCCGCCGTCCGTCTATTTTTCTACAACTTCCACAGAGCTAACTGTTACGGGGTTGACAGGTTTGGAGTTTTCACCAGTGGCAGATCGGGTAGTTGGGCTTTCAGCAATTTTGTCTACAACTTCAATCCCCTCAACAACTTGTCCAAAAATCACATAATTTTTAGGTAAAGCATAGTCCTGGTGCATGATGAAAAACTGGCTGCCATTTGTGTTTGGGCCGGAGTTGGCCATAGCCACAGTTCCTCTTTTGTATTCGCCTTGTATAGGTTCATCTTTAAAACGGTAGCCCGGGTCCCCTGTCCCGTCACCTTTCGGGTCACCGCCTTGGATCATGAAACCCTTGATTGCGCGATGAAACTTTGTTCCATCGTAAAACCCTTTTTTGGCTAAAAATACGAAGTTGGAAACTGTAAATGGAACATTTTGCGGTTCAAACTCGATTTTTATATCGCCTTCGGTTGTGTGCAATACGGCTAAATATTTTTTCGCGTTGTCAAATTGCATCACTGAAGGCATATTTGGATTTGAAGCTTGTGAGGGGTTGGCGTTTTGCATATTTTGGCTAGTTTGATCTAATTGGTATGCTGCTCCCAGTACTACGCTTGGGGTAGGAGTTGCGGCCACACTTATTGAACCAGAGTTTTCTGTTTTTGTAAACAAGCCATTTGTAATTAAAAAGGTGGCAATACCGCTTAAAACAATAACAGTTATGACAACAAAAAGCTGACGCGGAGTAATCACGAGAAAAATGGTACGAAGTAGTTTTATAATTGTCAAGCTATCGCAATATTCTCCGTACAAATCCGACACTTCCAGT
>MHBW01000028.1 GCA_001816385.1 Candidatus Blackburnbacteria bacterium RIFCSPHIGHO2_01_FULL_43_15b
AAGTTTTTGGCGTGCAGCGGATTTCCGGATTGTAAAAATACCAAAGCACTGGCTGCGGATACCGGCATAGTTTGTCCGGATGACGGCGGGAAAGTTGTGATGAAAAGGACCAAAAAAGGCAAGCCTTTTTGGGGCTGCGAAAATTGGCCAAAGTGCAAATTTGCGAGTTGGAAAAAACCCTCCTTCGCTAAGGCTTCGGAGGATAAGCTCGCCACTACTGAAAAGAAATCTGAGAATACTGAAAGTAAAGAAGCTAAGGCAATTACTTCGTGATACAATAGTTTAAATTCATCTGCCCCTTTAAATTCTGATGCCGAAGAGACCTCAAAAAATTATAAAATCGCGTAAAAAACTCGAAGAAAAAGTGATGGTAGTTTCCCGAAGCGATATGTTTTCGCTTGGCGGATGGCATGGGCTAAAGACGGACGATGTTCGAAAGTATATAAATTTAATTTCCAAAAAACATAAGTTTATCTTGCGAAGCGAAGCCGAAGACGATCCACGCTGGCAGCAAATTATCCCTTATTTAATTTTTGAAAATTCTGGCAAATACTTTGTGATGCAGCGGCGCGGTGATCATTCAGACAGGAGGCTTGCTAATAAATTTTCTATTGGCATTGGCGGGCATATTAATTTAAAAGATATCAAAGGTAGCAAAGGGGACAAAGGAGTCAAAGGTGTTAACATTATGGACTGGGCGAGTAGGGAGTTTGAGGAGGAAGTTGATTACGCTGGCAAATATAAAGCTGAATTTTTGGGTTTAATTAATGATGACACTAATGATGTCGGTTTGGTGCATGTTGGTTTGATTATTAGAATTTTGGGAGATTCAAACAATATCTCAATTCGTGACGAGCATAAATTAGGAAAATTGGAATCTTTGTCTAATGTTGGTTTGCACTACAGGCATATGGAAACATGGAGCCAAATTGTTTATGATTTCTTGAAAGGTCAGATGGGACAAAAGGTACAGAGGGTTCAAAAGGTGCAACCGAAACCAAATAAGCAAAGCTTGCGGTCCTCGTCAAAGACTGCGGGCCTAAACATCATCGGAATTTTGCCGGATTGGGTGATTGCCGAGTATGTTGCCAAAAATGAAATTAGTATTTCTCCCTTAGACAAAAAATGGCGGGAAAATATTGATCAGGTTTCTATTGATTTTCATTTGGGAAACAAGTTAAAACTTTTTCGCGCTGGTACTTACCGGTTTGTAGATACAAAAAAAGGGTTGCCGGATGACGCGATGGAAGAAGTCAATTTGCAAGAAGGCGATCCGTTTATTCTAGAACCAGGGGCTTTTGCTATTGCTACAACCCGCGAGGTTTTAAAGTTACCGAATGATATTTTGGGAAGGTTAGAGGGGAAATCATCGCTTGCAAGGCTTGGGATTTTGGTGCACTCTACAGCTGCCCGTTTTGATCCGGGTTGGAATGGAGCACCTGTTTTGGAACTCGGAAATTTGGGGCCAAAGCCGGCAATTCTTTACTGCGGAATGCCGATTTGTGCGTTTACTTTCGAAAAATTGTCATCACCTGTTCGTATGAGATATGAAGGGAGCCGAAGCGACAGATATTCCGGATCAAGAATCCCCTTAGCATCTCGGATTGAAAAACATAATCCTTCGACAAGTCATTCGACTCTGAGGGAAGAGTCCTCAGGCTCAGACTCGAAGAGCTCAAGACGAGGACGGAAGGAAAATAGTTGACTGAGTATGGGGAAAAAGCGAGGCAGGCTAATCGTTTTCGAAGGTGCGGACGGCAGCGGAAAAACTACACAGGCGAAACTTCTATTTAAGCATTTAAAAAAACAGAAAATTCCCACAGAATATATTTCATTCCCAATTTACGAATCCACTTGGGGCAAGCTGGTAAGGCGCTATCTTGACGGTGAATTTGGCGATGTTGGTGATGTCAGCCCCTATTTAGCCTGTGTTTTTTACGCGGGTGACAGGCTGGCTGTTTCCAAAAAGATTTTCAGATGGCTGAGAGCAGGTAAAATTGTTGTTTGCGACAGGTATACAGGTTCGAATATTGCTCATCAGGCGGCAAAAATTAAAGATCCCCACTCCACTAAAGTTGCGAGGGGCAAGCAAAATGAAAGGGAAAAGTTTGTCCAGTGGCTTGAGAAATTCGAGTACGAGATAAACAAGATTCCGAGGGAAGATAAAGTTATTTTGCTTTCGGTGCCGGTTGGCTTTTCGCAAAAGCTAATGAGATCTAAGAAGAAAGATATTCATGAGCGAAACAAAAAATATCTCTCTGATGTGGTGCGAGTTTACGAAGAGCTAGAGATAAAAAGAAGTAATTGGGAAAAAATTGAATGTGTTGAGGACGGAAATTTATTAAGTCGCGAAGAAATTCACGAAAAAGTTTCAAGGTCATTAGACCTAAAAAAGGACGGACCCTAGAAGGGCTTTTGTAGTAGTCTAAATGGATAATCACGCAACTCAATCAGCTGAAAAACTTACAAAGGAAGAGGCGTATTTTATTGAGCCTTTTTTTACCAATTTGGACAAGAATGTTTTTGCTGCCAAATATTTGCCAAGCGAAGTTTTAGGAGCGCTGGCTTCGCGGTATTCCAGAAGCAAAAAAGGGGTGCGCAGGCTTTTTTTTGATGAATATATTAAGCCGATTTTAGAACCAAATTTAGAACCCGCTGACAGGAAATCAATTCGCGAGGCAGAAATAATGCGCAAAGAACTGGTGTCATTTGTTGACTATCTGCATGAGCATGGTGGTTGGGAAGCGGTTGTTAATAGCCGCCGCGCACGAGATTTTTTCGCAAGATGGTTGGCTGCCTATGGTGATGATTCAATTGCCCAAATGGCCGGAGCCCATTTGTTTCTCGAAAATATTTCTATAGTTGCCACAAAATATTTGGAGGATTTCAGAATTGGTTTCGCGCCGCTGGAAAAATCCACAAGGTATGTGAGGTTTGACGAAAAAATCGGCGGAAAGTGGATATATTTTATAGAGCCTAATCTTGCTAAATCTAAATACGGGCGCGATTATGTCAGACTTTTGAATCTGCTTTTCAGCAGATATTCAAAATCGATTGAACCGCTTCTTAAATATCTGAAGCGCAAATATCCACAGGAAAAAGATCAGAGTGATAGGGCTTATCTTGAGACCATGAACGCCAAGACTTACGATGTGCTAAGGACATATTTGCCGGCGGCAACTTTTACCAATGTGGGGTTTTTTGGAGTTGGGCAGGCTTTTGAATATGTGATTACCAAGTGTCTTGCGTCTCCACTAGTTGAGTTAAGGAATTTAGCAAAACAGGCGCAGACTGAACTTAAAAAAGTTATCCCCTCGATGGTAGAGCGGGCGACTTCTCCTAGAGGGAAAATTTATCAGCGTTATGTTCAATCGACAGAAAAAAATTTGGAAAAGCTGACACAGAAGCTAGGGTTCAGGGTTCAGGGTTCAGGGTTCAGTGAACTGGTGGTAGAACTAGTCGAATATGATTTTGATGCGGAAGTTAAAATTGTTGCTGCTCTTCTTTATAAATATAGCAATTTGTCTGCTAGTGAAATTAAAAGAAGAGTTGAAAAGTTGACGACAAAAGAAAGGCTGGAGATTATTAAAACTTCTGTAGACAGGCGGCAAGTCCGGCAGCATCGGCTGGTTCGCGCTTTTGAAAACACTTATTATAAATTTGATATTGTGGCTAATCTTGGTGCCTATCGGGATCTGCATAGGCATAGGATGTTAACGCAGGAGCGTCAGAGATTTACAACCGAACTTGGGTTTGACGTACCGCAAGATTTGATATCTGCAAAACTTGATAAAGCCTACGTTGATGCTGCCAAAAAAATTGATAATTTTTACCGAAGGGTTTCGCGAAAATATCCGGAACAAGCCCAATACGTTGTTATGTTGGGCAACAGAATTCGCTGGTACCAATGGGAAAATTTGCGAGAACTTGGGTGGGAAGCGGAACTGCGAACCGGGCCGCAGGGACACCCTGATTATCGAATTGTAGAGCAGGAAAAGGTGAGATTAGTTGCCGGAGTTCACCCGACTTTGATATCAGCCTTGAAATTTGTGGATAATAAGAGCTATGATTTAGCGCGCAGAGAGAGCGAGAAGAGAATTGATAAGAGGTTAGGATTAGTTTAAAGGAGGTGAAACCGAGTGTTAAAATTACCATTTTTGAGGAATCGTCAACAAGGTGGTGAGTCAGGTAGAGGACCGGAAAGAGTAGGCGGTAACAGCCAAGCCGAATTCAAGCCGCATGACGATGAGCGTACTTTACTTGCGCCATTTTTGCAAGCACAAGAGAGCGACTTTAGAGCAGTGAAGCAGGCAGTTATGGATTCTGAAATTGGGGCCGAAAGAGCAGGCCAGCTGTTGGATTGGTATAGTAATGAGAGATCAAGGATTTTATCTGAAAAAAACAGAAAGCAGTAAAGAAGCTGAAAATTTGACAAAATAGTAAATTAAGATCTAGAATTTGGGTAAATATCGCTGGATTGACGTTGTCTCCAGCTTTTTTGGTGGAAATATGGAAGAACGGAGATTATCTGATGATCAGGTTAGGCGCGTTGCTGAGAGAATTTTCGGTTTCGGGCAAGATCCTTTGCCGCCGGATGAACAAGACCAACAGCACAAACCGGCAGACCAACGAGAATTTGGGGATGGAAAAGTATTAATAGGTCGCGACGCCTCAAGCGTATTTGTGGCTGGTGATCCAAGAATGTCGGCCGCTCTTTATACAAATCGGCCAGTCGACTTGCACAAATAGCTTCCACTTGTTGAATATTTAGCAAACGCTATGCTATAGTTTCCAAATAAGCAGAGCTTGTTTTTCGCAAGCTCAAAATTACACACGCAGGAGCGAAAGTCTCCTTGACCACATTCTCCTGCGGAGGCAGAAAGGAGATTAATTAATGCAAGTCCCTTCAATGGAACAGTTACTGGAAGCCGGTGTCCATTTTGGACATCAGGTTCG
>MHBW01000029.1 GCA_001816385.1 Candidatus Blackburnbacteria bacterium RIFCSPHIGHO2_01_FULL_43_15b
AAAGCCTTAATCTTTTTATGTTTAATTGTGTTTCACCCCCTTGAAGCTAAATATTTTACTCTAGGGGGTTGCGATTCGAATTAGAACTTACGATATCTTAATTGAATACCCAACAAAACCCGAAGTCAAGGGTTAATTACTTTGCTGGTCCACGAAATATCAATATCTAAGTCGGTCGCCAATTTACTAACATGATCTCATGGATGATAAATGGTCAGTTAAAGTATATGAGTCTCCAAGTGGAGAACAACCAGTAGAAAAATTTATCAAAGCACAAAACGAGAGGGCGCGTCTTAAGATTGCAAGAATGTTTGACCATGTGGAGGAATTTGGATTAGAAGGTGCATACTCTTACGCCAAGAAGTTGACAGGCACTTCGATATGGGAACTACGAATACTTGGCGCTGATAGCATTAGAATATTTTATGTCACAATTACTGGAAAGATATTTTTACTTCTTCATGGGTTTGTAAAGAAAACACAAAAGACACCCGCAAAAGAAATCTCTCTTGCTCAAAAACGGCTGGAGGAATTCCGCTTGAGAGGAATTAAACGTTGACAAACATCGCAAATTTGCGATAATACAACTACTATGAAAGACTGGAATAAACTCAAAGAAGAATGGCTAAAAGATCCAAGGTTCAGAAAGCTTTATGAAGAGTCTCAGCCTGAGTACGAAATCGCTCGGGCATTAATTCGTGCCAGAATCGAGAAGAAAATTACACAGAAGGAGCTAGCAAAGAAGATGAGGACAACTCAATCCGTTATCTCTCGGGTAGAGCAAGCAAAAACCAGCCCCTCTATATCTTTTCTGAAAAGATTGGCCAAAGCTTTAGACACCACTCTCCAAGTGCAATTCAAGTAAACTGTATTACATCTTCATTCTGGCGGTAACAGCTATGTGGGAGGGGGAATTGGAATATTTTGTATAGTTATCTGGATCGGTCTTCTTTGCGCTTAAAGACACTGCCTAATCAAGCTTGACTATTGGCTTATCAATTAAAAAATCTAATACTTCATCTAACTTACCTTTTGGGAATAAAGGAATATTTCTTTTGTGAGGTATTTTTCTTCTAAACAACCAATCATCAATAATCCTCTCCGCTAAAGAATCGCACTTATGCCCATCAAGCGCCATGTGCTTTTTGGCAAACATTACGGGATTCGGCTCAAACCCTGCAGTTTTTATGGCATTGTTCCAGGTTCCAAAAAGTTCTCTTGTCGCTCTATAGAGTTTGTTCATTCCCTTCTTTGTGGAAATCCTTTTGTTCTTTTTTACAAATTTGCGTAAAGTATCCAAAATGACTTCCTTGCTATATTGCGATTCTCGCTTAGGAATACATTTGAGAGAACAGTATTTCTTGTCGCCTGTAAATTTCCCTAAACAGTTGGGACATATTTTTACTTCCTTTTCTCTCGTAGAATTAACAACTTTGGCTGCGCATGAATGAGAGCAATAATTATGCGGAGAAACCTGAGCAGGCGCTCTCTTTAACTCTTTTCCGCAAGCCGAGTTTTCGCACTTAACCACAACATTCCGGATAGTTTGAATAGCTGCAACACACTCTAAGGAGCAATATGGTTTTCTTCCTAGCTTTTTGGTTTCATTTGCATGCCCAGACGGTCTATAAAAGTCTTTCTTGCAATAAGTGCAGTTAAGAAGAACCAGGGGTATAACCCATTATTATGCCGAAGAAAACCCAAAGTCAATACCTGCTTTGAAGCAAACTGACAACTTATAACTTTCGGAGGAAGGTGAATTGAACACCTACCACACCGACCCCATCGGCGCATTCTACCGTTAAACTATCCTCCGCTGTTCTTCTTATAAGAAGAAACATTTTATTCTACCAAATTCACTCCTGCAGGTGTATACTAAACTAGTTATGGGTGCGTTTTTCGGAAATATAGCAATTAAGACAGATAACAGGGATGGCGTAGTAAAGACTATTAAAGAATCAGGTGAACCCATGTTTATTGCTGGCCCGGTTGACGGCTGGCTCCTGCTCTTTCCCTCAGACGACTTTAAAATTTCAAAGTTTGCACAAAAGTTTTCAAAAGAATTTAATACTATTTCTTTTTCTGGACAAGTTTTTGACAGCGATGATTTATTTATAAATTTTTATAGTAACGGCGAACCAATAGTGGACTATCTTTATGACCGAATGGACGGCGGTGGACCACAATTTAATGGGGGGGACGAAAAAACTTTCAAGGACTTCTTCCATCTTGCGGATACGAAAAAAATCCACGAGGCACTTTTTGAAGACGGCGGAGACTATGTTTTCATCGAAGGAAGATACCAAGATTTCCTAAAAGCCTGCGGATTACCTCTGGCATTAGGGAACTTATGGGGTTACGAATATATTGAGCGAGCAAGTGATGATGGGCGATCAGAGGAGGAAGCAAAAGACCTTCCCAATTTAGAGAAAATATTTTGACTAAGGCGTTAACGTTTTGGACTCTGCTTAGCCCTCCTCGCTTTTCCGCCGGTGCCGACTTTGCGGCGCTCTCGGGTGCGGGAATCACGAGTTAAAAGACCGTTTTTGCGCATTAATGGTTTGAATGTTTCTTCATTTAATAAGGCTAAGGTGCGGGCAATACCGTGGGTTGCAGCATCAAGCTGGCCCTTTTTGCCACCGCCTGCAGTTTTAACAGTCACAAAATACTTTCCTTCAGTTTGCGTTAGCTGGAAAGGTTTTGACCAAAGTTTTTGCAATTGTTCGCCGGGGAAATACTGGCCGATAGGCATACCATTTACGACATGCTGATCTTTCCCTTTGTGTAACCGAACACGGGCAACTGACGTCTTTCGGCGTCCTACTGCAAAGATATACTCTTTTTGTTTTTTTCTTGCTGGCATTTTATTTTGTCGCTTTCTTATTTATTTTTCCACCAAATGGGTGCTGACTTCCGGCAAACACCTTTAACCTGTTCATTCTATCATCCTTTAAACGATTTACAGGCAACATTCTTTTAACTGCCAGCTGGATAATTTTCTCAGGGCTTTTTTCTTTAACTTCTGAATATTTCCTTGCTTTTAAACCTCCCGGGTAACCCGAATGAGAGTAATAAACTTTATTCTGTTCTTTTTTGCCTGTTACTACAACTTTGCTGGCGTTTACAACCACGACGAAATCGCCGCTATCCATATGGGTAGAATATGTTGTTTTATGTTTTCCCATCAAACAAATTGCTATCCTGGTCGCAAGCCTGCCCAATACCTGACCTTCAGCGTCATAGAGATGCCAGGAGCGGACTATATCTTTTGATGTTGGTTGATAAGTTTTAAACATACGAACCTGTCATTCCGGACTCGATCCGGAATCTATCTATATAGTTCCCGCATAAAAGAAATCAGAATTTCTCTTCAACTTCGTATCAAGTGCGGGATGACGCCTTTGGCGTCACTTTTTTCTTTCCTTCCGTCTTCTTGGCTGATTTTGCTTCTTCCTTGGGCTTCACTTTTGCCTTTGGCGGCGCAAGCTTTGTTAACAACTCCAGTTTTACACGGGGAGAGTTGTCTCCAACTCTAGCCCCAATTTTAACAATTCTGGTTGAGCTCCTACCATTCGGGATAGATGCACATAAACGTGCTATGCGATAGACCAACTCCCGCCCAACCCCTAAAGTGCTAGCAATCTTTCTCTGGTCCAACATAAGATTGCCGGAACTTCTTAAGAGGCGATCAACATAGGCGCGCACAACTTTGGCACGCACGTCCGAAGTTTCAACAACACCATTTTCAAAAAGGTTGCGGGATATCGATCGAAGAAGAGCGGTTCGGGCATTTTTGGATCTGCCCAACTTCCTTACGCTCGAGCGCTTAAGCATATCAGCCCTCCCAAACTACTCCTTTTTCGCCAAGAGCTGCTTCAATTACTTTGGTAGATTTTTCACCCAAATTTCTTACTCTTGATAATTCACTCTTTCCTGCTCCCAAGATATCTTCAACGGTCTCATATCCAGCACCAATTAAAGCGTTTGCAATTCTTGTTGGAAGATTTAGCTCTTCAACTGACAAGCGGTTAATTTTAGACTCAGGCTTGGCAATTCTGATTGGTTCTGCAGCACTTGCTGCTTTTTCAACCGGATTTACAACTGCACCAAGATACCCAATTAAAATTTGGGCCGCATTTTTTAATGCCTCATCTGCGCTGGTAGATCCGTCAGACCAAATCTCCAAAGTTAGCTTGTCATAGTTAGTTAAACGTCCAACTCGAGTTTCTTCAACTTTGTAACTTACTCGCCTAACCGGCGAGAAATCAGCATCCAACGGAATAAGACCAATCGTATTGGTTTTCCTGTCTTCAGCAACAGAATATCCAACTCCAGATTCGATCTGAAGTTCCATATCAAGCTTGGCTTTGTCATCTGCTAAAGTAGCTATAACTAAATCGGGATTGGCAATTACTACTCCTGCTTGGGCTTTAATATCCCCTGCTTTAACCTCACCCCTACCTTTTGCAGAAAGGGTAAGTTTAGCAGGTTTGTCACCGCCATAAGAAACTCTAATCTTTTTGATGTTTAAGATGAGATCTATACCATCTTCTTTAACGCCTTTGATCGCGCTAAATTGATGTTTAAGCCCGCTAATTCTTATTTGAGTTACCGCAGCTCCGGAAAGTCCGGTTAAAAGAACTCGGCGAAGTGCAGTACCTAATGTGTGACCGTATCCTTGCTCCAAAGGCTCAATCACAAACTTTCCATAATCAGCAGTTAATTCTTTTGGTTCAATTTGGAATGATTGCATTTTTTTAATAAATATCACGGTCTTTCGGGCCGTGAAGTAATGTAGTATATCGCAACTCTAAGCACACTTCAAGCTTAAAGATGAACTTACTGCCTAGCGGCTGTAGCAACCTGCGCTGGTACGCAGAACGTTGCAGCCTCGAGCGTAGCCTCCGGCTACACTACTTTAACGGCTGTAAAACTCGATAATTTCTTGCTCGGAAAATGGCTCTTGAACGTCTTCTCTGGCAGGTAACCTTTTAACTCTGCCAACAACTGCCTTTCTCTCCAGCCAGGAAGGCAGTTCGTAATTCGAGTCCAGTTTATTCTTAACTTCAGCTATATTTTGCGATTTCGCGTCCAATGAAACCGTATCACCTTCTAAAACTGTATAGGAAGGAATGTTTAACATCCTGCCGTTTACTAAGATATGACAGTGTGACACTAGTTGCCTTGCCGAAGGTCTGGTTGGAGCAAATCCAAGCCGATAAACCACATTATCCAATCTTCTTTCTAAAACCTGAGTTAGATTCTTGTTTTTTTGAGAAGCTTCAACATAAGCGCTAAATTGCTTTTCGGAAACTCCGTAAATTCTTTTGGCTTTTTGTTTTTCCCGCAACTGTTTGCCAAATTCGGACTGTTTACCTAAACCTTTTGGCCCATGAACTCCCGGCGGCACATTAAGTCTTGAAACTTTCTTGCCGAAAATATCAACACCTTCTCTTCTTGATATTCTATCTTTTGGTCCAGTGTAGCGCATCATGCTCTCCTTTTCTTTTTAGCCCTTGGGCCGTTATATGGCATCGGGGTTACATCTGCAATCATATTCATTCTCAAACCAAGGCTTTTTATAGCGCGAAGTGCCGCGTCACGTCCTGGTCCGGGGCCTTTAATAAATACATCTACGCTTTTTACACCGAACTCATCTTTTGCTTTTTTGATTGCTGACTCAACTGCGGTTGTAGCCGCATACGGTGTTGCTTTTCTTGTCCCCTTAAATCCTGCTCTTCCTGATGAGCCAGAAGCTATAGAATTTCCAACATCATCTGTGACCGTAATCAAAGTGTTGTTAAAAGTCGCATTAACATAAACCTTCCCATTAGGAACGTTTTGCGCTTTCTGTTTGGTTGTTTTAGTATTTGCTTTTTCTGCCATGTTAGCCATAAATCAATTCTTACTTAGCCGAAGCTGGCTTTGCTGCTGTTTGCTTAGCCAACATTTCTTTCTTGAATGCTCCAACAGTCTTTCTTTTTCCCCGTTTTGTTCTGCCATTACTTTTGGTTCTTTGTCCATGAACTGGTAAATTTCGAGAATGTCTAACTCCGCGATATGTACCCACAGTTTTTAGTCTTTGAATATTTTGGCGTATTTCTCTCTTCAAATCTCCTTCAACAGTGTAGTTTTCTACTGCTTTGTTGATCTTGAAGAGATCTTCCTCAGTTAAATCGTGTACCCTTTTTTCTTCCGGAACATTTGTCGCAAAAAGTATTTTTTTCGACAAAGTCCACCCTATTCCATAAATCAGAGTTAATGCATAATCAATTCTTTTATTTTCTGGTAAATCAATTCCCGCGATACGTGCCATAAGTATTTATCTTCAGCCTTGTCTCTGTTTGTGCTTTGGAGTCTTGCAAATTACATACAAAACGCCTCGGCGTCGGACGAGTTTGCAATCTTTACATATAGCTTTAACTGATGCTCTAACTTTCATTTCTCTCTCCACACTACCCTACCCCGCTGGTCATCATACGGCGTCATTTCAACTATGACTTTATCTCCAGGCAAAATGCGAATAAAGTGTTTGCGCATCTTGCCAGCAACAGTTGCAACAACGACCCTCCCATCGTTTAGGCGAATCCTAAACATAGTATTAGGCAAAGACTCAAGAACCATTCCTTGTACTTCCTGGTTCTGTTCTTGGTTCTCCATAACGAGAGGTATCTTTTTTAGGCAGACAATATCTGTGGACCTTCCGCGGCTACTGCGACGGTTTCCTCAAATAATGAAGCTATTTTACCATCTTGCGTAACTATTGTCCAACCATCTTCGGTTATCTCAAGCTCCGGGTCCCCTTGAGTGTAAATAACTTCAATTGCCAAAGTTGCCCCTACCGGAATTAGAGGCGATTTTCCCCGATCCCCCTCCCAAAAACAGGGGATAAGAGGCTGTTCGTGAAGCTGCCTGCCAACTCCATGCCCAGTTAAATCCCGAACTGGCGTGTAGCCTCTGCGCATGATGATTTCTGCCATTTTAATAGAAATGTCAGAAATTCGGTTTTCGGGAATCGCTTGAGCGATAGATTTTTTCAAAGCTTCTTTGCCGGCATCTAAAAAATCCTGGTTTTTGGTCGATGTATTGCCAGCTGGTAGGGAAAAGGCACTATCGTTGTGGAAACCTTTGTAAAAAATTCCCACATCAATCTTGACGATATCGCCATCATTAAACGGCTTCTTTCCCGGGATTCCATGCACTACTCCATCGTTAATGTTAATACAAGTTGTCCATCCATAGCCCCGCACTTTTTTAAAAGAGGGTTCTCCTCCCAAAGACAAAATCATCTCCTGCGCTTTTTTATCAATATCTAAAGGAAGCGCACCAGGAACGACCATTTTTGCCAATTCTTTTTTAACAAGGGCTAATTTTTGCCCACCTTCCCGCATAATTTCAATTTCTTCTGGAGTTTTGACTTTAAACATTGAGTGCAACTTGGCGGGCAATATCCTGAGCAACTTCGGGGATGGTTCTATTCCCATCAATCTCAATTAACTTTCCTTCACTGCGGTAATACTCGAGTATCGGCTCTGTCTGTTTATGGTAAATGGCAAGTCTTTTTGCTATTGTTTCTTCGGTATCATCTATTCGACCTCGAGCCGTTAAGCGCTTTTTTGAAACATCATCCGGCAGATTAATATACACCACTTGATCAGGAATTATGCCAGACTCGCTGGCTTGTGCCAATGTTCTTGGGAAACCTTCCATCACCACCTTGTCTTTCCCCTCTAAGTATTCCTTAACCAACTTTGTAACCAACTCATCGCTAACAAATTCTCCTTTTTCAATTAAATTTTTGACCGTTTGAGCGTCTTCATTATTTCCATCCGCAACCTCACGCAAAAGGCCACCCATATTTAAATGATGTGCTCCCAGCTTTTGGGAAAGCAGACCTGCCTGTGTACTTTTTCCTGATCCAACCGTCCCCATTAAAAAAATAATCATATTTACTCTAAAAACTTGTCGTAATTCCTCGCGACAAGTTGCGATTCAATCTTTTTAACAGTTTCCAAAATAACAGAAACGACGATCAAAATCCCTGTACCTCCAATTGCCAGACTTTGAACATCCGTTAAGTTCTGGACGACGGAGGGCAAAACAGCTATAGCACCCAAAAATAGCGCACCGACCAAAGTAGTTCTTATTAAAACATAATTTAAGTATTGCGCTGACGCCTGCCCGGGACGAATTCCGGGGATGAATCCGCCGTGTTTTTTTACTTCGTCAGCAACTTTTGTGGGATTAAAAATAACTGCTGTATAAAAGAATGTAAACCCGACAACCAACAAAAAGTAGGTAGCTTCATAAGATACCGATTGCGGCCTAAACCAGGCAGACAAATTCGCAGACCAATAGACTAAATTTGGATTAGGAAATCTTGATAAAAGCTGTGCAACCATCGTGGGAGCCAAAATCAAAGACACAGCAAAAATAATTGGCATTACTCCGGCTTGGTTTAATCGAAGTGGAAGGTGAGTTTGCTGGGAGACAACTCCGCCACGTGCCGCGCGACGGGCGTATTGGACAGTAATTCGCCTGATTGCTTCATTCATAAAAACAACACTGGCAATAACCACCACAGAAACAATAGTAAAAATTATAACCGAGAAAAAGTCTTCTGAACCACTGGTAATAAAAGTTTTTCCGGCAGCAACCGGCAATCTCCCCACAATCCCTGCAAAAATTAAAATAGAAATTCCGTTGCCAATTCCATACTCACTGATAAGCTCCCCAAGCCATACCGCAAGCATTGTTCCTGCCGTCATCGTTACCATCAAAACCAACAATAAAACGGGGGAAAGCGAAGGAACAACATGTTGGCTATTTAACAAAAAGTAAACACCCACTGCTTGAACTGCTGCCAAAGGCACGGTTAAGATTCTGGTGTATTGGTTCATTTTTGCCCGTCCCGATTCGCCTTCTTTTGAAAGCTCTTCCAAAGCCGGAGAAACTAAAGTAAAAAGCTGAATAATAATTGAGGCGTTAATGTAAGGGTTCAATCCTAAAGCAAGAATGGAGAAATTAGCCAAAGTTCCTCCGGAAAAAATATCCAAAAGAGATAAAAAGGGACTTTGGGCAAAAAGCTGTCTTAAAGCTTGATTATCAACTCCCGAGGCGGGAATGTGAGCAACTAATCTAAAGACTACTAAAAGAAAAGCTGTAAAGAGAATTTTTTTGCGAATCTCTGGTATAGTCCAAAGTCTGGCCAGTGCGGTAGAGACATTCATTTAAACCATTTTATCATGCTTGCTACCCATCCTGCGGTCTACTTTCCCCTTCCTGGGTTTCAACTTTCCCCTCCCGCGCAAAAGCGGAAGACGCTGGATAAGTGACTTTTTATTCTTTTGTCCTTCAAAAAGCGGGTGAATTTTGCCACGAGCTTTCTGTCCTTTTTGTCCCCGGCTTGAGGTATGTCCTCCCTTTCCGCTCCCATAACCGCGGCCAAGCCGTTTCTTCGTTTCACTTTTTATTTTTGGTAAAGAATTAAGCGTTAACACTTTTGGTTCCTTTTCTATTTGCATTCCTTGCCTCTTGTGTTTCTCTCCAATCTGACAACTGCTGCAGAGCTCTGATTACAGCATATAAATTAGTAGTTTTATTATTACTGCCTAAAATTTTGGCAACCACGTCATGCACTCCTGCAGATTCAAATACTGCACGCAAAGGTCCTCCGGCAACCACTCCAGATCCGGAAGGGGCGGGCTTAAGCAGCAACTTTGCGGCACCATATTTGATTCTTACTTCATAAGGAATCGTGGTGCCGCGCATAGGAACAGTAATCATATTTTTTCTTGCCTGAGAAATTGCCTTTCGAATACCTGAAACAACATTGGGAGCTTTGCCTAAACCTACTCCAACCTTGCCTTTTTTGTCTCCTACAACCACCAAAGCAGAGAAACGGATTTGATTTCCCCCTTTGGTTTTTTTAGAAATCCTGTTTATTTTAATTACAGTTTCGACAAATTCACTTTGCTGTCTGTTGTTTGGTTCCATTAGAAAGATAGCTCCTTTCGTGCCCCTTCAGCCAACGCTTTAACTCTTCCATGGTATCGTTTCGCACCGCGATCAAAAACTACACTGTTTATCTTTTTATCTTTGGCTTTTTGACCAAGAAGTTCTCCAACTTTCTGGGAAATCTCGATATTTTTGCCGCCAGTTTTTTCAATTTCTTTATCGTTTGCCGAAACCAAAGTCACTCCCTTTTTGTCATCAATAATTTGACCATAAACATGGTTATTCGAGATAAATACTGATAGGCGCGGGCGGTCTGTCCACTCCAACTCCAGTTTGGCCCGGTTTCTCTTTGCTCGTCTCTGACTATTTATTCTTTTATTCATTTTTGTTGTCATTCCGGACTTGACCCGAAATCTATGTCAATTATTTTTGGATCCCCAATCCAGCTGGGGATGACGCTAAAGCGTCACTTAACTCCTACTTTGGCAGATTTTCCAGCTTTTCGGCGAACATACTCATTCTCATATCTTACACCCTTGCCTTGATAAGGCTCGGGCGGGCGGGCAAAACGAATGTTTGCTGCTATCTGGCCTACCAAATGTTTGTCAATTCCGGACACTGTCACTTTGTTTTCGGCAACGGCAAAAGAAATTCCCTCGGGAGGATCAAATTTTACCGGATGAGAATATCCCAAAGCCAAAACTAAAGATTCTCCCTCAACTCTCGCTCTATATCCTGTTCCGATTAGCGCCAATGTTTTAGACCACCCTTTTGATACGCCCAAAAATCCATTTGAAATTGTTCGAGCAAACATCCCGTACAACTTTTGGGCGTCATGAGTACTGACCTTTTTGCTTACCTGCACCATTCCTTCGTTTTGAGAAACGGTAAGTTCTTCCGGTATTCCATACGAAAGCTCACCCTTTGCCCCTGAGATTTTAATCCCATCCCGCCCTAGAGTAAGACTCACTCCCTCTGGTGTTTGTATTGGTTTTCTGCCGATTCTACTCATTTCTATTCTCCTTACCAAACCATCCCCAAAACTTCTCCTCCCAAACCTTTCTGTTTTGCTTTTCTGTTGGACATAATGCCAGAAGATGTAGAGACAATAGAAATGCCAATTCCTCCCAAAGGTTTGGGAAGCTGACTTGATTTTCTATAAATTCTCAAACCCGGTTTGGAAACGTTTTTAACTCCGGAAATAATTGGTCTTCTGTGAGCATACGCCAAAACCATTTGCAATTGGTTCCCCTCCTTTTTAAAGTCTGCCAAATACCCTTCCTCTTTCAAAACTGCCAAGACTCCCTCACGCATTTTTGAATAAGGAGAAGAAGCCTCCAAAGACTTGTTTTGCGCTGCATTTTTAATTCTGGTTAATAAATCTCCAATTGGATCGTTTACCATAAAATTACCACGATGCCTTTCTAACTCCCGGTATCTCGCCTTTGGAAGCAAGCTCCCTAAAGCATAAGCGACACACTCCATACCTCCGAATAAATCCATGAGGTCGGCCACAGCGAGCACAACGGTTTCGATACCGTATTTTAAATTTCAGATCTTTTTTCTCTCGTTCAATTTTCGATGTTTTTGCCATAAATTGTACCACCCCAACTATCACTCGTCCCTATCACTGTCACTTAACAAAGGGCATGCCCATTTCCTCTAATAACCTTTCACTCACCTGAGGATTATGAGTATTTGTAACAATTGTTATTTCTAAGCCACGCATGTGAGTGATTTTCCCCAAATCAATTTCGGGAAACACGATGTGTTCGGTTAAGCCCAAAGTATAATTGCCATTTTTATCAAATGACGTTCGAGAAACTCCACGAAAATCACGAATGCGAGGAAGGACAACATTGAAAAATTTATCTAAAAAATCATACATTCTTATTCCTCTTAATGTTGCAGAAATTCCAACTGGTTGGCCTTCGCGAATATTAAAACCTGCAATGGATTTTCGTGCTAGTCTTAAAGATGGTTTTTGACCAACAATGCTCGCTACTTCATTAACTGCCTTTTCCTGTTCGTCTTTGCTGTCTTTTAGTCCTCCAATTCCCATGTTGACAACAACCTTTTCTATTTTTGGTTGAGCAGCTTTGTTTTTGATATCAAATTCAGCTCCGACTTTTGAGCCAACATTTTTTTGATACTTTTCCATTAACCTGTTCATTGTTTCGTCTCCTTCTTATTAATTTGTCTTTTGCATTTGCGGCAAATTCTTTCTTTTTGACCACTTTCCAAAACCCTGTATCCGACTCGCGTGGGCTTTTTACAGCTCGGGCAAATTAACGCCACGTTTGCAACCGGAAGAGGCCTGGAAATTTCAAAAACTCCACCCTTTTGGTCACCATACCCACGCCGGGTCTTCTTATAAACATTAACCTCTGGTACAAGAACAAGGTTTTTGGCCTTTATGACTTTTCCAATCTGTCCCTGTCTACCTTTGTCTTTTCCGGCTGTAACTAGTATTGTGTCTCCAATATGTAATTTCATACAACTTCTTGGGCGAGTGATGTAATTCTGGTATATCCGCAATCGCGTACTTCCCGAGCTATCGGACCAAAAATTCGTGTTCCGCGAGGTACGCCCTGATTATCAATAATAACGCCAGCATTATCATCAAACCTGACATAGCTGCCGTCTTCTCTCCTCTGTTCTTTTCTCACGCGCACAATAACCACCCTTACTATCTCGCTGTCCTTTACCACTCCGGTAGTCTCTGCTCGATCCACAACTGCGTTAACAACGTCCCCAAGGTAAGCGATTCTTTTGCTTGACCCGGGAATGCCAATAATTCGCAAAGCCTTTGCTCCGCTATTGTCTGCAACCTTTAATACTGTTTGTCTTTGAACCATAAATACTATTTACGCTTATTTCCTTTCTTCTGCACCTTAGGCATTTCGGCTTTTTGTTTTTCCAATGGTCGAGCCACAAGCACTTGTACAATTTTCCATCTTTTAGTTTTTGAGTACGGACGGCTTTCTGCAAAGAGAACTTTATCACCCAAGTTCACACCAACTTCATCATGGGTCGGATATCTTTTTGTCCGCTTCACTCTTTTTTCATAAAGCGGGTGCACTAAAAAGCGCGTCACCTCAACAATAGCTGTATTTTTGTTTTTGTTACTAACAACTAGTCCTACAAATTTCTTCACTGTTTGTTTGTTAAACCTCCTTTTTCTTTCGCATTTAAGAAAGTCTTAATTCTTGCAAGCTCGTCCCGCAAAGTTTTTACTCTCCGGACATTTTTAATCGAACCTTTCATAAAATCAACTCTGGTTTTTGCAATTTCTTTCACTTTTTCTCCTACCATAGCCTTTAAATCTTGGACTGATTTTTCTTTTAATTCGTTTTTAGCTTTTTTATTCATATTTTATAACGAAGTTTGAAAAGAAATTCTGATTTCTTTTACCCTCTTTGCACAATAACTGTTGGGAAAGGCAACTTTGATGATGCTTTGTCAAAAGCTTCGTGTGCTAATCCCTCGCTTACACCCGCAATTTCAAAAAGAATTCTACCAGGCCGAATAACCGCCACATGTCCAACAACGTCTCCTTTGCCTCCACCCATTCTAACCCCTGCCCCGCGACCGGTAACTGGCTTGTGAGGGAAAACTCTTAACCAAACTTTTCCGCCGCGGGAAGTTGTGTGAGCAATAGCGCGCCTTGCGGATTCAATTTGTTTGGCCGTAAGCCACCCGCAACTTAAGCTTTTCAAGCCCCACTCTCCAAAATCCACGTTTGCCCCACGAGTAGAAATTCCTCGCCTTCTGCCTCTAAATTGTTTTCTGTATTTTGAACTTTTCGGCTGCATAAAATTTAGTGATTGGTGATGTGTGATTAGTGCTTAGTGGGTGAAATTCCCATCACCCGTCACTCACCACTAATTGGCCCTCTCTGTCGGTACATATATCCAAACCTTAACCCCCACATAACCTCGTTTTAACAACGCGTGTGCATCTGCGTAATCAATATTTGCTCTTAAACTCTGTGTTGGAACAGATCCCATTTTATATTTTTCTTTTCTGGCAATTTCTGCCCCATCTATGCGTCCTGCCAAAGCGATGCGAACCCCTTTGGCTCCTGAGGCCATAATTCTTTCCATCGTTCGAGTCACAACCCGCCTGTGGGGCATTCTGCGTTCAAATTCGGACACGATTCTGCCAATAACCAGTTTTGCCGACAACTCTGGATTTTTTATCTCTTCAACGACCACGTCAATTCTGGGCGTTTGAGATCCTTTAGGGTTAACGCCAAGAATCCTTAAAACAAAGTTTTTAGTTTCTTCAATACCTGATCCTCCTCTCCCAATTACTATTCCCGGTCTGGAAACTGTCAGTCTTACAGTCATAGCACGAGGCAACCTTTCAATATCTATGCTGTGTACTCCAGCAAGTTTAAACTTATTTTCCAAAGCTTCCCGCAATTTAATATCATCAAAAAGAAACTTTTTGTAATCTCCTTTTTCGGCATACCAACGAGACCTCCATCCCCGGAAGATTCCTGTTCTAAATTTAATCGGATTAACTTTTTGTCCCATGTTTGCGTAGCGTCAGCGCGAAGCATAACATATGGTGTTTTGCGATGAGCAAAACCCATATAATTTACTTTTTATTCGATTTGCGCTGTTCTCCTTTCTTTACGTTTAATGCTTTTTCTTGGGTCGTAGACTCAAGAACTACAGTAATATGACTTGTCTTTTTTTCAATTTTGTGGAAGCGTCCCCGGGAAACTGGTTGTCCCCGCTTATAAGTTGGCCCTTCTCCAATCTGTATTTCGTGCAATTTTAACCTGTCACCTTCAAGCTTCAAGTTATTAGTTGCATTAGCAATAGCTGTTTTAATAACCTTAC
This sequence comes from Candidatus Blackburnbacteria bacterium RIFCSPHIGHO2_01_FULL_43_15b, assembly GCA_001816385.1. GTDB lineage: Bacteria > Patescibacteriota > Microgenomatia > UBA8517 > UBA10165 > 01-FULL-43-15b. The sequence continues at coordinate 14,811 of MHBW01000029.1, forward strand.
TCAAAACTCCTGCTGCTCTTTGTGGAACTTGTTCAAGGTAAATTATTGCCAACTGCGGCGATTTTAAACTGCGTACCCCATCTGCCATTAAGCGGAGTTTTCTTGGGCTGGTTCTTACAAATTTTTGTTTTGCCGTTATTAACATAGTGATTAGTGATATGTGATTAGTGATGCGTGGGTAAAAGTCTAATCACCCATCACTCGTCACTCATCACTGTTACGTCTTCTCCAATGTTCTCTTTACAACTTGTCCATGTCCGCGAAATGTGCGAGTTGGTGCAAATTCCCCAAGTCGGTGTCCCACCATATCTTCGGTTACGAAGACTTCCAAGAAGTTCTTGCCGTTATGAACCATAAAACGATGGCTAACAAACTCAGGCGCTATTTGGCTGGCACGAGCCCAGGTACGAATTGGCTCTTTTTTGCCAGCACTATTGAGCCTGCCAACTTTAATTAGCAATTTTTCGTCTACGTATGGTCCTTTAACACTCGATCTGCTCATATTTTGTGATTAGTGATGCGTGGGTAAAAGTCTAATCACCCATCACTCGTCATCCGTCACTTCTTTCTTCTTTCAACAATTAATCTGTTAGAATACTTCCTCGGTCTTCTGGTTTTAACTCCACGAGCAGGCTTTCCCCAAGGAGTCTTTGGCGGCATGCCTTCAGGCGAACGGCCTTCTCCGCCCCCGTGAGGGTGGGCACGCGGCGCCATGGCAACTCCCCGAACAGTCGGTCGAATTCCCATGTGTCGCGAGACTCCAGCTTTGCGCAAACTCCCTCTGGTCTCACCGGAAACTTGTCCAATTGTGGCGTAGGACGCAGTATCGAAGCGACGAAGTTCTCCTGAGGGCAATTTTACCAAAACTACCGACGATTCTCTACCTTGAATAGTTGCGCTTGATTGCCCACTTTTGACCATCTGCCCTCCCTTGCCCGTAGTAATTTCCAGGTTATAAACTAAGGTACCCACCGGAATTCGCCCCAAAGGCAAACTGTTTCCTGGTTTTATCGGCGCTGTTTCTCCAGCCATAACCCGATCTCCAACACCTAAACCCTGGGAAGCTATCATATATCTTCTGTCTCCATCAGGATATAAAACCAAAGCAAGCTTGGCATTTCTGTTAGGATCATATTCTATAGCTTCAACCCGTCCTGTCATTCCCCGCTTTTGGCAACCATGGTCAATAATTCGCAAAAATCTTTTGTGCCTTCCGCCTTGATGTCTAACTGAAACATGACCGTGCGAATCCCGCCCCGAATTTTTTGGTAATATTATTTTAAGTTTTTTCATGTCCTCTTTTTACCCTTTCCTTTCTTCTCTACTTCAAAAAAACTTATTGTTTCTTTTTCTGCCAACGTGACAACAGCTTTCTTAAGATCGCTTTTGAATGCTGCTGTTCGCTTTTTGCCAAACCTTTTTTGTTTCCCTGCAATGTTAGCCGTTCGAATATCAACAACGTGTACGCCAAAATTTTCCGACACCAGTTTTTTAATCGCATATTTATCCAAACCCGGCTCAACCAAAAAGGTATATTGCTTATCTGTTTGGGCAACGTGTAAAGTTTTTTCTGTAACTAAAGGTTTGATAAACATAAATTTTTTAATTCTTTTCCAACCTCCCCTTTAAAACTTCAACTGCCTGGGAAGTTAAAATAAGCATTCTGCTCTTTATAACTGTATAGGTATTCAACTCTTGGGCTCGAGCCATTTGCACACTCTTTAAATTTCTACCTGCCTTGTATAGGTTTGGGTCACCAGAATGGATAATGGTTCCGCTGGATAGGCCCATTTTAGACAGTAACCGTACCAATACTTTAGTCTTAGGCTCTATGCCCTCAATATCAGCAACAACCACTTTTTTACTTGAGAACTTGTCAGATAAAGCCGACAGAAGCGCCAGGCGGGCCATTTTCTTTGGCATAGTTAAAGAATAATTTTCAAAGTTTTTAGGTCCGTGGGCTCTTCCTCCGCCAACATACAAAGGAGCATTTTTGGAACCGTGTCGGGCACCGCCTGTTCCTTTTTGCCGATAAACTTTTTTCTTGGTGCGATCAACCTCTGCGCGAGTTTTGGTATGGGCATTTCCCTGTCTTTGGTTAGACAAATATGCCCGAACTGCCTGAGCAACCAGGTTTGCATTAACTTTTTGCCCAAAAACCTCTTTGGGAAGTTCAACTTCGGTTCCTGCTGTTCCGGTTTTTGTAAATCTAACAACAGAAAGTTCGCTTTTTACTTTTGCGGTAACCACTTTTTTATGAACTGCCATTTTCCTCCTCTGCATTTAATTCACTTATTAACTCAACATTCTTCTTACTCTTGCCGATCTTGGTAATAACAACCAGGCTTCCAACCGATCCTGGAACTGGCCCGGAAACCAAAATTTCACCAGTTTCTGAATTTACACTTAAAACTTTCAAATTTCGTACTGATTGTTGCGCTCCTCCCATTCTGCCTGCCATCCTTTTGCCTTTGTAAACACGACCTGGAGTTGTTCCTTGCCCAATTGACCCAGGAGCGCGATGTCGATCTGATTGACCATGGGTTTTGGGACCTCCTGCAAAATGATGCCTTTTAACCCCTCCTGCAAATCCCTTTCCTTTTGAAGTTGCAGAGACTTTAACTAAATCACCCGACTCCAAAACTTCGGCAGGGTTGATTTGCGCTCCTACTTCCAGGTTTTTACTGCCGTCGTGTCTTATCTCTCGCAAAAATTTAGGAGCTCTGTTTTCCTTTAGAGCTCCCGTTTTTTTAAAGTTTTCGATTTGTGGCTTATTAAGGTTTTTAATCTTGCGTGTTCCAAAACCAAATTGAGTTGCCCAATAACCATCGCGATCTTTGGTTTTTACCTGGATAACCAAATGGGTCCCTGAAGAAAGCACAGTAACCGGAAGCCTTACGCCCTCACGGGTGAAGACTTGCGACATATTTTTCTTGGTTGCAAAAATCGTATTCATACGCAAAAAGGCGCCCCCCGGCGCCCACAATCTGAGCTCCCTTCAAGGCACAAGCCAATTTCAGGAAGAAGTCACCTTTCCCTGCACGTTAAGAGCTAGTATATCAAATTGGAAGCTAGTCTGCAAGAAAACGGTAAGGTAAGTTACCGTCCCTTTTTACTCTTTGGAGCAATAAATTGAAGATATATATCCTTTTTTTTGTCAATGTGTAAATTACTTTCCCTTCGGCGTCAGTTCAAACTCACTTTTGGCTTTATCAAAACAAACTCTAAATTTATCAAAAAAGCCATTTTGACCTAGCAATCCCCAAGGCATATCAAGATCATAGGAAAAACCAACTTCAAGATTAAAACTCTGACCGCCAATTATCATTGTGATTTCATGGATAAATTGGGTGCCCATTCCCACAGTTGCCCCTTTTAACTGCATCTTCTTGCCCGATTTAACATCCAAACCAACCTTTTCGCCAAACTTTGCATGCAAAACACTTAACGAAGCTCCTGAATCAACCAACATAGTATAGTCGGGAAATATTTGCTTTCTTTGACCTTTATCGAAAAATCCGAACTCGCTTTAAGTCGAATCGGTAGGCGCGCTACGCGCGCCGCCTTCTATCCGCTCGGCCTTCGGCCTCGCTCTAGTATTTTTTGCTAAGACAGAAAGACAAATGCGCGCGATTTTTATTATTATAGTCCGCCTATGGCGGACAGGAACATAAAAACAATTTAATATTTTCTTGCCCCACCCCACCCGTGCGCGAAAACTTTTCACTCCCTATATTATATAGAATTAATTATTTAGAAGTTTGTTTGCGTTCAACCAAATAGGCACCGATAGCAGCCATAATAATGGGAATAAAACCAACTCCAAAATCTAACTGGCCTGTTAAAAAATACTTTATCCCAGCAGAAAAAAGACCTGAGACAAAAGCTATACTCGCTCCTAATAGTGTGAGGTTCCACTTTTTTTGATATTCAGGATCATTAGCAAGAGATGAAGCTGCTTTGTATCCTGCAAACCCTGCAAAAAGTACTGTTATAACCAAAGCACCAAGAAGAGCTAAAGTTTGATCACCCGTAAGATAACCTAAAAGAAAAGCCCCACCATTACTTACAACAGCTAAAAGAAGCGCCCAGATAAATATAACTTTTAATCTCTTACCTTTCATTACTAACTTAGTTAAACTCCCATCATATCATCGGTGTCAAGGACGAGTTAAGGTACTTATCCCTTGACAACAAGGTCTTAGTGTGTTAAGATGAGGCTATGAAAGATAAGTTTAGCCTCCGAGCATTTCAGTATAGTTATGGTAAAGATGAGCAGTGCCTAGAAGCTGTTAAACGACTCCGCTTCCCTGATGAAATGGAATGTCCGAAGTGTAAAAGGGTTGCAAAATTCTATAAAGTAACTGATAGAACCTCTTATGCTTGTAACTTCTGTGGTCATCATATCTACCCATTAGCAGGTACTATCTTTGAAAAATCTACCACACCATTAAGCTATTGGTTCTTTGCCATGTACCTAATGACTCAAACCAGAAGTGGTACATCTGCCAAACAATTAGAGCGAATGTTAGGGGTAACTTACAAAACAGCATGGCGAATGTTTAAGCAAATTAGAATGTTGATGGCTCAAAGCCCATCCTTACTTGACGGGATAGTTGAGATTGACGAAACATTCATGGGTGGGAAGGGTAAAAATAAGGCTTATGTGCCTAATTTCAATGAAATACCAAAAGAAGTGGTGATGGGGATAGTTAAAAGAAAAGGTGAGGCTTACTTTAAACATATTCCAAATACAGGTAAGTGGACTTTGCTACAACAGATAAAAGAACATGTAGACCCAACAGCCCGTGTGATGACTGATGAATATGGATCATATGCCCACCTTCCAAAATTCGGTTATCAGCACGATAGCGTCAATCACAGCAGAGGAACCTATGTCTTAGGAGATGTCCACAATAATACAGTTGAAGGCTTCTGGTCTATCCTAAAAAGAGGAGTCTATGGTGTTTACAGGGTAATATCTAAAAAGTACCTTCAAAGCTATGTTGATGAGTATGCCCACAGATACAACCACAGAGGAGATAAAAATATGTTTGATAGTTTATTCAAACAAGTTGCAGAAGTTAAACTTTTACGCTTACCGCTCGCTTGAGTAGAGTAAAAAAGTCCTGTTTTGAGCCTTCACGACCACCCTTTTTGAGCCAAGATTTTAATTTTTTTTCTTTTGATTGTTTTTTGTTTCATTCTTTAAACCCCATAACATCAATATTTATAAACTTATCATACTCTTCTGCGTT
>MHBW01000030.1:0-12197 GCA_001816385.1 Candidatus Blackburnbacteria bacterium RIFCSPHIGHO2_01_FULL_43_15b
ACATTCAAACAGTTCCCAGGCAAGACTTATCTTTGTTAATTGGTTCACTTCCATATTCTACTGGAAGTGTCGGATTTGTACGGAGAATATTGCGTTCACTTCCCTTTAGCCTCTCTTTTTGATATAATCGTCTTTAAGTGGCAAGAAAAGGCGCCCGACAACTATTCGGTTTAGTCTGCCCGTCCTGTAAAACGCAGAATTACATAACCGAGAAAAACAAAACCAACACGGAAGGCAAGCTTGCGTTGAGAAAATACTGTAAGCGTTGCAGAAAAGTGACTGAACACAAAGAAACACAGAAGTTAAAGTAACCTAAAGTATTTTAAGGAGATTTTTATCAAAGGTAAGCACCTTTTTGTCCTCTTTAATGCAACAAAGATAAAGATCTGTTAGATCCAGATTTTTCTTAAGCATTGTTTCTAAAAGTTGTATAACTAATTCTTTCCTAACTTCAACAATTTCTACTTTGTTAAGCAAGACAAATTTAATTAGCCAGGAAACGTATATTGTTCTGGGAACTTTGTAGTATTTTTCGTTAATCCAGGAAAATTCGTTAATCACAAGAAGCGAAAGATATGCCCTAGTAATCCCACTTTCAATTTCCTTGAAAGTCTTTTGTGCTTGGATATATTGACTTTCAATGTCTTTTAGGGAATAGCGCAAGATGAAGTTGGTATCCAGCAAAACCTTTTTCAATGCTTTTCTGCAAGTTCCTTTGCAACAATTCTCATTGTTTCATCCATTACTTTTTTAAAGGGAATCCCTAACTTCTTAGGGTCAACATATGGCCTCAAAGAACCTCCCAGCTCATCAATAACCGAACCTATAACAGGCTTAAGCATCAACCCACCTTTGTGTTTTTCTACAATCAATTTACTTGAGGGTTTAATTTTCAAGTCCTCAAGATCCCTTTTCGGAAGTGTTATCTGATTTTTCGATGAAACTGTAACTATTCTCATATCCAAAAGTTACTACAAACTTTACTTTTTGTCAAGGTAAAGCGGTTTTTTAAAAGTAAAGTTTTGTTGTGTGGAAACATGTTGTTGTAGGGGGTATAATACAATGCACGATAATTGGTGTGTTCCAAAAAGCATAGGGCTGTGGTGAAATGGTATCACTGCTGTCTCCAAAACAGCCATTTCAGGTTCAAATCCTGGCAGCCCTGCAAGCATAAATATTCCTTCCTTTTTTTATATGTCAGGCCGTAAATCAGCCAGACAATGGATAAAATTGCATACCCTGTCCAGGCGATAGGCGAAACGCCGCTGGCGTTTTTATGAACCCAAATAATATAAACCTGCGGGACGGTGAATAATGTGGTAGTAGGGAGCAGACACTAAGGATAGTGTACAGGGGATTTTTAAATACACAAACCCCGCCCGGTTGGGGAGGGATTTGTATTGAATTTCGCAAGAAATTTTCCCCTTTATCAAGTAAGTGGGTAAGCTACCCGACTTGCCCACGGGCAAGATGGGATGACGCTTTCCCGTTTAAAGGAAAAATCGGTGAGGAAAAAGTCTCACGAATCTTTCAACGGTCGCTAAGGTTTAACCCTTTGCAACATATTAAATATACCATGAAAAGGCAATAGAAACTACAGTATCAAACAAGAACAAAATAGGTAATTTTTTGCGAAAAATGAGGCTAAAAGGTTGCTATCGGAAGGAAGAAGTGCAGGAGCAAATTGAGCGTGGGGCCAATGATGGTCCAAATAAGCGGTTGGCCAAAAATTGGCAGCACGAGAAGAAGGAGAAGCACAAAACCGTATTGATTTAAGGTTCGGTCCACGTCATAAGCAATATCCCGCGGAAGGAGGCCCACCAGGACTTTGCCGCCATCCATCGGGTGAACCGGTATTAAATTAAAAACTGCCAGAAGAAGATTGTACTGGATAAGCAGAACAAGAAAGGTGGTGACTATGGCTGGCGCGTCTTGTGTAATGGCAACTCGCGAAGCCAGTGCGGCCAAAATTGCCATAAGAACATTGGAGGCCGGGCCGGCTGCAGAGATAAGGGCTGCGTCGCGCCTTGGATTTTCCAGATTGTAGGGGTCAAACTGGACCGGTTTTCCCCAGCCAAACCTGAAAAGAATCAACATGATTGTTCCGATGGGATCAAGGTGGGCCAGAGGATTTAAGGTCAGGCGGCCTTGAGAGCGGGGCGTGGGGTCGCCCAGGCGGTCGGCAACAAAAGCGTGGGCGAATTCGTGAATCGTTATAGCAACAAGAAGGGTGGGAATGAGAAACAAAAGCTCAAGCGGGTTTGATAAGAATGGGTTCATGTGTTAAAGTATAGCGTAAATGAGCGCTATTTGTGCAAAATGTGGTAAGGGAAACATGGTTGGCCGACGCGTTACCTTTTCGGGCAAGCGCAACCGGCGGGTTTTCCGTGTCAACCTTCATACTTTTTGGGTGGGAATGGAAAAGAAAAGGTTTTGTACTAAATGCCTTCGTGTGGTTAAGGGAAAAGTTACTCGACGCCAAAGAGTTCCGAAAGAGGCTGTGGTTGCCACTGCCTGAATTGTTTCCAGGAGACGGGATTTTTTCCCTCGAGTTGAACTTCGTCTAACTTTAGCTTGCCACCTTCGCTGTCCGAGCGTGTGCGGTGGGAACGTAAAAGTTTTAGTCTTTTTGTCACCTTTCCACTATCACTATTCACTATTACTGTGCTCCATGCTCCAGGCCAGGGGGACATGGCACGAATGAAACGCTCAAGGGCGAAGGTTGAAGGTTGAAGGTTGAAGGGTCTTTTGTTCGAATCCAGCATCCAGCGGATTTTCCAGGGAGACCCCTCTGAGGTCTCGCCTTGCATGGCTGCGTTTAGAAGTTGCGGGGTGATAAAGCCGTCTTCGCGGGTTATGTGCCTGGCGAAAGTTGCTTTTGAGTGGTCTTGTGGTATTGGCTTGATTCTCCCATTCAGGTAATCGGGTAGAACTTTTATGGCCAGCTCTGCGCCTTTTGTGAACAGCCTTGTGTAAAGTGTTTCTTGGCCGTCGTTATCAAGAACTGTGTCGGGTTCCACGGCTACAGTTGGACCATGGTCAAACTGTTCATCCATTTTCATCAAAGTTACTCCTGTTTGTTCTTGCCCCGAAAGAATTGTTGCCTGGACTGGTGAGCCACATCGCCACTTGGGTAGAAGGGACGGGTGAGTGACTAGAATCCCTGCGGGAGTAAGGTTAAAAAGCTCCGGGGGAATCCACAAGCCATAATAGGAAAGCAGAAGCACATCTGGCTTTTTTTTCGCAATCCAGGCTATTGCATCAGCATCAAGTTTTTCCGGCTTTAAGAGCGGGAGATTTTGTTCTTGTGCATATGTTGAGATTGTTGTTGGTGTAAGTTTCATTTTTCTGCCTGAAAGCTTATCGGGTTGAGAGATGACACCTACTATTTCAAGGTTTTTGCGTAGAAGCTCTAAAGCTGGTAGGGCACGATGGGATGAAGAAAAAAATACAATTTTTGCCATATGATTTTTATTGACAGGGTTCCACCCTGTCATCCTCGCAAATGCGGGGATCTAAAATACCCTCTGTCATCTCGACGACTGCATGGAGGAGAGATCTCTCGGCTATGCCTCGAGATGACAATTGATTGGATTCCTGTTTGCACAGGAATGACGAGCCGTGCGTCATACCAACTCAACCTCAGTCCATTCTTTGCCTTTAAGTTGAAAGAGTTTGCGGTTTTGGGCAAGGAGGCGGTCAACAAAGACTATACCGTTTAGATGGTCAACTTCGTGCTGGATGATGTGGGCAAGAAAACCTTTGAAGGTTTTGCAATGATTTTCCATTTTCCAGTTTCCATTTTCCAATTGTGGAGCCTGGTATTTCAACTTGACAGACTCGGCGCGGCGAACGGGGCCGTAATAGTGGGGAAGTGAAAGGCAGCCTTCCATTTGTTTCTTAACGTCATTTGTCTGTTCAGACAATTGCAATATCTCAGGATTTATAAAGACTTGTGTTTCTTGCGTTTTAGGGTGAACCAGAATAAAAACACGCCTGAATTCTCCGATTTGAGGCGCGGCAAGCCCTAGCCCCTCAGGGTCATTTTGGGCCTTTAGCGTTTCCTCCAAATCACGGATTAGAGAAAGGAGTTTTTTATCAGCCTTGAGAATCGGTTTGGATTTTTCCCGCAATTTTGGGTCGGTTGTTTGGAGTATTTTTCTTACCATAGGTTCATTTTAGCAGAATATTTTTACCAGAACAAGCCTATAGTTGATTTTATGTGATTTAGTGCTATAATTCATTCCAGTTAGTGCTCTTTTAACAAGTAAAACAGGAGGCAAGGCGCATGCTTTGGGTTGTGGTAGCGGTTGTTACTGCCCTCTTTGGCGGTTTTGCCTGGCTAATGGCCGGCGATCCTGAGCACGATGACCTTGTGCTCACGGGCCTTGTGCTCGTAGTGGGATTGGCCAGCCTGTACGCGCAGTGGCGGATTGCGCACTGCGGGGAGAAAAAGCCACGCTCGAGGTTTAGCACGCTCAGTGTGGAGCACATGCGCAAGGTGCACCTGCGCAGCCAGAAAGCGGCGTGAGGAGGACTTGAGGTGGAAGATCCGACGCTGGTTGTTAGCGCCGTTAGTTTTCTGGTGATTTGGGGTCTTGCGTTGGGGCTATGCGCATTCGCCTTGCGCGGCCACCAACCATAAGTTTAGTAAGGCGTCGGTGAGCTGGCGGGGGCCTTGGAAGATTGCACATACGTGCGCTTTCAGGGTCACCCGCCTTCTTTTTTGGTGCTACAATAGCTTGTAACTTAGCAATGAAGCGAGGGAGCAGTGCTGTAGAATAGGCGCGGAATGAATTCCGCTAATACACAAAGAGGGAGCAGTTTGGGATGCTTGACATAGCCGAGCTTACCCGTAGCGCGGAAGCAATACAACATGTGCGGGAGCAGGCGGTAAAGGAAGGAGTGCCAGAAGCAGAGATAGACAGGGCGATTGCAAAGGCCTACTCTCTGGTGTATGGGAGTGTGGCGGCCCTTTTTATCTTGGTAGTAGCAGGCTTGCTGATTCTGAATGTCGCGGGAGTATTACCCTGAAAAGGGTCTGGTCTGCTTTGGGGCGAGTTTTTTTGAGATTTAAGTTCTTGAGAAGACTCGCCTTTTTCAATATATAGCTTGTCTAAATCATCCCGCGCTTGGTTGTAGTCGGGCTTCAAGCGCAATGTTTCCTCAAGAGTTTTTATGGCTCTATCCAAGTCTCCACTGTAGTTGTACAAAACCGCAAGATTTAGCCGGAAAGTCGCGTCGGTAGGGGCTAGAAAAACAGTTTTTTCTAAAGCTTGAATTGCTAAATCCAAATAATGGGGGTCAACTGCTGCAAGTCTTTTGAAGTAAATTGCCCTGGCAGACCAGAAACTCACATTTCTTGGCGAAATGCGCAAAGCCTGGTCGGATAACTCTTTTGACAAATTGGCAAATTCTTTTGCATTATCCGGCTGGTTGTCTTCAGCAAGCTTGACAGCAATTTGAGAAGCGCTATCCCCCAATTCATCATAATACTTTGGTTCCCAGTGGTTAAGAACGAGCGCCTTTTGTAAAACTTTGGCGGCTTGCCTGGGATTGTCCTGTTTATTATAACTTTTGGCTTTGGTGTAAAGCTGGTCGGCGTGGAAAAGGCCATAGGTTTTGGAAAGTAAGATTAGAGAGATTAAGAAAGTGAGGGTAATTAGTGGGATTTTTAGGAGAAGAGATTTTTTAGTAAAGGAAGTAGGGGGAGTAGGGAAATTATGGGAAGTAAGGGATATGGCGAAAGCAGGGAAAAGGAAGAAAAGAAGAGAGGTTGTGACAACCGAAAAGCCGAAGAAGTTGGTAACAAGAAGTGAAATGTAACCTGCTAAGATGGCAATTGATGTAGTAGCGTAGTCAGAGCGTGTCCACTTCAGTTCGCGCGCAGACTGAAGTCTGCTAGTACGACAGTAGGTTCCAATACAAAAAACAATGAAAGTGCCAAATAGTAAGAAATACGATACTAGTCCTACGATTCCCGTGTTGGCCAGATAGTTGAGATATTCGTTGTGTGCTTTGTTATAGAGAAGGTCCCATTCGGAAGTTAAGTTGTGTTCTGACGGACGGAAGTTGTAATAAGTATATGCAAAGGTTTCGGGGCCAGAGCCTAAAATCGGGTAATGTTTCCAAATATCTATTGCCCCCTTCCAAACAATTTTTCTGATATCTCCTGACTCAGTACCAATGGGGGCAGGGAGAGTTGGAGAATTAGTGGCGGAATTCATTCCGCGCGAATTGAAATTCGCTAGTACTGTCTTAAGTGGTGAAGACCATGGGGAACCAAAAATAGTGATAAGTGATAAGTGAGAAGTGATAAGAATGACAAGCAAGAGCACAAGTTTTTTGGGAAGGCGGGGGAATTTGGGGAGGTAGGGGAGAAAAGCTAAGAACCAGAAGATGGCAAAAGTGGTGCCGAGGCCCAAGAGACCAGAGCGGGATTTGGTAAAAATAAACGCGGTAAAGATTAAGGAAGAAAGAGCTAGAGGGAAGAGGAGTTTGAAGCGGTTGTGGAATTTATGGAAATAAGGGAAGTTAGGGATTGGGGGGAAAGACCATGAGAGGGGAAGAATGGCAACCAGCCAGGCTGCAAGCCAATTAGGTTGCCCGAGTGTTGCGAAGACTCTTTCCTGGACTTTTGGCGCCCAGCAGGAAGTATCAAACCTGCCTTGCAAGACAACGCATGAATAACTGTGCCCAAAGTGCTCCGCTATCGCATATAGCGAGACGATTAACGCAGATGCAAGCAGGAAGCGGATCAGGCGGATTGTGGACTCACTCGTCATGTTGGAGACATATGACCAGTAAAGAAAAGCGTAAGTGGAAGTGGGGAGAAGCCCGCCGTTGAAGCGGGAGTAATAACCCCAGATTGAAGTGTGAATATCGATGGAAGTGAGAGTCGAGAGTGATAGTGAGAGTAGGAACAGAACAAGTGGGATGTCTAAAATTGTGCGACGGAAGATTAATTTGCCGGCATGAATTGATTTAGCACTCCAGAAAAAAAAGATCAAAATTGTCAAACCATAAACCAAAAATATCTTTGGCAGCTCAAAAAGCTCGCTTGTGGAGGCCGTAAAAGTTAATGGAACGATCGTAATGAGTATTAAAAATAAATATTCGATAGCCTTGTTCATGGTGATAGCTTATAGATAGTATATAATCCAACTTGACTTCAATGATAGATAAATTCTTCTCACTATTTACCCACGACATTGGTATAGATTTGGGGACGGCCAACACTCTTGTTTATGTCCGCGGAAAAGGGATTGTTATTCGGGAGCCTTCGGTTGTAGCCAGACACAAAAAGACTAAGGCAATGTTAGCAATCGGGGCGCAGGCTAAAAAAATGGAGGGCAGGACCCCGCAAACTTTAGAAGCTGTCAGGCCGTTAAAGGACGGCGTGATTGCTGATTTTGACGCAACAGCCGCGATGCTTTCTTATTTTATTAAACGTGTTCATGAAACGCCTCAAGGAGCCAGGCGCTTAGGCTTTCCCAAAATTTCCAAACCGAGAGTGGTTATAGGGATTCCGTCGGGTGTTACTGAGGTTGAACGGAGGGCTGTTCAAGATGCCGCTTTATCAGCAGGAGCAAGGCAGGCGTATTTGATTGAAGAACCTATGGCGGCGGCAATTGGGGCGGGCCTTCCCGTTGCTGACCCGGGGGGAATTTTTGTTGTGGATATGGGGGGAGGAACAACTGAGATTGCGCTGATTTCTTTGGGTGGAATTGTCCTAAACCGCGGCTTGCGTATTGCCGGGGACGAGTTAGACGAGGCTATAATTTCCTACTTAAGGCTGCGCTACTCGTTGCTTTTGGGCAGAACTTCTGCTGAGGAGGCGAAACTTTCCATAGGCAGCGCCGTTGCCCAAAAGCCCGAGAAATATCACGTTGTCCGGGGGCGGGATTTAGAAACTGGTTTGCCAAAATCTATAAAAGTTTCTTCCGAGGAAATTCGGGAAGCGTTAGTCCCGATTTTGCAGCAGATTATTGTTCGAATTGCTGACACTTTGGAATCTTCTCCACCTGAGCTTGTTTCAGACGTTATAGAAAAGGGAATAGTTTTAGCAGGAGGCGGGGCGTTAATTTCGGGGTTTGACCAGCTTATTTCAGAAATGATTAAAATTCCGGTTTGGGTGGCTGATGATCCGCTAACGGCTGTTGTTCGGGGCACAGCAAAAGTTTTAGAAGACCCAAGGCTACTATCTCAAGTCCGCGTCACTGGGGGTTTAAGATAAAAGGTCTCCTCCTGTCATTCCGGACCTGGTCCGGAATCTATCTTAATTGATTGAATCCCGCTAAGCGGGATGACAAGTCATTACTTATTTCAGTCTTGTGTTCGTGAGAGATTCTTCGCTACGCTCAGAATGACAACTGTGAAATTTGTGACTGTAACGCGATCTCCGTAAGCCCCGCCTTTTTTTATCCTAAAACTTCGAATTGACAAACAGGGTTTGTCAAGCTAAACACTTTCTATATTATTGCCTTGTATGTGTATAGAAAATCCTTACCCCAGCCTGCATGATCTGCTACTTCTCCGGTAGGTACAAACATGCCTTTTTGAATGGTGATACGGTGTCGTTCAAAGAACCGTTTTTTTATTTGGCCTGTGTCAGACTCCATCGCGCCATTTTCTCGGGCAGGGACAGTAATAACATTTTGGGAAACCCATTCGTCTGTTTTGCCCAAGTCGCTTTTAAGAAAAGTTATGAAATCCGCGCTTCTTTGGTTTGTTACTACAATAAGCATGTTTGGTTCTGTGTTTAAATCTGCCTCAAAACCCGGGCTATCTTCACTATCTCGGTAGTCAGGAGAAAAGAGGTGCCAGCCGTCTTGATCAAAGAATTGGCTTTTGGAACAAAGAGACGCTTTACTAAAAACCAAAGCAACCCCATCCTGATAATGATAAGGGCCGCCTACAGAAAAACATGTTTGATACATTTCTTGCTTGGGAACCTTAACTCTTCCCAGCCCGCTATTGGTTTTGAAGTCCGCATGGCTAACTTTTCTTTCGCGACCTTCTTCATCAGTGATAATAACTTGGTCTTTCGTAGTTCTTGTTGCCCCTCCGCTATTAAAATAGCTCTCTCCAAAATGGTCTATTTGAGCTTTTCTTGAAGCCAATATGCCACGGGCCAAAATTAATTTCATTTTTTCGTATGGAGCCACATGCCAAAATAAGTCCTGATTGAGCACAAACCCCTCATTTTCTTGCGAGGCATAAGTACGATGGCTTTCGATGTTGCCTGTGGAATGGCTGATGAGAAATTCCAGACCGTATTTTGCCCGCAAGGAGTACTTGGCGTTTAAAGTCTGGATAGCTGCAAGACTTTTGTTTGCGGTCGCGGCTTGTTCTGTCGCCTCATAAGGAACCCAGGTGTGAGTCATAAACGATGAGGCGTCCCCTGGCTCATGTGGCTGATAACTTTTACCAAGAGCTTTCATTGTTGGCTTAAGAGCTTCAACGGCTCCTTGAAGTGTTTGGTCGAAAAATTGTGACCGGCTGTATTTGATCCCATTTTCCAGGTTAGCATGGGCTGTTGCTAAGGCTGTGGAGTGCTCTTTTTTTGCATTTTCAATATTCCCTTCCAACCCAATTTTCTCTATCTGGGCTTTTTCTTTCTCAAGCCATGAATAGAGCTTATCTTTATAAGTATCGGCTTGAGTCAAATTAGCAGAACAGGTTACAGCGCTGTCCCAGAATTCTTTGGACGCACCTTGGGCAGCTTGTATAACTTGGCTTTCGCTTCTGCCCACTAACCCATCTATCGTCCTAGTCTCAAATTTTTTTAGAGATACATGTTGTTTTAAGGGCCCAAAGGCTTCTCGGACAAAAGCAGCGACCCTTTGGCTGTAAGCGGAAGCTTGCCGCATATTTGATACTTGTTTCTGACTTATGGAACCTGCTGGCCTTAAAAACGGCACGTGTTCGGTCAAAGACACTAGAAAACCTTTGCGGGTTGCAAATTGAGTACGCACTGCTTCGATTAAATAATCTTCCCCTGTTAAGGGGGACAGGGTAAGTAAAAGCCTGCTTGCGTCCTTTGTGGTTGAAAGTTTCTGGTGGATTCTTTGCAAAATTGCAAACTCGGTAGCTACCTTGACAAGTCTTTCTGCCGCCTGGCGCGTTGCCTGGTCGGTAGGCTTTCCGGCCTCCGCAACTTGCGCTTGCCCTTCTTCAGCGATTTTCTCAAGAGTGCCGACAAAAGTTATTGCTGCGCCTGTATAGCGCTCGCACTTTTGGAAGAGAGGGGCAGCTTTTGCGTGTGCGTCTATGACCCATATTCGAGCCTTAGTAGGGTAATCTTCAATTCTGGGGATAAGTGGTCTTTCAGGCTTTCTTTCGTGCTCAAGAGGTGTGACCTGAGACAGGTGGGTTTCAACACTTTGGGGGCTTATGCTAACGGCAGTTTCAACCATATAACTCGTTTTATAATTTATATTACCATTCGGTGATACAATATGCCCAATGCGGCCTGGCGCGAAAAGTAACTTCATACCGATAGTTTTATATTTTGCGCTTGGTGGTCTACTCTTCTTTTTAGATTCCAGCGGATTTTTGCAACCCCTTCATGACTTTGCGCAGATATTTACAGTTCCCGTGGAGTCAAGATTGTTTGAGGGAAGAAAGGCAACGTTAGGGAAATTGGGGAAGTTTGAGAATTTGGGGGTTGATAAGGACAAGAAAATTCAGGAACTTGAAGAAAAAAACGCATCATTGTCTTCAAAAATTGCTCAAATTGACTCTCTGCAAACTGAAAATGAACACATGCGCAACCTTTTGGGCTCAAGTCTTCCGGGGACCTGGAGCTTTACTCCTGCAAAACTTGTATCTGTAGAAGTCGACAATTTAAACATTTTGATACGGGCAGGTGATGTTATGGGCAAACCGGCTATTTGGGTAGAAAAACCGGAATCTGGTAAGACAAATTACGGAATATTTTTAGGGCATGTAAGAAAAGTTTTAGGGCAAAAAGCGGAAATATTATTGCCCACCAGCTCAAGCTCAAAAATTACAGTGAATGTTAAAGATAAAGATTCCGGCCAAAAACAAGCGATGGGAATTGCTGAAGGAAGAGGCGGAAGAATGGTTTTAGGGCAGGTTTTAACAGGTGAGACTTTAAAAAGTGGAGATTTGGTTGTTACGGCTGGGGACGAAAATATACCGCCTGACTTGCTGGTTGGTTATATAGATAAAATTTTGGGTGTTGAGAAGGGAACTTTTGCCCAGTCAGAAATTCAAAGGCCAGTGGAATATGAGAAGTTGGGGGAAGTGTTTATTGTCATCAAATTTTAAATTATGTCTGTCCGTATTTTTATTATCCTTAGTTTGGTTTTTGCTCTATTGCAGGGTCCTTTTTTGCCGCCAATATTTGTGGAGGGGATTCTTCTTGTGATGCTAATTTATGCGAACGCGAATACAAGCAAAATGCGAATTGATGCGAAGGTATGGGCTGGCTTGTTCTTTGGTGGCTTGATCTTTGATCTTCTGCAGGGCAGGACTTTGGGGGTAACGTCGCTAATTTTTGGTGTGGGAGCTTTTGGGTTAAATTGGCGGAATCCCTGGATTTTAGGGTTAGTTGCTTTGAGTTTGGATTTGGCGCGTTCCAAGCTCGTGTTTGGCGAATTTTTGTGGTTTCCGTCTTTGGTTTGTGCTGTTGCAACCATTCTCCTTTTTCAATTTCTTTGGCGGTCTTCTGATATGGTCATAAAACTCCGATGATTTATTTCAGCGTTTTTGGAGAAGGAATTGACAAAAAGTCTGGGAATTTTAACCGTTTACCCAAAGTAGAACGCCCCAGGTGGCTTTTTTTGCTGGTTTTGTTGGTGGTTTTTGGCATGGGGGGATTTGCCAGACTTGCCGATTTGCAGCTTGTTCGGGGAGCATATTTTAAAGCTTTAGCCGATGGCAATCGCATCAGGCGTATTCCGGTTCGGGCGGCCAGGGGTGAGATTTTGGACAGAAACGGTAATTTGCTTGCACGCAACATGCCCGGTTATCAACTGGCTCAATTTTCCTCCGGAGGAGTAGTGACAAAGACCGAGAACATTGATCGGGAAACGGCTTTAAAACTTCAGGCATCAGACTCAGAAGATCAAAACCGGTTAATTGTGGGAATCCAAAGGGAGTATTCGCTGGGAGCGGCCGGAGCGCATTTGATTGGGTATGTGAATGAAGCAAATGCGGAGGAGGTTGAA
>MHBW01000030.1:12207-29796 GCA_001816385.1 Candidatus Blackburnbacteria bacterium RIFCSPHIGHO2_01_FULL_43_15b
TGCCAGAAACAGACCGGGCGAGAGCAGAAACTTATTTTAGGTGATTTAGTCGGGAGAATGGGGGTTGAGGAGCAATACGATTGTCTGCTGCGCGGGGTTGATGGGGAAGAGCTGATTGAGGTTGACACTAGAGGGAAATTGGTACGCAAGCTGGGGCGGCGCGAGCCGATTCCCGGCCAAAACATAAAGCTAACAATCGATATGGGGCTGCAAAAAGAGGCACATGACGCGCTTTCTTCAGCCCCAACATTAGCCAAAACTGTAGGACAGGCAGAATTTGAAGGAGGATCGGTTGCTCGGGGGGCTTTGGTTGCTCAGGACCCGCAAACGGGCCAAATTCTGGCTTTAGTTTCTGTTCCGTCGTTTGATCCTTCGACTTTCGCTGCTGATTATAACCGCCTGGCCAACGATTCTAATTTGCCCATGTTTAATCGTGTAATAGGTGGAGAGTATCACCCGGGTTCTACTTTTAAAATAGTTACGAGTATCGCAGGCTTGGAGGAGGGGAGAATTGATAAGAATTTTACATATCGGGATGAAGGAGTAGTTAAAGTCGATACAAGCTGGCAGGGGACTTTTACTTATTCAAATTGGTATTTTACCCAATACGGAAAAACTGAGGGGGAGATCAACTTGGCGCGGGCAATTGCCCGTTCAACTGACACATTTTTTTACAAAGTGGGCGAGATGGTTGGGCCTGATAAAATTGGCTTTTGGGCAGAGCGTTTGGGTTTAGGGGAAAAGACGGGGATAGATTTAGGTGGGGAGGTTGCCGGACTTATTCCTTCGCCGGGCTGGAAATTGAAGGTCAAAGATGAGCACTGGTTCTTGGGTAATACTTACCATATGGCGATCGGGCAGGGAGATGTGACAGCCTCACCGCTGCAGGTTAACCAAATGACGGCCGTGGTAGCAAGTGGGGGGAGTTTATGTAAGCCGTACATAGTTATAACCGAACAAAGTTCGGATATATCGGATCTTTTTTCGAAAAAGTCCGTTATAGGTGACAAGGATAAGAACCTCGGAAGAACCTTGTTGCCTCGCAATGAACCCTGTCAGAGCGTGGGTTTGAAGAGTGAAACGCTTGATCCTTTGAGAGAAGGCATGACGGGGGTTTGTGCAACTGGGGGGACGGCTTTTCCGTTTTTTAATTTTGAGCCTCGTATGGCTTGTAAAACGGGAACAGCCCAGACAGCTGGCGAGAAAACCCATGCTTGGTTTACAGCTTGGGGACCGATTAACGATGATCGAGAGCGGATTTACGCGGATAAAAAGATTGTCATAACAGCTTTGGTTGAAGACGGAGGAGAGGGGTCAAGGGTAGCAGCACCCGTTGTGCGGCAGGTTTTGGCAAAATGGTTCGAGAAGTGATACTCCAGTTAAGAATGATGACCTTGTTGGTCAACGCAGCGTCTCCGTAAAAATCGTTTCGGTTCAGATCGAAAAACAGCTGTTCTCCCATCTCTTGACCAATAGGAACCCTATGGTCGGAGAGGTCCCAGACTGGCGGCTCCTGGCCATGTACTGTCTGGCCTGTAAATCCAAGCGCCAGAAAGGTGGCGGCAATAAGCGTGGACCAGGGGATACGGAATAGGAACATCAACGTCTCCTTTTTTTTAATTAATGTGCAATGTGCGCGGGCTTGTGTAAATTATAGCATGAAAAACCACCTTGGGTTTTGTCCGGTGGACAATTAGCAAAGGTGATAGTGACAAGGATGAACCCTGTCAGGCGAGAGTGGCCTCACTCGTTCTGCAGCTCTCTGCTTGGGTAAGTTAAAGCAACTATGCACAGTCTCCTTGTTTTAAGGTTCTGGAGGTGAGTATGCCAAAGATTCTTCGCTGGCGCTCAGAATGACATGTGGGGTGGCGCGAAATTAATTTCGCTAGTACAGTAAAGATAATGACTGGAAAAGAAGCGTATCTTGCTTTTTCAACATTTCCGGCAATTGGCCCTCAAAGATTTAAGCTCTTGCGGGAATACTTTGGAAGCGCAAAAAGGGCTTGGGAGGCGCCGGAAAAAGAGTTGAGACAGTTAGGGGTGGGGGAGAAATTATTGGCTAAGTTTATTGTTCACAGAAAGGCTTTTTCTTTGGAAAAATATGAGGACAGGTTGGGAAAGCTGGGGGTGGAGTATGTCACAGTTGAAGAGTTTGAGTATCCCGAAAGGCTGAAAAAGATAGACGATGCTCCGTTTTTACTTTACGCCAGGCGGTCTCACGCACGCAAGGTGTCACCTGGCGAGGCTAAATTGGCGGAGATGGCGGAAGTGAGTGTGGCCGTTGTGGGGACGCGGAAGATTTCGTCGTACGGGCGGGATGTGACGGAAAGACTTGTGGCGGGGCTGGTTGATGCCGGTGTTACCATTGTTTCCGGCTTGGCTTTAGGGGTGGACGCTGTGGCGCACAAAACTGTAGTGGAGTGTGGGGGCAAAACTATCGCGGTAATGGCCGGGGGTTTGGATAAAATTTATCCCACTTCAAATACTCAACTTGCCAGGCAAATTGTCGAATCCGGGGGTGTACTTATGTCGGAATACCCCTTAGGAGTTAATCCCCGCCCTGAGTATTTCCCTTATAGAAATAGGATCGAGTCAGGAATGAGTTTGGGAGTTGTCGTTATAGAAGGAGCCATAAAGTCAGGAACTATGGTGACGGCTGCTTTAGCGGCCAGACAGGGCAGGGATGTTTTTGCAGTTCCCGGGCCGATCAACTCCCCTTTGGCGGCAGGCCCACACATGCTCATCCGAAACGGGGCAAAGCTAGTTGAAAAAGCGGAAGATATATTGGAAGAATTGGACATTAGCACAAAGCACAAAGTGCATAGTGCAAAGCGAATACTTCCCGACACAGAAGAAGAAAAAACATTAATTAACTTTTTGGAAAATGAAGGGGTTGGGCTTGACGAGCTTGTTAGAATGAGCGGTATGGAGACAGGAACGGTACTTTCCACATTGACCGGTATGGAGATGAAAGGTATGGTTAGGAATGTGGGAGGAGTTTATGTTAAGGCATGAGATTAATTTTCAATTCTCAATTCTCAATTTTCATTCCTGTCCGAGCGTATGCATTTGCATTGCATCAATGTTTCATTGAAAATTCATTGGAAATTGAAAATTGCAAAACTGAGAATTTGTATGAATCTAATTATTGTCGAGTCACCAACTAAAGCCAGAACACTAGGTCGATTTCTTGGAAAAGATTACGACGTTGTTCCAACCATGGGGCATATTGTTGATTTGCCTAAAAGCAAGCTGGGGATTGATATTGAGCATAATTTTTCTCCCGAATATGTGCCCTTGGAAAAAAAGCAGAATGTGGCCAAGACTATAAAAACGGAGGCCAAAAAGGCGGATGAAATCTATTTGGCGACAGACCCTGACCGCGAAGGAGAAGCTATTGCGTACCATGTCGCCGAGTTGTTGAGTGCTCGGGGTCCTGTCGGGAGCTCGTCCCGCCCGACATCCTCGAAGGACGTTTCTGCAGGCGCTCTGCGGGACTCCCTCCGCTCCCGCCACCCCTCGCTTAGCAGAGTTGTGTTCCACGAAATTACAGAAAGTGCGGTCAAACATGCTTTAGAAAATCCACGCGATATTGATATTAAACTTTATGACGCCCAACAGGCCCGCCGTGTTTTGGACCGCTTGGTTGGCTACAAACTCTCGCCTCTTCTTTGGAAAAAAGTTCGCCGGGGTTTGTCTGCTGGCCGCGTGCAAAGCGTGGCTGTTCGTTTAATCGTTGAAAGGGAGCGCGAAATTGAAGCTTTTAAGCCCGACGAATATTGGCAAGTATTCGTCGAAGTGAAAACAACAAACAGTAAACAACAAAGCAATAACTTTGTGGTGGAGCTGTCTAAGATTGGGGACAGTAAAGCAGAGGTTAAGAACAAGGAACAGGCGGAAAAGATAGTGGCGGATTTGGAGAAGGCCAGTTACACCGTTTCTGATGTTAAAAAGCGGGAAGTTCACAAAAAACCATATGCGCCTTTTACAACTTCAACAATGGCCCAGGCCGCTGCCCATACTTTTTATTGGTCGGCTAAAAAAACGATGAGTGTTGCCCAGAAACTTTATGAAGAGGGGTTGATTACATACCACAGAACGGATTCCTTGAACCTGAATAAAGAGGCGGTTTTTGCGGCCAGGGAATATGTCGGGAAAAAGTACGGGAAAGAATTTGTTCCCGAAAAGCCGCGATTTTACAAAACGCAAAGCCGTGTGGCGCAGGAAGCGCATGAGGCGATAAGGCCTACGGATGTGAAAGTGGCGAGTGATGAGTCACGAGTGATGAGTTTGGGAAATGATGGAAGAAAACTTTACGAACTTATTTGGAAGAGGTTTGTAAGTTGTCAGATGAGTGAGGCAGTTTATGATGAAACCACGATCAGCGTAAACGCTGCAGCAACTAGTTACCTTCTTGCTGCTTCTGGGCAGATTATGAAGTTTGAAGGATGGCGCGCCGTGTACGGCGAAATCAAAAATCAAAAATCAAAAATCAAAACTGAAGAGGGAGAGGAGCAAAGGCTGCCGGAGGTTGTGCAGGGGGACCCCCTGAAAAAGATGAAGGTGCTGTCTGAGCAGAAATTTACTCAACCTCCTCCCAGGTACAATGAGGCATCACTTATAAAAACTTTGGAAAAACTGGGGATTGGCCGCCCGTCAACTTATGCTCCGACAATTACAACTATTCAGGACAGGCAATACATTGAAAAAGAAGATGGGAAATTTATGCCGACAGCTTTAGGAATAGCAGTTAATGATTTTTTACTCAAAAATTTTTCTGACACTTTTGATTATCAGTTTACGGCACACATGGAGGGAGATTTGGACGAAATTGCCAAAGGTGAGAAGAAATGGATTCCGGTTATTCGGGACTTTTGGGATCCTTTTGCCAAAAAGCTGGAGGGAGTTGAGGAGCATGCTAAAAGAGTCAAAATTGAGGTTGAAAAAACGGGGGAGACGTGTCCTAAATGCAGCGAGGGAGAACAAGTTGTCCGGATTGGGAGATTTGGCAAGTTTTTGTCATGTTCCCGTTTTCCGGACTGCGATTGGAAGGCGCCTTATATTGAGACAATTAACATGAAGTGTCCGGAGTGCAAAAAGGGAGAAGTCGTTATTAAAAAAACGAGAAAGGGCAAGAGCTTTTATGGGTGTTCCCGTTATCCGGAATGTAAGTGGGCTTCCTGGAAAAAACCTCAGGGAGCGGAAAATAATCCTATTACCCCACTGACTCAATAAACGAAGGAACAAAAAAGGGGCAGAGAGACAACCCATGCAATGACGCATAGTCATTTCTCTACCCAGAGTGTGCAAACTAGAGCTACCAGAGCTCGATGGCCTCGCCCGTTTCCTTATCCACAAACTGGACTGGCAGACAGAATCGCCCTTTCAGCGACGCGTAGATCAGCTTGATCACGTCGACTGTGCCAAGAGCGAGCGGCTTAGCTGCCTTGACAGGCGCTTTGACCCCCGTCGCTAGAGCGTAGAAGGTTGTTTTCTCCGGGTTGGGTTAACGGATCACTAAGGTGATCCAGGCAGTCGACTACTCTATTTTACCGATATGGGCAATTGCAAGAAAGTGTTGCAGGCATACTACAAAGGACTTTACGATATTGAAGATGTTAAACTTCTCCAGATGAAAAACATGCAAAGAATTATCCTGATTGCGATGTGTATTGTGGCTTTAGGAGCTTTGGCGTTTGGAGTGTACGAGTTTAAGGGTGAGTTTTCCCAAAAGCAGAAGACCCGTGTTGCCCAGGTTTCTGTTCAAACTTTGGTTCCTGCCGTTTCCCCTCAGCCCCAGGTTACTCCAACACCCACGCTGACCCCCACGCCCACCCCGATTCCGCTCCCAGACCCGGCAGTTTACGGGCCTTGCAAAAATATTCCGGTTTTGATGTATCACCATATTCAGCCTTGGACCGAGGCCGAAAGCAAGGGACAGAAAAGTTTAACGGTAAAAAATGATGTGTTTTCTGCACAAATGGATTATTTAGTGAAACGTGGGTACACAGCGATTACACCCAAACAGCTTCATGATGCGTTGACAGGGATGAACCCTGTCAAGCCAGTTTTATTAACTTTTGATGACGGGTATGCGGACTTTTATACCTATGCTTATCCGGAATTGGTCAAGCATGGATTCAAGGCCACAATGTTTTTATCCACGGGTTTGGCGGAAGGGGCAGATTACCTTAAATGGAGTCAGATTTCCGAAATGCACGGCTCAGGCTTGATTACTTTTGCCAACCACACTTGGTCGCACAAAAATTTAGGAAAGAGCAGTCTTGAAATGGCCAAGTTTGAAGTTGATACGGCTAAAACTCAGTTGGAGGAGCACGGTTTGGGACCGGTTACGGCGTTTGCTTATCCTTATGGGACAGAAGGCGGATCGTTAATTTACGGAGTTTTAAAAGACGCTGGGATCAAGGTTGCGTTTACGACCATTCCCGGGTCCTATCAATGTGCAAAGCTTCCCTACGACGTGCGCCGAACAAGAGTCGGCAACTCCTCACTTTCTTCATACGGTTTGTGAGCCTAATGATTGGCAAATATCCCGAGGTTTCTACCTGTTCAACCCCAGGGGTTGGTAAAGTTAGAATTTTGTAGTAGCGAAATTAATTTCGCGTAGGAGTGTGATTTATGGGCATGGTGTTGGTGAGGCGTCCGCTTACTAAGGAAGAGACGGTTGTCCAGAGACGCCGCGAATTCCGCGATTGGCTCGAGACGCATGTTCAGGCGTACAAGAAGTGGGAGGAAAAGCACTGGCGCAAAGCAGAAGGCAGCCAAGCTGTTTTGCAGCACATGGTTGTGGTTTTGGAGCCTGACCACCCTCGCTACATGCAGATGGGTCTGTGGCAGGCAAACGACTGGCGTGAATCGGACGAGTGGTATGTGCAGTTTGTCGACGGCCGCAGCGAGAACTTTGGCGGCTACGGGGGTCGCAATGCCGGCGGTGTTTCTGCCGACAAGCTTGAGCTCATCTACGTTCCCATCTTGACAGCTGCCGACGGGGCTTTCTTGGAGTGGGTGTATCCCGGAGTCCGCACGCTACTTACCAAGGCTCTTGAACCGCGTCGCTGACTGGCCGCGCCTCAAGTCTCCCGCAGGGGTCCAATCTCGATTCGGATCCCTGCGGATTTTTTGTTGCTTAAACTTAGCCACGAAATTTGCATTTTACGATTGATGATTTTCCCGCGATCGCGGGTCTACAGTCAATCGTAATTGGTTGTGGAATATGTAAGAAACTTTGATTATTATGTTAGAAATAAAGTGCTAAAACTGTTATTAAAATGAAAAAGACAGAAAAAGACAGAATTCCGAAAGACCAATATTTTTTAAAGATAGCGGGTGTTGTTGCTCTCTGCGGAACTTGTCCAAGAAAGAAAATCGGGGCGGTTTTGGTGCATGACGGAATGATTGTCTCAACCGGCTACAACGGTGCGCCAAGAGGAATTGATCATTGTGATGGAAAAGTTGGGTGCCGGATGATTGAGGGGCATTGCGTTCGAACGGTTCATGCTGAGGTTAATGCTGTGGTTCAAGCTGCCTATAATGGGGTAGCCACATCTGGCGCGACTTTGTACACGCAATACTTGCCATGCGAACATTGCGCCAAAGTTTTGATTAACGCTGGGGTAAAGAGGATTGTTTACAGCGGAATTTACGAGAATGCAGACAACGAATACACAAAAGAAAATTTAACAAAAGCGGGGGTCAAATTTGAGCTGTTGCAATGACGTTTGCCTGTTGACACCCCTTCTTGCAGTCTGTTAAAAAGATTTTCATCTGTCCCCATTCAATTAATGGCCGCTGAACTTCTGACTAAACACGATAGTAGTGTTGAAAGCTATCTTGAGCATTGCCTTTCCCTGGGCAGGCAGTTTCCTGAGCCAGCTTCTGTAAAACTTATACTCTCCAGTCAGCCTGTTAAAGGGGGTCAGGGGATAGGAGTCTTAGATGTAGTTGTTACTACTGCAAAACAGTGTTATACATCAGGAGTAGCGCTACTTAAACCCCAAAGAGACGAGCGCTCCACTGCAATTGCTGCGGGCACCTTAGAAGCAGGGCACCACACACCTCGGCAACATGTACATTACACTTGGCGTTTTGAAGGCATTTCCAGAAGTGTAACCCACGACGTTTTTCATGCCCATCCGTACTACAATTCAGAGCAGCAAAGCCAAAGATATGTTGAGGCAGTTGAAGGAAGTTACGTCACGCCTTCTAGGCTAACAGAAAGACAAGCGTTGTTGTTTAAAGATGCTGCTGATTATGCTAATCAATCTTATTTCAGGCTGCTTTCGGCAATGGGGCCGGAGGTAGATCGGCGAATGCACCAGATGTACCCAACCAGCGGATGGTCTGTGCCCAAAACGGCGGAGCGCTTAGGCGGCAAAGCTCGCAAAATTCGTCGAGAAGTAGCCAGGTATGTTTTACCGATTGCTCAAAAAACAACTTATTACCACACTTTAAGCGAATTGCAACTTCTTAGACTTTTTAGAGCTAGCCAGATGGAAAACTTCTCAGACGAGGCAAGGTATATCATCGGTGCAATGGTTGCTTCGATAGCTGCGCAGGACCCGACGATTTTGCAAGAATTACAAAAACCCTTACCCGCTTTTACCCTTTCCAAAAGCGCGTACATTAAGGAAGGAAAAGATAAGTTCGATGCGTTTTTGAACGGTTCTGATTCTGTGATGCTCCCTCTCTCTTCGGAAGTGCGCCAAAATCTGGCGATTGCGGTTTGCAATGTTTTGGGTGAGCCACGTCTTTCCACGGAGGAAGCACTAGCTCGTCTTTTAGATCCGGGGATCAACCTTTTAATTGCCGATGTCTACGATGTTGGGATGCTGGACCCTTTGACCTCTGCGCTTAGGCAAGCTTCTCCGACTTTTTTGACTAAGCTTTCTCATACGGCTGATTCCCAGCGGCAAAGACATAGGATGACAGCAGGAGCAACACCGACAATTGAGCGATCGTTTGATGGTAGTGCCAACTATATAACTCCAATGATTATCCGCGAATCTGAAGAATTGAGGGGGCTTTACGATGAGATGATGCAGAACGTTTACGGAAATGTTAACAGATGTTTGGAAGCGGGAATGCTGGCTGATAAAGCCTTGACACTGCTTCCTAATGCCCACGCTTTAAGGGTAGTTGAAAGTGGAGACCTTTTCGACTGGTTGCATCGTTGGAAACTTAGGTTATGTTATCTTTCTCAAGAAGAAATATTTTTCATATCGGTTGAACAAGCACGGCAGATGCTAGCTGTCTTGCCGGAAGCGGAAAAAACTTTTCGTTCCCCTTGCGGGATCAGGAAGGTTGCGGGGGTCAGTCCACGGTGCCCGGAGGGAGATAGGTTTTGCGGCAAACCCGTGTTTAATATGGCTTTAGAACAATATTCCGGTGGTAGATTGATCTAAGACTAATCTGCGTCTTGCGAGAACGAACACTGTTTGTTAAATTGGTTCCTAATGGCAGGCGGACCTGAAAGATTTAATGGACATCAAGCAATTTATCACCCCTATTCTGGTCTCTATTTAGATTTTGAAGGTGGAGAAGGCTCGGGAAAAACTACCCAAGCTGAACTTCTACAGAGACGGATGAAGGAAAGCGGACTTGAGTATGTGGCCGTTCGTGAACCTGGAGGAACTGTGATAGGGATAGAGCTTCGGGGAATGCTTTTGACAAGAGAAGCAATGCAGCCCACAGCGATTACTGAGGCGTATCTCTTTGCTGCGGATAGAGCACAGTTAATTGGCGAAAAAATTATTCCGGCTTTGCAAGCAGGATATATTGTTGGTTCCGATAGATGTGTACTTTCCAGTGTTGCTCATCAAGGATATGCTCAAGGATTAGGTTCAGATGTTGTGTGGGCAGTGAATCGCGTTGCACTGCAGGGAGTTTTACCCGACCGCGTAATATTGCTAAACATCGAGCCGGAAGAAGGCCTAAGACGCAGACAAGAATCCAGGGGTGAATTGAATAAAATTGACAGACGTGCACAAGAGTATCACAGAAAAGTATATGAGGCTTATCTGGCTATGGTTCAAGAGGATCCGCGCAGGTGGTATGTCGTCGATGCCACACTGCCCAAGGAGGAGCAGAACGAGATAATTTTTGACCTGATTCTTCACGAACTTCAGGAAAAGGCTGCTCGAGTCGCAGGACTCGCATACGCGAGAAATCCTTCGCTTCTGCTCAGGATGACGACGTAAATGGTACAATAGCCCGTGTATGGATCCGAAATTAAGTTCTCTTTTAACCCAGGAAGAAAAAAGACAGACGGAAACTTTGCAGATGATCCCCAGCGAGAATTATGCCTCGGTGGCTGTGCGGGAGCTCATGGGGAGTGTTTTGACGAATAAATATTCAGAAGGCTATCCAGGCAGAAGATATTATCAGGGAAACGAGATAGTTGACGAAATTGAGCGGTTGGTTGTGAACCGGGCAAAAGAGCTTTTTGGCGTACCTCATGCTAATGTTCAACCTTACTCCGGTTCACCAGCAAATTCTGCAGTGTTGTTTGCACTGTGTGACCCGTGTGACACGATCATGGGCTTGGCTTTGTCTTCAGGTGGTCATCTTACTCATGGCCAGCCAAAGGTTACTTTTTCAGGAAAGTATTTCAAATCAGTGCAATTTGACGTTGAGGAAGATGGGACGATTGATTATGACAAAGTCGAAAAGCTAGCTTTGGAAAATAAACCTAAGGTTATGATTATCGGGACAACTGCATACGCAAGAGTTTTGGACTGGAAACGGTTTGGTGAGATTGCAGAAAAAGCGGGCGCTTGGTTTGTGGCGGATATTGCACATGTTGCCGGATTGATTGTCGGTGGTGCTTACCCCTCGCCGGTGAAGCATGCTCATGTTGTTACAACGACAACCCACAAAACATTAAGAGGACCTCGTGGCGCAATGATTATGGTGACACAAAAAGGGTTGGATCGTGATCCAGAACTTTCTGGAAGGATAGACAGGGCAGTGTTCCCGGGTTTACAAGGTGGACCGCATGATAACGTGACTGCCGCAATTGCACAGTGTCTTTTCGAGGCATCGCAGAGTGACTTCAAAATATATGCACAGAATGTTGTGGAGAACGCAAAAGTACTTGCTGACTCACTTATCGCTTCTAGCCTCGCCAGGTCCGACCTGGCGAGGCTAAAGTTGGTTGGCGGGGGGACTGATTGTCACATGGTGTTGGTTGATTTGCGGCCGCTGGGTTTGTCGGGAAATGTTGTTGCTCAAGCTTTAGAAGTTGCCGGAATTGTTTGCAATAGAAACTCAGTTCCTGGAGACGCTTCACCGTTTTATCCATCAGGGATTCGTTTGGGGACGCCCAGTTTGGCAACTCGTGGGATGGGAGAGGAGGAGATGCGCAAGATAGCGCAGTGGATAAAGAGAGTGGTAGTGGTAGTGGAGAGTGATAGATTGCCGGAGGGGAAGGAAGAAAGGCAAACTTTCTTAAAGGAGTTTAAAGGACGGATAAAGGAGAATAAAGAGCTTTTGGAGATTGCGGATGAAGTAAAAAAACTTTGTGCACAGTTTCCACTATGAGTGCAAAAATTTTTGACGGAAAAGCAGCAGCGGATAATCTTCTGGTCAGTATCCATGAGCGTGTCAAAACACTTGGTATAGTGCCCAAAGTAATCAGTTTCTACAAAGAAGACGATCCGGCCAGCAAACTTTATACCCGTATTAAAAAGCAAAAGGCAGAAAGTGTGGGAATTGAATTTGAGGATATAAAAATTTATAGAGCTGAAGATACGGTTCCCGAAATTAAGAAATTTGGGGAAGATAAAGGTGTTTCGGGAATACTTGTTCAACACCCGACAGGAGAATTTGCTTTTACTCCCGACCGTTGGGACATGTTGGTTCGCGCGATTCCGCCAGGAAAAGATATTGATGGGCTAAGGCATGACTCGCCTTTTGTGCCCGCAACTGTTCGTGCGATTATAGTTGCCCTTTCTTTTGCTAAAGTTAATTTGAAGGAGGCTCGCGTGGCGGTTATCGGGGCAACGGGGATGGTGGGCAGACCGCTAGTAAGGGAATTAAGGGAAAGAGGGGGAAAGATAAGAGAAATAGATGAAACCACACAAGATGTTTGGTATCAAACAAAAAATGCTGACGTTGTTATCTCCTGCGTTGGGCAACGCAATTTGATTCGTGGAGACCAGCTTCGTGAGGGGGCGGTTGTTATCGACTGCGGCTCTCCAGGGGGAGATGTGGACTTTGAATCTGCCCGCGCCGTTGCTTCTTTTCTCACTCCAGTTCCCGGCGGCATAGGCCCCCTGACTGTTGTTTGTCTTTTGGAGAATATTGTTCTTGCGGCGGAGAGGCTGGCAAATCGCCAAAATCCCGAGGTTTCTACCTAACCAACCCCAGGGGTTGGTAAAGAGGTTGTTAAGATTGAGCTTGCAAGTTTAATCTGCTACAATACAAAAATCACACATTCAAGCCTTGGTTCCTGAGAATCCTCAAAAACTTCTCGCTTGAATGGTGGAACAAGGAACTGGCGCGAACTAAAAGTTCGCTACTACATTTCTTTATGGCAGTAGAAATTACAATATCGAAAATAAGAGTTTTCTCAGTGTGTATGGAATTAAATCTATGATAGATATCACACTAGAAGAACTACTTGAGGCAGGGTGTCATTTTGGGCATCAGACTCGTCGTTGGAACCCCCGTATGTCCCCGTATATTTACGGAGCAAAAGAGGGTATCCATATTTTCGACTTGGCCAAAACCCGCCAGGCCATAACGGAAGCCTTTGACAAAATTTCCCAAACGGTTAGCGAGGGTGGTGTTGTACTTTTCGTGGGAACTAAAAGGCAAGCAAAAGATATTGTCCGCGATGCGGCCATTAAAGTGGGTATGCCGTATGTTGTAACTCGCTGGCTTGGTGGAACGTTAACCAATTTTGAACAGGTAAAAAAATCCATCAGAAAATTGGCCGACCTTAAGGAAGGTCTTGCGACGGGTAAATTTAAGGAATACACCAAGAAAGAACGGCTTTTGATGGAGCGGGAAATGATTCGTCTTGAACATTTGTTCGGTGGGCTGGTTAATTTGAATAAGCTTCCTGACTTAGTCTTTATCATCGATACACACAAAGAAACGTCTGCTGTTGCAGAAGCAAATCGGCTTGGCATTCCAATTCTTGGTATTACGGACACCAATGCTGATCCGACTAAAATTGAATATCCGATTCCGGCAAACGATGATGCGGTAAAATCAATAAGTATAATTTTGGATTTTGTAGCCAAAGCAGTTGAGGATGGGAAGACGAAGCAAGCGGCGGTAGCCA
Source organism: Candidatus Blackburnbacteria bacterium RIFCSPHIGHO2_01_FULL_43_15b (assembly GCA_001816385.1). Taxonomy (GTDB): domain Bacteria; phylum Patescibacteriota; class Microgenomatia; order UBA8517; family UBA10165; genus 01-FULL-43-15b. Next base: position 25,517 of record MHBW01000030.1, read on the forward strand.
CTGCTTAATTTTCAGCAATAATCAATTGCACATTGTCATCCCCGCAGAGGCGGGGATCCAAAAATACCTAAAATACCCATAGATTCCTGCTTGTACACGCTCTGACAGCGCAGGAATGACATTGAATTTTTTATGAAAGTATCTGTAGAGCATATCAAAAAACTACGTGACGAACTTGGTGTTTCTATTTCCGACATTCGCTATGCTTTGGAAGAATCTGATGGCAATGAGGATAAGGCTCGCGAACTTTTAAAGAAAAAGGGTTTGGAAAGGGCAGAAAAGAAATCTGAAAGACAGATAAAAGCTGGCCGCGTCTTTTCTTATATCCACCACACAGGCGCAGTTGGAGCAATGGTAGTTTTGGGCTGTGAGACGGACTTTGTTGCCCGGACTGATGAGTTTCAAAAATTAGGCGCAGAGCTTGTTATGCAGGTGGCTTCCTTGGGGGCAGGAACTGTCTCAGAACTTCAGGGGCAAGATTATATTCGTGATTCAAGCAAAACTGTGGGAACGCTAATTCAAGAGACATCAGGTAAGTTGGGCGAGAACATACAAGTGAAAGAGATCAAATCGTTTAGGGTGTAGCAAGAACCTCGCTTTGGCAGAATTCATTCTGCGCTGGCGTGAACTTAAGTTCGCTAGTACAATTAACTCGATGCAAGAAGACCAAATCCGCTCACGGATGGATAAAGTTTTAGAAAATGTTAGGGCGGATATTGCCACAATCAGGACTGGCCGCGCAACCCCCGCTCTTGTTGAAGACGTCTCCGTTTTGGTTTACGGAGGTCAGCAAAAACTGCGGATTTTAGAACTTGCCTCTATTACCGCTCCGGAACCACATTCACTTTTAATTTCTCCCTGGGACAAAAGTATCGTTGGCGAAATCCGAAAGGGTTTGGAATCGGCAAACTTAGGTTTTAATCCTGTCATCACCGGCGAAGAGATAAGGATTAATTTGTCTCCCCTAACGGCCCAGGACCGGGAAAATTATGTTAAATTGTTAAATCAAAAGCTGGAAAGTGGGAGAGTGCAGGTTAGGCAGGCGCGTCAGGAGTCAATGAAAAGCATAAAGCAAAAAGCAGAAAGCAAGCAGTTGACAGAAGACGAGGTGGTGCGCGAAGAAAAGAAGCTACAAGCCTTAACTGACGAATATATTGCCAAAATTGAAGAAGTGGGAGAAAGGAAAGAAGCGGAGCTACGCACTTTGTAAATCCCAATGACGGTAATTATTTTTCTCCTCATCCTCTCCATCCTGATCCTCATTCATGAATTTGGGCATTTTATTGTGGCTAAAAAAGCCGGAGTTAAGGTTGAAGAATTTGCTTTGGGATTTCCTCCTCGTTTGATTAGTAAAAAGATAGGCGAGACTAGATATTCTATTAATGCGCTTCCGATAGGTGGGTATGTGCGCCTGTTTGGCGAGGACATGCCCACAGAAACTGAAAATCACCGCTCGTTTTTTGCACAGTCTCTTCCAGTAAAGCTTGCTGTAGCTTTAGCCGGTGCTTTTATGAATGTGGTGTTAGGAATAATTGCTTTTACAGTTTTATACGCCAATATTGGAATTCCCACTTCAGAAACCAATTACCCGGTAATTTTGGCAGTCAACCCTGATTCGCCGGCGCATAAAGCAAATTTAAAAGCTCTTGATCGGATTATAAAAATAGGAGATCGGGAAGTTAAAACGGACAAAGAGGTTAAAGATGCGGTAGTCTTTTATGCCGGAAAACAAGTGCAAATAACCGTTGACCGAACCCCGTTAACTCTTTTATCCAATTTGTTTGTTCAGAAGTCGGCTCGTGAAGTTGTCTCGGTGTGGGCTACCCCTCGCGCCAACCCTGAAGCCGGCCAGGGACCCTTAGGGATTGCCATCGATACTATTCCCGTTACCCAAACGACTTTTTATCCATTTTTGGAAATGGTTGTCAAGGCCTCTGGCAGGGGTGTTTCAGATAGCATCGAGTTCACCAGGCAAATCCTTTTTGGTTTGGGCAATATGGTTAAAAATCTGGTGGTTCAAAAACAAGTTCCTGAAGATGTTTCCGGACCTGTGGGGATTTACCAAATAGTAAATGTTGTAGCCAAAACCGGTTGGCTTCCGCTCCTGTCATTATTAGGCGTACTTTCGCTAAATTTGGCTGTTATTAACGCTTTGCCTTTTCCGGGCCTGGACGGTGCAAGAGCATTATTCGTAATTATTCATGGCGCAACCGGCCGCAAAATTGCCCCGGCTGTCGAAAGAAATATCCACTATGCGGGAATTGTTTTGCTCATCTTGTTAGTATTGCTCATAAGTATCCGCGATGTTGCCCGGTTATTTGGTTGAACATATGACGGCAGACAAAAAGATTGTGGTAATTGGCGGGGGAACGGGAACATACACTGTTTTAACAGGCTTGAAAGCGCACACCCCAAAGCTTACGGCCGTTGTTTCGATGGCGGATTCTGGGGGCTCAACCGGTCGTTTGCGGGATGAGTTTGGCATTCTTCCGCCTGGTGACGTCAGAAGAGCCCTTTTGGCGCTTTCTGATGCTCCGGAACAACTTCTGCTTCGTCAACTTTTTGAATACAGGTTTAAAAAAGGAAATGGGTTGTCCGGGCATTCTTTTGGGAACCTTTTACTAACTGCCCTCACAGAAATTTTAGGCAACGAAGTCGAAGCCATAAAAGAGGCTGGCAAACTTCTTAATATTAAGGGCGAAGTGCTGCCTGTTACGCTGACTAAAGCCCACCTGGTTGCCAGGCTGACTGATGGTACTTTAGTGCGCGGTGAGACAAATATTGATGTGCGAATTGTGGGCCCGACGTTAAAAATTTTGGATGTTTTTTTGGACCCTTCCTCTTCCATTTATCCTCCCGTCCAGCAGGTTATTAGTGAAGCGGATTTAATTGTTTTGGGCCCTGGTGATTTATATACAAGCATTATTCCCAACTTGTTAGTTAAGGGAGTTTCGGAGGCAATTTGTCAAAGCTCTGCTAAGGTTGTATATGTTTGTAACATAATGAATAAGCATGGGGAAACAGATAATTTTTCCGTTGAGGATTATGTTAGGGAGATAGAAAAGTACTTAAGGTGTAAGCCTAAAAAAGTAGTCGACGCGATAATAGTTAACAAAAGTAAATACCCCCGATCGTTGTTAAAGAAGTATGAACAGGAAAAAGCATATCCTGTAAAAATTGATTTTACCAACGTCAACAATTTATCTCCACAAGTGTTGGTTGGCGACTTTACAAGAAAAGAAACCCTTTTGCGGCATGACCCAGAAAAGCTTGCCAGGGCGATAACTTCATTACTGTGAGATAGCGCAGACAAAGGTCTGTTACCTGTGTATTGTATTAGCGCAATTGCTTTGGTAAATGATTTGGTTCTTACTGACAGGGTTGAACCCTGTCAGAGGCAGCATTTTACGTTATGTGTCTGGTATACTTTAGTACACGATACATACGCGCATGAATGATACTTCGACGGGTTCAGTACAAGATTGTGTATTTTGTAAAATTGTGGCGGGGGAAATTCCGGCTAAAAAAGAATACGAGGATAATGACATTCTTGTCTTTCGCGACATCCATCCAAAAGCCACGATTCATCTTTTGATTGTCCCCAAAAAGCATATCGAGCAATTTGCCGATTTGGTTGACGATACCTGGGAGATTTGGCTTAAAATGAACAAGATGGCGCAGGAGCTTATTGCAAGTTTTGAGCTTAGGAAAGTGGGTTATCGATTAGTAGTAAATGGTGCAGGCGCAGCCCTAATCCAGCATTTGCATTTACATTTGTTGGGCGAAATTGAGCACACGATGGACATTTAACTCCATCTACTTTTTCTGTTGTTGAGGTAAAGGCTCAAAAGTATAGAGAGCCCTGCAAATACAACTCCTACTATATATGTGGCTATAACTCCCTGGGTTAAGCTGCCTGATAAGGAATAGATTGTATAAGCAATAAGTGCGGCAGGTATGCCAACCAGGATGTTAATTACCGCAAAGGTTTTGAAAGATATAGCTGTCAGGCCAAAAGCGTAGGAGAAATAATCAAAGTTTGAGCTTTGGAAAAGTCTTATGACGACCAATACCCCCAAGCCCGAGTTCGCCACAAATGTGTCCATTTTCTTTAACGCGCCTCGCCCTACTATTTTTTCCGCCAACGGTCTGCCATAAATTCTGGCGAGATAAAAGTTAATCAAGTAACACGGAGTAGTGACAAAATAAGCCAAAGTTATAGCAACGGCTGGTCCAAAAAGAGCAATCATGGCAACCAGCAGGAAGAAACCGGAGAGTGG
>MHBW01000030.1:29819-44038 GCA_001816385.1 Candidatus Blackburnbacteria bacterium RIFCSPHIGHO2_01_FULL_43_15b
GTGAATTGCTCCTGGTTTTTCACTATAAGAGCTTGCAACACGTAGGAAAGCAAAACAGTTAGGATTATGGGAAAGATAAGTACCAATATCCTTTTGAAATTTTTAGGCATGTACGATTTTACCAGAGAAAGTAATATAATCGAAATCAGAATTTCGCTTCAATCTGCGATATAATTAAGACATGTTAACAGATCGGTTGCAGCAACAAATACAAGTGGCCATGAGAGGGGGCGATAACCTGCGCCTTTCGACGCTGCGTCTTTTGTACAGTGCTTTGCATAATGAGCAAATTGCCAAGATGCGGAAGTTATCAGAAGAGGAAGAAATGGTTGTTATTCGCCGACAGCTCAAACAAAGACAGGAAGCAGTTGAAGCTTACGAGAAAGGTGGAAGAGTAGAGCTTGCCGAAAAAGAACGCGCGGAGGCGGAAATTTTACAAGAATTTTTACCTAAGCAAATGAGCGAGGAGGAGATTGGACGGATTGTGGATGAAACTGTTGCACAGCTTGATGGCAGCGATTTTGGCCGCGTCATGGGAATAGTTATGGGAAAGATGAAGGGGCAAGCGGATGGAAATACTGTTGCCCGTATGGTGCGGGAAAAGTTGAAAATATGATTTCTATTTTCATCACTCGCCAGTCCCGTTATCCAACAGATACTAAGGCTCTTAAGGAAAAACTTTCTGAGTTTCTTTCTGGTCATGGTGTGACGGAGGCGGAGGTGTCTGTCGCGTTAGTGGGTGAGAGGAAAATGAGGGAGCTGGGCGAGAAATTCTTAAATGAAAGCCAGGCAGACGAGACTCATGAAGTTCTTTCTTTTCCGGCTTCCGAGACGGGTGGAGATTTTCCTAAAGATCCGAACGATAAAAAATTTTTGTCGGAAAAAAATTTCTTCAATTCGCTTCGCTCATATAAATCTTTAGGAGATATTGCTATTTGCTATCCGGAAGTTAGAAAAATTGCTATCAAAAAAAATCGCCTGATGGATGAGGTTATCCAAGAATTAGCTCTCCACGGAGCGTTACACCTTCTGGGGATACACCACCCAGAGTAATCTTTATGACCTTTTACTTAAAATATCGCCCTCAAAAAATTGCCGAGCTGGATCTTCAAAAAGTTCGGGAAAATCTGGCGCGGATCTTGGGCAGCGGAAATACCCCTCACGCTTTTTTATTTTCCGGTCCTCGCGGAGCGGGCAAAACTTCAGCTGCCAGAATTGTGGCCAAAGCTATAAACTGTGAACACAACAACCCATCACCCATCACCCGTCACCCGTCACCAATTGGGGATCCATGTAATGAGTGTGCAACGTGCGTTGCCATAACCAACGGGTCGAGCTTGGATGTTATAGAAATTGATGCCGCTTCAAATCGTGGGGTTGACGATATACGCTCGCTTCGGGAAGGTGTCAAGTTGGCAACAGCTGGCGCAAAGAAGAAAGTTTATATTATTGATGAGGCGCACATGCTGACAAACGAGGCATCAAATGCACTGCTCAAAACTTTAGAAGAGCCCCCATCTCATGTGGTTTTTATTTTGGCCACAACTGCGCCGGGAAAACTTTTGGATACAATCCGTTCGCGCTGTACAAATATTATTTTCCCTAAGGCAACCGATCAGGAAGTTGTTGAGTCTTTGAACAAAGTTGTAAAAGGCGAGAAATTAAAAGTTGAAGATGGGGTATTGGAAGATATTGCCGGTCACACTGACGGAAGTTTTCGTGAGGCGCATAAGATTTTGGAGCAGCTGAGTGTGGGGCGGGAAAAAGTTGGCAAAGATGATACGGCTTCTTTGTTTTCTATTTCAACAGGATTTGTGGATATGTTACTTAACTATTTATCCGCTGGTGACACAAAAAGTGCGCTAGAAGAGATAGGCAAAGTTTCTGCAATAGGTGTGGATTTGAAAACCTACACAAGCCAACTGGTTGGAGTTTTGCGCCAAATTTTGCTTTCAGAATTTGCTGTAGCCTCGCCAGGTCGGACCTTGCAAGGCTGGGAGGGGAAAGTGGGGGCAAAGGACTTGGGAGGGGTGGAAAGAGTTAGACAGGCGATTGAACTTTTTTCAGAAGCATTTAGGCAACTTCCAAGTGCTGTTATCCCGACACTGCCGTTGGAGTTGGCAATTGTTAAGTGGAGCCAATCTAGAGCTGGTTCGCAGCCGATTCACTTGTTGGGCAACTCGGCTTCCGCCGAAGGGAAGGAAGAAAAAGGTGCATTGCCGATTCATTCGTCCGACAACTCGGATCCCGCTTCTGGCGGGACCGGTTCTCGGGGATTCCGCGCCGTCAAAAGCGGCGACTCCATCCCGCTCGAACCTACCTTAGACAAGTCGGAACTTCATTCATCGACAACCCCGCCTCTTTCTGGGAAAAGAGTAGGTACTAAGGAGGAAGAAAAGCAGGGTAACAAGATAGCAAGCCAGCAAGTCGACGACAAAGAACTGGAAGAAAAGTGGAAGTTAGTTATGAAGGAGGTAAAGCCGAAAAACCATTCTATCGAAGCACTCCTTCGTGCAACCAAGCCTTCGAGTTTCGACGGAAAAATTTTAATGTTGGAGGTTTTTTATCAGTTTCACAAAGACAAAATTGAAAAGGATCCTTACAGAACCTTGGTAGAGGAAGCGGCGACTCAAGTTTTAGGGGCGCCCGTAAAACTTGCCTGTTTTTTAGCCCAACAAAAACGAAGAGCGGCTGATATTTCTAATATTGCCGAAACTATTGAGGAGGATATTGTTCGTGCGGCAGAGGATATTTTTGGCGTCAAAAGCGAAGAACAGCTACCAAATTAAGACAAAAATGCTGTAGACGGGGGGAAGTGGGTGTGGTAAAATCCTCGTTAGATGTTTGACAAGGTTAGACAGGGTGCCGGTACGCTAAAGGCGATCAATAAGCTGCGGCAAATTCAAAATCAACTTTCCAAGGAGCGCATTGCTTTAGAAGAAAACGGTGTCAAGGTGACTCTTTCAGGCGACCTCAAAATTAAAGAATTAGTAACCGGCGGGCAAGATGACAAAACCATTGCAGAAGTTATCAACAAAGCCTACGAGAAATCTCAAAAAGTGGTAGCTTCCAAAATGCAAGAAATGGGTGGCGGTTTACAAGGACTCTTAGGAGGACTTGGCTCTTAAATTTAGGGCGCACACTTGTTTCTTGTGTATTAGCGAAATTAATTTCGCGAGTACGATCGCAGACCTTAGGATCTCGAATGTCCCCCGAAGCCTTGTGCGAAGGGGGATTTTTCGTTCAGTACTGTGAGGCTTTTTGCGGTATAATTAAGCTTGTATGAGATTGCCCAAAGCGGTACGAGATTTAACAGAAAATTTTGAAAAGTTGCCCGGGATAGGTCCCAAAACTGCACAACGCTTGACCTTCTATCTTCTGCATGTACCTCAAAATCAGCTGGAGTCTTTTGCCGCCTCTTTAGGCAAGCTAAAAAGTGGCACCTTGCTTTGTTCTGTTTGCAAAAACGTGGACGAAAAAGACCCTTGTTCAATTTGTAGTGATCCTTCCCGAGACAGTGGAAGAATTATGGTGGTTGAGCAGCCTTTAGACCTTCTTGCGCTTGAGCGGTCGGGTAAGTACAAGGGAGTTTATCATGTTCTTCATGGCGCTATAAATCCATTGGAAAACATCGGACCGGATGAAATTTTTATCAAAGCATTAATAGGCAGGATCAGCGGAAATCAGCTCTCTCGCTCCGCGAAAATCTTTGAATTAATCCTTGCAACCAATCCAACAATGGAAGGTGAGGCAACAGCCATGTATATAAAAAAGCAGATTATAGAAATTGGCAACGGCACGTCTCACATAAAAATTACTCGCCTGGGAGTTGGTGTCCCAACGGGGGCAGATTTAGAGTATGTAGATGATGTGACTTTAAAGTATGCTATAGAAGGACGCAGAGAATTTTAAATTTTAAATTTTCAATGTCTCAATTTTTAAATATTAAAACATTTAGATTTGAATAAAAATTAGAAATTAAAAATTTTCACATATGCTGTCCACTAGACCTCAATCTACCAATAACTCCCAACCATTGCCTCCCCCTGCTTTTGAAACAGGGGGGACTTCTCAGCCAAAAAGCGAAGTGGACCAGTTGATTTGGGCGTTGGGAGAACAAGTGACAGGAGATTATGCTCACCAACCTTTGCACCCGGTTTTGCAGGACAAAACTATTGATAATTTACAAGCCAAGGACGAGGCGCATGTTAAATCCAACTACCCAACACTTCAGGAGAGATTAAAACACGTAAGCCAGGCAACCCGGGAGCGTGAAACGCAGAAAAGACAAAATGAGGCACAAGCCAAAATACAACAAAAACCTGTGGATTCACCCGCTCCGATGGCAACAACTAAAGGAAGCTTGAAAGATCGTATGTTTTCAGCGATGGGAATAAAAAGAGGGAAGAAGACGGCAAGCCTTGCCGACAAAAGCCAAACACGGGAAATCGCCCGTACTCCAAGCCAATAACGCTACTTATCTTGACGTATTGTTGCAACGATCGTGTCAACAATGAGGATACCTGGAAAAAAAGTGGATCTGTGTAAATCAGTTCTCAAAAGGGTACTTGAGTCCCCAGTGCATGCGCCTTGCAAAGAGCGATTCCCTGGAAAGCAGGGCAAGGGATGTTGCGATCACGCCGTAGAAGGCTTTTTGCTCCTTGATTCTTGCTGTGGCTGCGGCTTGGATATATGACTCTGCCAGAACAGCCACGAACCACGAAGCGAAGATCCTTGCTGGCCAGGTGAAAAATCTCACAGCTTATGTTCTCCTTTTGCCTGCGTAGAGTTGCTTGGTTGTTTCGCGCCTTTTATGACTCAACGCTGCTTGAACTTCTGGTATTGATGCGCCCTTGTCAAGTAGTTGGCGGGCAAACCCATGACGTAACGCTCGCGGGCCGAAGTTTTCAATCCCCAGTCTGGCGGCGCGTTCGTGGATGACAAGCCACGCGCCTTGACGGGTGAGCGCTTCACCACGTTGATTGAGAAAGAGTGCGTTGCGAATCTTGCGGCCTAGCAGTTCTTGTCGTTGCGGAAGGTAGGCGGACAGGCATAATCGTGCCATCCCCCAACGGGAACGTTTCCTGCCCGCTCCTGGTTTCGACAATAAGGGGCATATCGGGTGTGACGGAACTAGTTTGGCAAGAAAGTAGGTCGTCTATGTGCAAACCTGTGTCATAGAGCAGGGCAACAAGTGCTATGTCACGGTGGTCGGCAGCCGTTATTGCTGGTGCTCGGAGTAGACGTTGAATGTCGTCTGAGGTAAACATAACTTGCGCGGGTTTTCGAAGAACTTTGATGCCAGGCAGGTGGATAATGCTATTTATCCAGGGGACTCCTTGTTCCTGCAAATGGTGAAAGTAGGCCTTAATTGCGCTACGTCTACGGGCACGTGTAGCGTCTGATGCCATGCGCATTTGGAGTTCTCGGTCAAAGGCAAGTATGTCCTCTGTTCCGGCCAGGCAGGGCTCACGAATTCCCCGACTAAGAACGAAAATCTCAAACAAAAGAAAACATGACGGTCTTTTATGCAGGGTGGGTTGAACTAGCATCTACGAGTGTGTCATTCTGAGGCAAAGCCGAAGAATCGGGGACAGATCCTTCACTAGCGTTCAGGATGACATCTACCTTGGATAATATTTTGCTTTGGGGATGGAGCTTGAAGTAGAATGAGAGAGATGTTGAGAGTTTACAACACCCTAACCCGCCAAAAGGAAGAATTTAAGCCGATTACGGAAGATAAAGTACTTTTTTACCAGTGCGGCCCGACAGTTTATTGGACGCAGCATATCGGAAATTTGCGGGCTATGACTATGGCTGATTTGATTCGCCGCAGCTTGCAATACCTGGGTTATGAAGTCAATTTTGTGCGCAACTATACGGACGTTGGACATTTAGTCAGCGACCAGGATGAGGGCGAGGACAAAATGGACAAAGGTGCCCGCGCCGAAGGTAAAACTCCCGCAGAAATTGCGCAGAAATATATCGATATTTTTGAAAATGACACAAAAGCTTTGAATATCCTGGAACCTACTCACAAACCACGGGCAACAGAGTACATTGAAAAAATGCAGGAAATGGTAAGTGCGCTTTTAGACAAAGGATTTGCTTACATTACTCCCAAAGCAGTTTATTTTGACGTTTCAAAAGCGAAAAACTATACAAAATTATCCGGCCAAAAGTTTGAACAAAATATCGTTGGAGCAGGTAGTGGAGATGTTTCAGATCCGGAAAAAAAGCATCCTGCAGACTTTGCTCTCTGGTTTTTCAAAACGGGAGTACATTCCAATGCTTTGCAAACTTGGGATTCACAGTGGTCCGCTTCCGGCAAGGCAAGGGGTTTCCCGGGCTGGCATATAGAGTGTTCTGCGATGATTAAAAGTTTGCTTGGTGACACTATTGATATCCACATGGGCGGGGTTGAACATATTCCGGTTCACCACACGAATGAAATTGCACAAAGTGAGAGCGTCAACGGAGTTCCGCTGTCCAATTATTGGCTGCATAATGAACATTTAACCGTTAACGGAGGCAAAATGGCCAAATCCCAAGGGACGGGGTTTGCTCTGAGTGAGTTGACTGAAAAAGGCTGTGCTCCTCTGGCTCTGCGGTACTTTTTCCTCCAGGCGCATTATCGTTCAAAGCAGAATTTTACATGGGAAAGTTTGGACGCGGCGCAAACGGCATATCGGAGATTACAGTCGGTGGTGGCCGGGTTAAAAAGTGGACAAGGGAACCAAGGCACAAGTGAAAGCGAGGAGAAAAGGCAAATGTATTTGGCACAATTTAGAGACGTATTGGAGGATGATTTTAATATTCCTCAGGCTTTGGCAATTACCTGGGAAGTGGCAAAAAGTAACCTTATGAGGGAAGATCAGTTAGATCTATTGATGGAGTTTGGTCAAGTGCTAGGATTGTGCCTTGGAGAAGTATTACGAGTACCACGGGAGGTGGAGGAACTGGTGGGACAAAGAGAAGAGGCGAGGAAGGTGGGGAACTATGCGGAAGCAGATAGGTTGAGGGAGGAGATTGAGAAGAGTGGTTACACAGCGAAAGATACGCCAGAGGGACCAAGGGTTGAAAAGAAGTAACACGGTGCCATTCCGTGTTTAACACGGAATCTACACAAATTATTTTTGGATCCCCATTTCCATGGGGATGACAAGTCGTTTTTGGGTCCCCGCTCTTCGAGTCTGAGCGATGAGGCTCAGAGTCGATGACCTGCGCGGGGATGACAGGCAAGTTGCTCATGAAGAAATTTTTTAAAATCCACGATGTAGGAATAAAAGAACTTCTGATACTGGGGTTTGTAGTGTTGGCTGTTTATACCGCTTGGTTGCATCGTCAGGTTGCACAAAATGCTTACCAAAAAGTGTCAGAAAAAGTTGAGGCAAGTATTCCATGGGTTGCCTCAACTGTTGATACTTGCGGACAAGAATGCCAGAAAGAAATTGACAAGAAAATTGCCCAAGCGCTGGCGACTGCATCCGCAGGAAAGAGTACAAGTGCGAGCAAGGTGATAGCGCAAACCACAAAAACCAGCTCGGTTACCCTGGGATCGGTGTTTTCAACCACAAATACAGACTGGACAGATGTGCCGGGGAGTGTTTATATAGACCCGGCGGGTTATGGCACGTCTCAAAGTTTTAGCTGGGAAGCTTCGATAAAGATAGGTAATGGGAATGGAGAGGGATGGGTGAGGCTGTTTGACGCAACAAATAATATTGCGGTATCTGGTAGTGAACTAAGTACAACCTCGTCAACTTACACAACCATTGCTTCCGGCAATATTTCACTGTGGGCGGGAAATAATTTGTACAAAGCCCAAGTGAAATCGACGACAAGTCAACAAGTTGGGTTTGCCAGCGGAATTGTAAAAGTGGTGTATAGGTAATGTCATTCCTGCGGAAGCAGGAATCTATACAAATAACACCATTCTTGGATCCCTGCCTGCGCAGGGATGACAAAGAAGTCACATATATGAATTATAGCGCGGTTATTTTTGATCTTGACGGGACTATTCTTCTTAATGAAGAAGTTTATGCTCTGGCGTTTTGCCAGGTTCTCAAGCAGCATGGAGTACATTTGAGCCATAAAGAGCAGACATGCCCCCATGCTTTGGGAATAGGCATGGAGGAAAACTGGAAAATTCTTAGGGAGAGATTCAGCTTGCCATCTTCGCTTTCTCTTGACCAGCTTGCGCATGAGACACAAGATGCATACCACAAGAGAATTGGCGAGGTTGTAGTTAGACCTGGTTTTTGGCAACTCCAGGAAGAGTTAGCAGAGCAAGGAACTTTGCTTGCTTTGGCAACCTCCAATAATTGGTGGTTGGTTGAAGATGAGTTGGAAGATCTTGGTTTGACTAAGTATTTTAATGTCACGGTAACGCGGGAAGAGGTTGCAAATGCCAAGCCCGAACCGGACTTATTTTTCAAATCAGCTGAAAAGCTGGCTGTTGAACCCGCGGAATGTGTGGTTATTGAAGATTCACAGGCCGGGGTTTTGGCTGCTCGCGAAGCGGGGATGAAGGCTGTGGCCGTTTTGGGTTCCTACACATCAGAAGAAGATTTTCCTGAGGCGGATTTAATTGTTGAAGGTTTCGAAGATATTACTCCGAACAGTCTTGGCTTATTGTTTTAGTGTTTTAGCAAAGGGATTCGTTTTCCTTTAAGCATTATGGAGGCGAGCCGTTTTTGCGTTCGCACAAAGCTATAGCCATTTTGGCAAAAGTATATTGGCTTGTGTGGTTAAAAACAACAGATAGTTAGGATGGCGAGGTTGCGAGACATGGTACACGGCGGCATGACCGTGTACGAGGCGGCACAAGAGATAGGGGTCGATCCAATTATAGCCCAGCTTCGACTACCTGACCTGTGTGTAACTGCACCTCCGTCGGTTGTGGCGCCTACTCCGATCCCTGCCATGTTGCCGGGAGTTTTGCGCCGTATGGTCGTTTGTGTGGTCCCCGTGCCAGCTTACGATCAGCTGCGGTCGAGTGGTAATATCCTGCATGCTGCGGCTTCTGCCCTATGCGCCGGGTTGTCGCAACCTCTTCCAGAACAGGCTAAGGGGAAGTCTCTGGTTTCAAGGCGCCCTCTGGCGGTGCCGGTTCCTGCAGAGGCTTGCCGCCCACTCCTCAACCTCGCCCGGGAGCACTTTGGTGGTGACTATCATAGAGCCGGCGGATGGGCGATTGCGCGAGGCGTGGGCATGGCCTTGCTGCTTCCCAGCAAGGACGACCTTGTCCAACCGTGTCCTGCTCCGGTTGTTGTGGCTGCACCACAACAACCACCTGCTCCTCCGGCTCGGACTTTCGCTCCGCCAAGACGACGGCCAGATACTCGCGCGCCACTTCCTGACGATTCGTCGGTACCAAACGGTGATGAGCTGCGCACTCGCCGCGAAGCCCTTGGGCTTTCCCAGAGGGATTTGGCGGCTGCCGGAGGATTTTCTCGTGGACTTGTTGCCGAAATCGAACGCGGCCGGCGCAGGCACATCTTGACTCGCCTTCGGATGTCCGAGACCTTGGTTGCTTTGGAGCGGGATTGTCCGTCTGCGCCACTGGCTTCTCCCGAACTGGAACCTGTGCTGACAGCCGAACCCGAGCCCACTGCTCAGTGACCAAGGCCATTGCGCCAGAAAGAAGTAAAACTCTCTTTCTGGCGCGTTTTTGTTGTATGTCATTCCGGACTAGATCCGGAATCTATTTATATAGGTCCTCGATCAGGTCGAGGATGACATTTTGGATCCCTGCCCGCTTCGCGAGGCGAGCCTGTGCAGGGATGACAGACACTTGACACACCCGCTTCTTGTGTTATATCATATCCCCCAGGGGAGGATGTATGCTGCTATGACCTACAGACCGAAAAATTTAGAAGAGCGAACACTTCATAGATTAAAAATTGCCCGCGGTCATTTGGATAAGGTTATCAAGATGGTTGAAAGCCAGGAATACTGTATTGATGTTATTAACCAATCGCAAGCAGTCCAGGCCGCGTTAAAAGAGATTGACTCCTTATTGCTGGAAAACCACTTGGTAAATTGTGTGGCCAAAGATATTCATGACGGACATGGCAAAAATTCTTTAGAAGAAGTGATGAAAGTATTTAAACGGGCAAGTTAAGGTGTGCAAACCTGTGTTCGCGCAGTCATTCCGTGCCTGACACGGAAACTATATAAATTATTTGTATAGTTTCCTGCTTCCGCAGGAATGACAGGGAATATGAGCAAGAAATTCTGGGTATTTATCGTTCTTACTTTTGTTGTGATCGGTGGTTTAGTTTATTATGTTGGAGCAAATCCTCCGGGAGCAGCAGAAATTGCCAAAGTTGAAAACGCAAAAATTGAAATTCCAGAAACAAAATTTTCTTTTGGAGACATTCCTTTTAAGGGTGGCTTAGCAAGGCACTCCTTTAAAATCAAAAATATCGGCACTTCCGAAATTACGATTGGTAATTTGACAACCTCTTGTATGTGTACAAAAGCCTACTTCCAAAACGGCCAGGAGAAAAGTCCTGAGATGGTTATGGGTACACGCTCTGCGTGGACTGGCAAACTTGCTGCCGGTCAGGAAGGAGAAGTTGTGGCCATTTTTGACCCCGCCTACCATGGTCCCCAAGGAGTTGGGCCAATTTCAAGAGTTGTCAGTTTTGAAACCAATGACCCAGCGCACTCAGCGGTTGAGTTAATCTTTGACGGTAATGTAGTGCGGTAAAAGGTGCACCGTCATCCCGAGCGAGAGCGAGGGATCTCTCGCGTATGCGAGGTTTCTTGAACAAGCCGCCTTCGGCGGGTCAAGAGATTCTTCGGCTACGCCTCAGAATGACATGTTAAAAAAAGCAGTTTTCATACCTCCGTTGGTTATATTTTTTATGGCGACCGCATTTGCGGCGGGCAGTTTGCATGCTCAAAGAGCGATTGCCGATAAAACTAAAAAGTTGGCTGTATCTTCAAAAACTACTGTTATTAATGGAATTGATTTGGTTAAAGTTCAGGAGAAAGTTCTTCCCGCAAACGGCTTTACATTTAACATCCGCTGGGGGAATTTGGGGGCCAGAATGGTTGCCAATGGTGTGATTGATAAAGCAAAACTTGCCAAGGCGGTTTCTGGGGATTCAACTTTGCCGGAAGAATATAAAGCCTATTTTGAAGAGTCAGCGCCGGACACGATTGTATTAAATCAGACATCTGCCCGTTTTTGGGTTGATGTTTTATGGGGGTTGGGGCTGGCCAACAAAAGCAAAGTTTTAACTCAAGGAGAGATGGTCAGGCTTGGGAAGACGGAGAATTTTGCCTCAACCGGCGGTTGGACTTTGGGGGTCAAAAAGTCCATGCAAATTTATGCAAAGTATTCTTATATTCCCCTAACTATTGAGCAGGAAAAAACTGTTGAAGAAATAGCAGGCAACATTTATCGCCCCTGCTGCGGCAATTCGACAGCTTTCCCCGATTGTAATCATGGTATGGCAGCGTTGGGATTAATTGAGCTGATGGTCAATCAGGGTTTTCCCAGGGAAGAGATTTACAAAACAGTTTTGGCGTTTAACTCATATTGGTTTCCGCAAACCTATTTGGATTTGGCTTATTATTTTGAGAAAGATGGGAAGGATTGGGAAAAAGTTTCGCCGCAGGAGATTTTGGCTAAAAATTATTCAAGCGCGGCAGGATATAAGGACATAAAATCAAAAATTGACCCTGTTTCCTGGCCGGCTCTTAATAGTGGTGGTGGGTGTGGAGCATAAATGGAAGGTTTTTTACTTTCAACATCAATAATTGCTGCATTTGTGGCCGGAATGGTGGCACTTTTTGCGCCTTGCTGTATTACATTTCTATTCCCAGCATATTTAGGAAGCGTTTTCAAAGAAAGGGAAAAAGTTTTGGCGATGACGCTGGTTTTTGGTTTGGGAATTTTTGTGGTTCTGATGCCGGCAGTTTTGGGCGTTGCTTTTGCTTCCAAAATGCTTTTGCGGTATCACGATGTAGTTTATCTTCTCGGAGCATTTGTGATGATTGGCGCCGGAATTATTTCCCTACTTGGTTTAAAACTACCGATGCCCTCCTGGGCTTATCGGCAAGAGAAGACAAGGACTGATGTGGTTGGAGTTTTTACCTTGGGGATTTTCTCTGGTCTAACCAGCGCTTGCTGTGCACCGGTTTTGATTGGGGTTTTGGCTTTTGCTTTTTTGTCTCCCAATTTTTTGGGTGCGCTACTTTTGGGCGCCGTTTATGTTTTGGGTATGGTCACGCCGCTTCTTTTGATGTCGCTGTTTTTCTCGTATAAAATGCCAGGGATACAAATATGGCGCAAACCTTTAACTGTTTTTTCTTTGAGTGGTAGAGAATATCCGTTACTTTTAGGAAACTTGATTGCGGGTGCGATCTTTTTGGGCGCGGGATTTATCACTTTTGTTTTAACTATGACAGGCAAGCTTTCTATGACCCAAGCCGATCAATTCTCAAAGTTAATCCAAAACGCTGGAGCTTTTGTAAACGATCAAATTGGCCCAAACCCACTGGTGAATTTTGGGTTTTTGTTCGCCTTGACGGCCGGGCTTATTTTCTTTTTAATGAAAGTAAAAGGAGGTGAAAAGGCAAGATGATGGGTTACTACGGAAACTGGGGCGGCATGATGGGTGGCTGGGGCTTCTTTGGAAGTCTTTTGACGCTTTTGGTTATTGTTGTTCTGGTACTTTTAGCTGTGTATTTGTGGAAGAAGATTCAAGAAAAGTGACCCCGCTAAGGCGGGGGGGTCATCCTGAGCGGATTCGGCAAGCTCACCGTAAACTCTGTCGAAGGATCTCTTCCAATGTAAAGTTATGAGTATAGATAAAATCATAGTTACCGGCGTTGGTTTTCTCACAGCACTTTTTGTGTACTGGTTTTTCCTGGGCAAAAAGGAGCAGGCGGTCCAAGCAACCAGTGGTGAGGCGGATATCGAAGTTTCAGGCGGGTATAAGCCCGAAGTAGTGGAAGTTCCCAAGGGCAAGACCACGGTATTGAAATTTAAAAGAATTGACCCGTCGTCTTGCCTTGAGGAATTGCTCATTCCGGATTTTAAAATCAGGCGGGAACTACCTTTGGGAGAAACCGTTAATATTTCGATCACCCCGAAGAAGGCAGGAAAATTTGTCTATTCATGCGGGATGAATATGTACCATGGAAAAATCATTGTGAAAGGATAAGTTACGTGACGAGCATGTCATCCCGGACTTGTTCCGGGATCCATATAAATTTTTGGATCCCCGCTTTTGCGGGGATGACAGTACAACATTTTATGGTTACCAAAACTTTCAAAATCACAGGTATGCATTGCGCGTCTTGCGTAAGGCTTATTGAGAAAAGGCTTCTTAAACTCGAGGGAGCAATGGAGGCTGTGGTCAATTTTGCCACAGAAAAAGCCCGCGTGACTTTTGACCCCAAAAAAATTACACAGGAGGAGCTTTGCAAAGCTGTCTCGGAGGTTGGATACAAGGCAGTTTTAGATCAGCAAAAAAGTATGGACGCGGAGGAGGAAGTAAAGAGGAAAGAGCTGACTAAACTCTTGAGGAAGGTGGCGATTGCGCTTTTTGCGGGTGCGCTTTTGGTTTGGGGAACTTTCCCTAAGCTTATTGATACTTCCCCGCTTTTCCTGCGCAACTTTTGGATACAGTTGGTTTTGGCAACTCCTATTCAGTTTTGGATAGGGTGGGAATTTTATCGCAACACTTGGACTTCATTGAAAAACCGCGCTGCCAATATGGATACCTTGATTGCCATAGGCACAACAACTGCCTATTTGTATTCCGTGGTTGTCACTGTTTTGCCTAATCTTGTGGAAAAAATTGGGATCGAGTCTATGCCATATTTTGATACCTCGACGATCATCATTGGTTTAATTCTGTTAGGCAGATATTTAGAAGGGAGGGCAAAGGTGGGAACGTCCGAGGCGATAAGAAAACTGATTGGTTTGCAGGCAAAAACAGCAAGAGTGATAAGGGATAAGGGGAAAGGGGAAAGGGTGGAAAAAGATATTCCTATCGAAGACGTTGTGGTGGGGGATGTTATTCGGGTTAGGCCAGGAGAAAAGATTCCTGTGGATGGAATAATTACAAACGGCGAGTCATCAATTGACGAGTCAATGGTGACGGGAGAAAGTGTTCCGGTAGATAAAATAAAAGGCGACACGGTTATTGGCGGGACAATTAATAAAAGCGGGACGTTTTTGTATAAAACAACGC
>MHBW01000030.1:44054-58100 GCA_001816385.1 Candidatus Blackburnbacteria bacterium RIFCSPHIGHO2_01_FULL_43_15b
GTGCCGGTAGTTTTGATTTTGGGGATTGCGACATTTATAGTCTGGTACGATTTCGGCCCGGCACCGGCGACTCTTTTTGCAATTTTAAATACAGTTGCCGTTTTGATTATTGCCTGCCCCTGCGCGATGGGCTTGGCGACTCCGACAGCAATTATGGTGGGGACGGGGAAAGGCGCGTCGAAGGGGATTTTGATCAAAGATGCGGAGAGTTTGGAAACGGCTCACAAAATAAATACGATAGTTTTTGATAAAACTGGAACGTTGACGAACGGAAAACCCATCGTTACGGACATCTTACCCTCTGTCATCCTGAACGAAGCGAAGGATCTCTCGACTAGTTCGAGACAGCTGGCAGTTGCCATGGATTCTTCCCCCGCTAAGCGGGGTCAGAATGACAAAATCACCCGTGCGCTAGATGATACTCACCTTTCCGTGCTTACTTTGGCTGCTTCTCTTGAGCAGGGTTCAGAACATTCTTTGGCGGAGGCAATTGTCAAAAAGGCCCAGGAAGAGGGTTGCCGCTTATCTTCTGTCAAAAGTTTTAAAGCTCATTCGGGCAGGGGCGTTGAAGGAACAGTTGGCAAAGCCCACCTCTTTTTAGGCAATAAGCGCTTAATGGAGGAAAATAAAATTGACATTAGCCTTGCAAGGTCCGACCTGGCGAGGCTGGAGGGGGAGGGAAAGACGGTGATGATTTTGGTGGCGGGTAAGAAGATTCTTGGACTGATTGCGGTTGCTGATACTGTGAAGGATACGGCAAGGGATGCTGTAGCCAAATTAAAAAAAATGGGCATAGAAACCGCAATGATTACTGGCGACAACCAAAGGACTGCCCAGGCCATTGCCAGGCAAGTCGGAGTTGATCGAGTTTTGGCAGAAGTTTTGCCTGATCAAAAAGAAGCCGAGGTTAGAAGGCTGCAAGCGGAGGGGAAAGTTGTGGCGATGGTGGGTGACGGGGTAAACGATGCGCCGGCGTTATCTGCTGCTGATGTGGGGATTGCAATAAGTACCGGAACTGATGTTGCAATCGAGGCAGCCGATATAACTTTGGTAAATCGTGATTTGCAGACTTTGGTTGCTGCTATTGAACTTTCTAAAAAGACTATGCGCACGATCAAGCTTAATCTTGTTTGGGCGTTTGGCTATAATGTTTTGCTAATTCCGGTTGCGGCAGGAGTTTTATATCCTTTCTTTGGGCTTTTATTAAACCCAATTTATGCTTCCCTCGCTATGGCTTCAAGTTCAATTTCAGTTGTGGCTAACTCTTTATTGTTGAATCGAGCTAAAGTTTGAAGTCTGGTATACTATTTCTGTTCCCATGGAAAATATTTGGATACCATTTATTACCGGCTTGACTGTGGGAGGCTTTTCCTGCGCGGCAGTGCAAGGTGGATTGTTGGCCTCAGTTGTGGCAGCGCGCCAGGGCAAAGGGGCTTTTGGGCCGACTATAGCTTTTTTAATCTCCAAACTGGTGGCTTATACCTTTTTGGGGTTTTTACTTGGCGCGTTTGGCCAGGCACTTTCGCTCTCCGACCAAATGCGGATAGTCATGCAGGCTGTGGCTGGATTATACATGCTGGCCGTAGCCGGAAATCTTTTGAAGCTTCACCCGATTTTTCACTATGCCATTATTCAGCCGCCTAAATTTCTGACCCGAATGGTACGCAAGGAAGCCAGGAGCTCAAGCCTCTTTGCTCCAGCCTTTTTAGGCGTTTTAACGATCTTTATACCCTGTGGAACAACGTTGGCTATGGAAACGTTTGCGATATCAACAGGCAGCGCGTTTTTGGGAGCTGCCACCATGGCCCTATTTACAATTGGGACAATGCCGCTTTTTGTTGGCGTTGGTGTTTTGGCCGCAATGGGGAAGCTTTTTGACAAGTATTTTGCTCCGGCCGCCGCAACCGCTCTGGTTTTCCTGGGAGTTTCTTCAATTAACTCATCTTTAGTGCTGAGTGGTTCGCCTTTTAATCTGAATGGTGTTGGCCAAACATTTGGTGCGCTGGCGCAAGTGATTCGTGATCCGGCCGGCGATGTCTTGGGGGCCTCCAACAGTGTTACGATAGTCAACGGTGTACAGAATGCGAATATTAATGTTTTAGCAGCTGGGTATAATCCCTCGTTGATTGATGTTAAAGTAGGCAAACCGGTAAAACTCAATGTTACTCCTCAAGGCAGGATGGGTTGCACCTCTGTTTTTGTCATCCCGCAGCTTAAAATGAGCAAGAGACTAAATTTGGGAGAAACAGCTACTTTTGAATTTACCCCCGATAAACCTGGGAATATAATCTGGGCTTGTGGGATGGGAATGTATACGGGGACGATTAGGGTGTCGTGATATGATTAAGAAAACACTGAAATTAAATGGATTAAATTGTTGCTCTTGTGCGTTTTTAATTGATGATTGTTTGGAGGAAATGGATGGGGTAAAGTCTGCCAGCACAAATTATGCCAAGCGAACTTGCGAAGTTGAATTTGATCCTGAAAAAGTGTCAGAAGAAGATATCGAATCGGCAATAGAAAATGCCGGATATTCAGTTCTTAAATAGGTGTCGGGTTGATGTATTAGTGGATTTTAATCCGCGCTATTATGGTAAGATTTATGTGTGATTATCACCAAGTCCGAGCCGTACACAGCAGAGGAAATTGAAGAGCTAAAAAAGACCTTTTCTAACGGGTATATAAAAACCGTTATCGATATAAAAAGGGAAATTTGTTCAGCTGGAGCAGATAGGCATTTTGAGTCAGAGAAAGTCCTTTTGGACGAAGGGTCAAAACAAAGCGATATTTGGGGAGGTGGAATTGATCCTAACACACAGATAATTGACCTTGAATCGTTTATTAATATTAGGGCCAATCAAAATAATAATGATAACGTTATACTTGACATGCACATACGAGAGAAATACGAAAATCTAACAAAATTTTTTTTCAGGATAATATATGAATGAGGTCAAACTAGCAGTTGGGTCGTTGGCTCTAGACTTAAAAAGAACTGGACTTTATTTGCATCAAAATGCCTTAAGTACAGCTTCCGGCTTCGAAGAAGAAGCACACAAAAGAATTAAGGAGATTAGTTTAGAGAATGTAGACCCTTATTTAGTGCAACTTGTTAAGGGTGCTGAAAGTGTTTTGCAAATGCCCGTTACCGAAGACAGAAAAGCGGAAGACGCTATTATGTATGCTCGGTTGCTCCAGAACTACACACAAAAATATCTTTAACCTATGTCGAAAGCTTTGTTTGTTTTCCCGGGTTGGAGTTTGGGTGAGTCTTCGTACAAAAAGCTTGTTTCCAACCTTTCAGGCTGGAATATAGTTTTTGTTCCGTATGTGGAAATTGCCTCAAGAAAAACTTTGAATGAAATCTCCGACGAAGTGTCTGTGTTTTTGAAAGGTACTGAAAATGTTTTTGTTTTAGGGCATTCTTTGGGCGGAATTTTGGCGATGGATTTTGCTGCACGTTATCCTCAAAAAGTTAGTCACTTGTTTTTAGCCAATTCTGTGGGAAATATTTATGATTTACCCCTGCACCTACTTTTTCAGGGCTTTGCTAAAAACAATCTGGCTTATGCCAGGTTTGCTTTTTGGGAGCAAGTGCGGTCTTTTGGTCGGGTAGTTAGTAATCTGCGCACACAGATTAAACTTGTAAAGCACGCAGCCAGATATGACTCGTCAGAAGTGGCGAAGAAGGTAAAAGTGTCAACGACTTTACTGTGGGGAACGGAAGATCACCTGGTTAGCGTAGAAGCTGGCAAAAGGCTTCATGGGTTGATTGTAGGTTCAAGTTTCTATGCCATAGAAAATGAGGGTCACGATTGGATAGTCCACAAACCAGAATATCTGCTCAAGCATTTGAATTAGGTAAGATTTCTTGTATACTACACACTAATTCTTGCATTTATTGCAGAAAGGAAGGTTTGCACTTTCCCGTTTTGTCGCAAGTAGTGTTGTCGCCCGCAAGGAGGGATGGCAATGGTTGTAGTTTTGGACAAGCTTCGCGGTATGATAGCGGGAGCTGGTTCGGAGAGCGGCGCTCGGGCGATCGTGAAGATCGAGGTTCCCCAGCCAGTTCACCTGATTGTCACTGACACTGACGGGGGAAAGATTGACCGGTTCTCCGGCGACCGCTTCGACTTCGTCGGTATGACAGTGGCGGAGGCAGTCGCAAAGGCTCGGACAGAGTTTAATCCTTTTGAGGTTGAACTGGGGTTCGGAGGAACCTATTTTGATGCCGATAAAATCAATTTTGTGGAAGTGAGTGCGGATTTCATCCTGGAATTTTTGGGCCAGGTTGGAAGAATACTGGCTGTAGCCGGAAGTTTCGGATTTACCGCACAAAATGTTTTCAAAGCGGCGGATAACATCCTGGACTTTTCTGCCGATTATATTGAATTCTTCTTGATTTTCTTCGGGGTGAAGTGAGTATTTGTCGTGAACGGTGCGGAACTCGTTAAAAAGCTCGGGGTTTTTCTCCAGCATCTCGTTAAAGATTAATTTATATTTGGTCACGATATTGGACTATACCACACCCAAAAACTTTTTTAAAATCCCCAAACAAAGCCTAGTAAAAGAGTAAACCTCCAGGCCAAATGGCAAGTAGCCCAGGTAGCCTAAAATTGGCATCTCAAAAACTTTAAAGTAAGATAAATGAGGAAGGACGTAAACCCATTTATGAGCTGAATAGTAGTTCCAAAGTTCCCAAAAAAATCCGCAAATCAAGGTGCCCAAAGTGACTGAGACAAAAAACGCCCACTTGCCTTTGGAGATTTGAGATAACCACGAAGGAATACCCAAGGAAAAGTTTAACGGTTCTGTAACCAAGACTAGACTTAGCCAGATGAGCGGAAAGGAAACGGTAGGAAATTTATACAAAAAGAAGAGTGAAATAATGCCTGTGATAAACGCGACAAGTACGCAGTAGTTACAAACGGCAAATTTTTTACCCGAATTAAGCCATGTTTTTTGCAGGAAGCTGTTTAATAAATAGGCTGTTGAGAGTACAGCAGGTATCACTGTCGAAAAACTAAGTGATGCGCGGAGGAGATATTCTATTTGAGAGACCGGATGGGGCAACACATAATGCCAGTTGCCCACCAGCTGGTTTGCCGCCTCAAAAATCCACCAAAAAGGAATTGAGAACAAGAAAAGATGAATAAAACGCCACCTCAATTTTGTTAGAAGTGAATGTCCCCAAATGGCAAGGCTTAAGCCGTTGACAGTTAAGATATATCCCAGCCATAAGAAAGGGAAAGAATGCTCCGAGAAAGGCAAATTGTGGTTCCAGGCGATAACCCAGGAAATTATAAGCAGCACGGCTCCCGATATAAGAAGCATCATGGTTTAGGTCTAATATGAATACCGTAATTTGTAGATTCTGACGGAAATGTTGTAGGGGAATTCTCTTTGGCTTAATAGTTCGTAGTTGTTATCAAAATAACTTCTAATTTTTTCCTGGTATCCCTGGTTGTAGGAGAGCACTAAAAAAACTCTTTGATAAGTATTTCTATATCCTTCAATTTGGTTTTTTAATTGATCTTCGGCGAATGGTGGAATTGAACCTTGTGTATAACGATTCCATTCGGGTATAGTTACCAGTTTGGCATTTCCGTCATAAGAGTATTCAATAGGGTAAATTGTAAAAGGCGCTGAAACGGCCACAATATCCTGTGCGTTTGCATCTTGGGTAAGGTATGCGCTAACAGACCTGTAATCCTCTCTTACAGTAGTGTTGGCTGAAATGTTTTGATAAGTGCTGGCACCAAGCATGGTGATAACGGCAAGGCCTAAAAAAACGGATGAGAGACGCCGGGGATAGTTAATTATGGCCCAGCCTAAGATGATAAATAGCGTGGGAGTTGCCAGTATCAGGTATCGGGAAAGAAAAACTGGTTTAATGAAGGACGCCGCGAAAGCAAGGCTTATGGGTAAGAAAGTTGCGGCAGCAAAATAGGCAATGCCTTGGACTTTAATAATTTTTCTTTTTGTAAAAATAAAAAACAAGAAAATTAGCGCTAGGGGCCAAAGCGAAATAACAAAAGATTGAAAGTGTCGACTTTGAAAGCCGAAAATAAAATTAAAAAATACCTCGAAGATATTAAAGCTTGTAGGCGGGGGGATTTTGGGAGAAGTGGAGGTACCGGCTCCGGAACGGATGAAGTAATAAAGCCAGGGAGTGAGGAAGGCGAACGCGGAACCCAAAATAGCGGCTTGTTTAAAAAAAAATTTTAAAGGGGAAGATTGGGCTGGGGCTTGTTGGGTTTTTTCCAACCGTTGGTAAATTGCTTTGCCCAATAAAAATAGACTTTGGGTTGTTGCCAGTAAAAAGAAAAAATAGTGGGTGTAAAAGCCAAAAAGCGAACTTAAGAAATAACCCAGTTTTCCTTCCTTGCCGTCAGAGCGTAAAAAACGCAGAAAATAGAAGTGGTTTATAGTGGTCACAAGAGTAAACAGAGAATACATTCTGGTTTCCGTTGTATACCAAACGATAAAGGGAGAGAAAGAATAAAGAAGAATTGTGCCAGTAGCGATAGTCCTGGTACTGGCTTCCCGGGTTACTTTGTAAAGTACGGGGATTGTGGCAAGAGAAAATAATAAGGAAAGAATTCTTGCCAAGATGATATTGTTTCCAAAGATTTGGATCCAAAAATGCAGCAAAATTCCATACAGGGGGACATGCACATCTTCTGCTGTGAGTTTTAACAGTATGGGTAAAGATTTGCCCGACATCCACAAAGATTGTGATTCATCAAGTCGAATTGATTGGAAAGATAGCGTAAAGAAGCCTAAAGTCAAGGAAAAAATAACAGCTAGTGTTATTCCCAAGAATGTTAGTAACGATTGTTTGGTAAACATTTTTTGATTTTCTCCACTTTGGTGTCATCTCGAGTCAAAGACGAGAGATCTCTCACTGTCGTTCGAGATGACAGTTAATTGAATGCCCGTATGCGCGGGAATGACAGTTTTGCGTTGGTGAAGATCTTTTCCCAGGGATAAGCAACAGAAATAAAAGGCAAGAGAAGGAAAACATTAAACATTACCCAGGCCAGGTTAGTAACAACAGAAGGTGTTAGGCCCTCTCTATGCAGTGCGAAACCAAAACCAAGCGTTGCAATTCCTATGTAGGTAAGATGGGGATAAACTATAGAAAGAAAATTACCCTCAAGAGCTTTTTTGGGAGTTACAGAAAAACCCATTTTCTGGTTTGTTATTATGGAAGCCAACGCTTGTAGCTGCAGCGCAAAACTGGCCTGGGAAAATGCCAGGGCCCGAAAAGTGACCCTGTTTCCCGACGCAAGATAAAGAGTAAACAAATTCAGAAGCATAAAGGGTATAAAAAAGAGAGCAAACAAGGTTGTGGCAGATGTTACTGGAGAGACGCCTGTGAAGAAAAAAATTAATGGAGCAAGAGCATCAATGGCTATAATAAGCCCATTTAGATAGTAGAGCGCAGAACCAATGTATTGAAACTTTTGTGCCCAAGATAGGCTTTTGGAAATTGGGTTGAAACGGAATAAAACTTCCAAAGACCCACGAGCCCATCTAAGCTGTTGTTTAAAATAAGACAGCAAATCCTCAGGCGCTAAGCCTTCGGCTAAAACTTCCGGAACATATACGGACAACCAGCCTTTTTCGTGGATTAGCAATGAAGTGATGAAGTCTTCGGCAATGTTAGTTTCACACATTCCCCCTGCTGATAGCAGGGCATTTCTTCTTATGGCGACGTTAGTTCCGCAGATAAATACCGCATTGCTTTTTTCTTTGCCGCGCATAATTGGTCCGAAAAAAAGCTCCTGTTGCTCCCATGCTCCGCCGGCCACATCGTTTTTGTCATAGTTTTGGTAATATTGTGGAGCTTGGACGAAACCAACCTGAGGATTTTTAAAGTGGTAAATGGTTTTTTTCAAAAAGTCTTTATGAGGAACCATGTCGGCATCAAAAATAACCACAATTTCTCCGGATGTAAACTTTAGCGCGTTGTTGATATTTCCCGCTTTTGCTCCTCCTGGGGTATCTCTTGTAATACAGGCGATTCTTAATTTATCGGCTATCGCTTCGGCTCCCTGCCAGTTATCTTTGTTGGCTACTTTCCCATCGTTTAAAAGATAAACTTTGTGATTTTTGTAATTTAAATCGCGGGCGGCGATGGCTGTTTTTCCAACAACATCTGTTGGTTCGCCGCAAACCGTTATAAAAATATCAACTGACGGCTGGCAAGAAATATCTGGCTCTTCGTGTGATACTTCTTGGGGCCAAAGTGTGAACCAAAACAGAAAGGCGACTATTAAGTGATAAATTTCGCCAGCAAACAGTAAAAAGTACAAGACCCAGCTATCTACATTTTGAAAGCCAAACCACCAGGAGATGTAAAAAATTCCTGCCAAAAAATTAATCACCAGCAAGGTTTTGGGCACTTTTGCTGAAGCGATAATTGGCTTTTGCATACAAATTTAAAAGGGTATGATCTTATTGTTATATAAGGCTGCCCCAAACCATAACCAGTTTTGTTCGTAATAGGGGAGGCTTTCTTTAAAAGAATTCGTGTCATTTGAATAAAGCTGGATTATTTTTTCTTGATAAATTTTTTCGGCCAGATTCTGATTGGTAGTTTTGAAATATCCCAAAGCTGTTGAGTACATTAAAGGTGATTCATCCCCGTTTATCACATTTCCATCACGAGAGTAGGAAGTTGGCAGTTTGCCATTTTGTAAATAGTCGTCTCTTAATTTTTTAAAAGCTGAGGAGAGATAATTTAGGGCTCGCTCTTCTTTGTTCCATTGGTAATCAACTGTGATTCTCCAGGGAATACGCATGGCGTCATATGAGTAATTAGTTGTTAGATTGGCGACACTTGGGCTTTTTAACTGGCCGGTTGATTTGTCAATACTGACCCAGTCGGGAGGTAAACCGCTTAACGCATCCAGCAGATCGTAAGCGGGATTTATAAGACTGTTCCAATCGTGGGTGTTATCGGTTTGCGCAAATAGTCTCCACGCGTACGGCGTAAAATAAGAGGGATTCAAAACAATTTCACTAGGCAAATTGGCCCAGTTCCCGGCGCTTAAGTAATTTTTACTCTGAAACCTGACAACTTCTTTTGCCCAGACGTCATTTAAAACAGGTTTTGCCTGGTCGATATAAGATTGGTGACCCCAACGTTTTCCTGCCAAAATTAAGCTCAGCGCAATATCCGTGTCAGCGTCAGATGCGCTGTTGTCGCCGCCATTTTCCAAAAACCCAAAAGTTTTGTCCTGGCGCTGTCCCCATTTCCAGCCGGACAGGTTATCACTTTTTCTTTTTAAGTTTTCGCGAGTCCACTTCCAAACTAGGTCAAATGTGTCTTTGTCGTCTGACCAAACCGCGCGCAAAAGGGCATAACTTTGACCTTCGGAGGTCGTGATGGCGTTTTGGTTGTAGTCTATAATCCGGCCGTCATTCTGTATGAACTGGCCCTTATATTTTTCCCATGTGGATGAAAGTATCGTATAGTTTGAAAATGTCCGGGTGCTTTTTGTATTTTCTGATTTGTTATAGAAAACATACACGAAAATTAAGGTTGCCAGTGTGAGACAGGTTAACCCTAATATTTTCTTCATCGTGTTTTTGCATGAGGTATCAGCAGACTGTCAATTTTGCTCAGGAGAAGGAGACCCAAACCAAAAAGAGAAGTAGCGGCTATTAGCAAATCTTTTGTGGCTTGAGGTGGCAGTGTTGCTGTTTTGTAAGGAGACCCCAAGTTTTCTTTGGCCAAAAAGAAAAGTGGAGGTTGAGAATTTGGCACAACTTCTTCAGGTTGGTCTTTTGGAGCATCAGCTTTTTCCAGTGTTTGTTGGGCGCCATGGTGTATCTTCGTGGTCTGACTACGGTTGTCATGCTTCGGGTTATCCTTCTTTGCCAAAACACGAGAGAACCCTCCGCCTGTTGGGAAAACTAAGAAAAAAAACAGAACTGATAGAAGCGCTTTTTTAGTGTTCATGGGTTACCAAAAGGATTTTAGGCACAGACATGCTAACGTGGGTAGATTAAAGAAAGAGCAAATTGAAGTAATGATCCTGTAAAGTTTTGTGAGGCTAGTTAGGCAATTCGGAGGAGGAAGCCGACGAGGACGCCTATTAGTGTTGCCAACCCGCCAATAAGCAACATCTCCAAACCGCTTCTTGTTGGAGGGACGGAGAGTGCTTTACCTTTGACATATCCGATGGCAAAAAGCGCAACGTAGGCAACGGCTATTGCCGAAAAATCAGCCGTTTTAACCGGAAGCAACAAAAAGGGGATGAGCGGAATCATGCTGGCAAGATAATATGATAAAAACATGACTCCGGAACCTATATAGAGATTGTCTGTGTGTTTCTCTTTGTATATTTGGTGAATTGTCCGTTCGCTTAAAAATTGACCCGCAGCCATAGAGACAGCCTCAACCGTTATATAAACCAGTGAGGCCAGTAAAATCAGATTCTTATTTTCTATGCCTACGCTTATTCCAATAATGGAACCTGTTGTAGAGATTAAAGCATCTTCCGTTCCAAACATTATCGCCCGAATATAGTCGGGGTGGAGGCGAAGACGAAGGCGAAGGTTCATATATTTCCATTTTAGGGTATTGACAGGAGTTTTTAAATAGTGTTAACTTAAATAAGGATGTCGAGTATAGTAGAAGAATTAACAAGTGCTTTAGAATCTGTCGTTTCTGGTGCTGGTGATATTGTTACGACTACACGTAACGTTACGAAAGATAATGTTGTCGGACTGCTTAGAGCCGGTGGTGAAGTAGCCGGAGCTTCTTTGGGGATGGTTTCTCAAGTTGTTTCAAACGGAGTATCCGCAGTTTCCCAGGTTGGTGGTTCAATAGTTGGTGGGGTAAAAGGTTTGGTTTCCGGATCGGTAAGTGCAGTTCATGTAGTAGGCGGGGATGTTGGCGAGGCTGCTTTGGAAGCGTCAAAGGGTGCCATAAAGGGAGCTTCCAGCGTTGGTGCAGACCTTGGAGAAGTGGCAGTTTCTTCGGTTGAAGGCGCTCTTCGCGCAGCCAATGAAATAGGTAGCGATTCCGGCCATTTGGCCACAAAAGCAGTTCTTGGGGCACTTAATGCTGCTGATGAAATAGGCAGTGAGGCAGGAGGAATTGTCCGCAAAGCTCTTCTTAACGCGGTCGCATTGCCTCACGATGTGATTGATGCACTCCTTACAGGTAAAACAGAGTGATTTTTAATCCACTGGTTGGTAGTATACGCCTTTTGTAGATCCTCGTTTTTTGATTAAACCATCGTTGGCCAGCCGGAGAAGATCATACCGCAAAGTGCGCTCGTTTACGGCCATAAAACGCCGTTTGATAAAATCAAAATTAACCATTTTATGGTCCCTAATAATTTGCAGTATTTCTGCGCGGCGGGGGAGCAGAAGATCTATGGCGTCCAGTGTTTGCTTTCTCAAAATTTCTTCTTTGGCGTCTTGAGCGGTTTTGGCCAAAGCTGCCAGCATAAATTCTAAATAATCACTGACTTCTTTCTCCGAAACTTCCAAAGCAGAATAATATTCACTTCTGTGGTTATCCAGATATTCCTCAAAAGCTAAAAGTCCCTTCATGCCATAATCATTTTTTGCCAAAATCGCTTGTAGCAGTAATCTTCCTACCCGTCCGTTGCCATCCAAAAAAGGATGAATTCTCTCAAAGGTGTAGTGCGCTAGGCACGCGCGCATAGGGACAAACCTTTCTTTTGGGCCGTTGGCAAAGTTCAAAAGGTGGGACATGAGTGAGTTGATTTGTGCAGGGCGGGCAGACATGTAAACCACATATCCGGCAGAGTTGAAAATCGCACCTTGTTCTTTTCTGAAGTGGCCCAGATTTTCTGAGTCTACAAGGCCACTCATGACGATTTTGTGCAGCTCCAATATCTGACGGGTTGTCAAATCTTTGTTTACTCCTCGTTTGTAAACCCAGTTCAACCCTTTCAAGTTATTGCTGACCTCACGCTTTTTCTGGTCTCTTGAGGGGGCATGGCTAAATTCATCCAGAGTTAGGGAATTGCCCTCAATTCGCGCGGAGAAGAGGGAACTTCTCAAGGTTGCTTTCCTCCTAATGTTGGCTTCAACTTCGCCAGGAACGCTGACCAAATCAATTACTTGACGGCTGGCCTCAATAGATGCCAGTAACTCGCTTATCTTGGGTGTGAGTATGTATTTCGGTGGAATTAGCATTGTAGAGTTCCTTCGACTTAGCTCAGGATGACTTGCGGACAAGTCATTTTTATCTTTCGACTGCGCTCAAGACAAAATGTTAACACATTTTGCCAGATATTGCCTAATATTGCCAGATGTTACCTGTATTGTTTTTTGAGCTGGGGGGAATAAGGTAAGTAAAAAGGAGTGAGACATGATGTAACGATGCGGGACTGTTTGTTTCTTCACAAAGGATAACCAGGTTTTGCTTTTCTTAATTCAATATCCGGATGGTAAGAAAATTTGGAACGGGTTGGGGGGATTTGTGGAGGAAGGAGAAACTCTGCAGGAAGGTTTGGCAAGAGAAATTGAGGAGGAGATGGAGATAATAGTTGATAAAACTCGCCTGGTGGGAAAAACTGTTCGTCACTACCCAGAAGATGTGATAGTTTGTTGTAGATTTACCAACCCCTGGGGTTGAATGAGAACCCGCAGACGGAACCTTGTTGCTTTGCAATAAGATAAACCTCGGGAAAATTACGTTATTGAACGCTTCCTGAGGCATTAGAAACTTCAAGTTGCTTCTTA
Organism: Candidatus Blackburnbacteria bacterium RIFCSPHIGHO2_01_FULL_43_15b; assembly: GCA_001816385.1. GTDB lineage: Bacteria > Patescibacteriota > Microgenomatia > UBA8517 > UBA10165 > 01-FULL-43-15b. Next base: position 56,793 of record MHBW01000030.1, read on the forward strand.
TAGCTTTGTGAATCGAGATACTCGCGGATGTGTGTAATCTTGCCATTTTTAACTTCAAAAATACACACTGCTTTTAGGTGAAGTGGGGCATTTGTGTATTGCACTTCGCCTTCGGTTCCTGTCTCTCTCGTGGTTGGAAATCTCACGGATTCGTAACTCAATGTCGGAGTCTACAAAACTTGACCATGGAATTTATTTGATATACTTCTTACATGATTAAAGTTATGTTATTTGATGCGGATGGCATGGTGCTTGGGTAGATATAAGGAGGGTTTGATGAAAAAAATTTTGGCAGGTGTTTTAATTTTAATCTTTATTGTCGGTGGGATTTCTTTCCTAAGAAGCAGGCAGGCAAACCAGACACTTGTCACACAACCTCTGTCACAAAACACTTCCAACGGCATACCTTTGGTTATTGTCCAGGATTTGGATATTCCATGGGAGGTTGCGTTTTTGCCTTCAGGAGAGATGCTGGTAACAGAGCGGCCGGGCAACCTGGTGCAGATTAGCAAGGATAAAAGTGAAATTGTTGTGCAGGGTGTAAAACATGTAGGAGAAGGCGGGCTTCTTGGGATGGCTCTTCACCCAAAGTTTAGCGAGAACAACTTTATTTATTTGTACTCAACAACGCAAAGCGGCGGAACTTACTTTAACCGGGTGGAACGTTACAAATTGCAGGGCGAGCAACTTTTGGAAAGAAAAGTAATTTTGAGTGGAATAAAAGGATCGGCAAACCACGACGGGGGCAGAATTATTTTTGGGCCGGATGGGATGCTTTATATCGGGACAGGGGATGCTGAAAACCCAATTTCAGCGCAAGACACAAATTCTTTAAATGGAAAAATTTTACGAGTGGAATTATACAACTCTGCTCGAACATTTTTTGAACGGAACTGATGGCGCGCTTCGCGCGCCAAACCGAACGCTCGGGCGGGCAAAAAGGAAGGGGGTTGGGGGGGGAAGGAATTTTTCCCCGCCCTCGCTTTCCGCCGCCGCCGAATTTTATGCCAGTGAAACTGGCGCGCCACCTTTCCTCTCTAATTTATCAGATTATCAGACAAAATCAAAGTCGTATTTCTTTTTCTAGCCACGGGATTTTTTCATTTTTCCTTTTCCAAAACAAATCTTCCCAAATGTAATGTACAGCGAGCTGTTTGTATTTTCCAAATTTTTCAAAATGTTTCAATAATTTTTTGACAGGCACAGGATTTTCGGGGTCGCGGTCGAAAAATAATTTTGAATAAATTTTCTGTTCCCACGGCGAAACATGATTGAAAAAATCCCAATGATGAAAAACATCAAAAAGCA
>MHBW01000031.1 GCA_001816385.1 Candidatus Blackburnbacteria bacterium RIFCSPHIGHO2_01_FULL_43_15b
AGATTTGGCAAAATAATTTCAAAAGTTTGCAAAGGTTTTAATTCGGGAGCCAGATGGTTCTTTAGATTCGAAGAATCGCAAGCTCTGCTTACTCGAACTAATATTTTGGGTAGATTTAATACTTGACAAATCGTCTCAATATGATACGATAATGTGTATGGATGAGACGATATTAACTACACGGCAAAAATACATTCTTAATGTAATTAACCAATCGGAGGGACTTCTTAGGGAAGAAATTCAAGAAAAAGTTTCTAAATTATATCCCGTTTCAAAGCCAACCATTATAAGGGATCTTCATGTTTTATTGATTAAAAAACTGGTTAGTGTAACAGGGAAGGCTAGAGCTACAATATATTTTCCCAAAGTTCAAAACCCACTTCTTCGCGAGTTTAACCTTGAAAGATATTTCGCCGATGATCCAGACAACAGAATTGGTGCCAGAAAATCATTTGATTTTGAGATATTTAAAAACTTGCATGATTTATTGACGCCGGAAGAAATAAACACCCTAGAGAGAGTGGCACTAGGTTTTAGAGAAAAGACGATTAAACTAAGTCCTGACCTTTTGAAAAGGGAATTAGAAAGGTTTGTCATCGAATTGTCTTGGAAATCATCCAAAATTGAAGGTAATACTTATACTCTACTGGAAACAGAAAGTTTAATCAAAGAGCAAAGAGAGGCAAAAGGTAAGACAAAAGATGAAGCTATAATGATTTTGAATCATAAGTCTGCTTTTGAAACCATACTTAAAAATAAAAATGATTTTAAAACAATTTCTATTGCAATAATTAATCAGCTGCATAATATCTTAATTAGAAATTTAGCTATTTCTACAGGTATCAGAAAACAGACAGTAGGCATAACAGGTACGATTTATCGTCCACCTGACAATGAATTTCAAATAAAAGAAGCGTTTGAAGAAACAATTAAAACAATTAATAAGACCAAAAACCCTTTTGAAAAAACACTGATTGCTCATTTTATGATTCCTTATATTCAACCGTATACAGATGGTAATAAAAGAACTGCCAGAATGCTGACGAACGCGGTTTTATTAGCTTACGATTTATATCCTCTTTCATATCGCAGTGTTGACGAAGATGAATTTAAAAGGGCTTTAATTTTGTTTTACGAACAGGAGAGTATTTATGAAATCAAAAAGTTGTTTATAGAACAGATTAAGTTTGCCAACGAAACTTATTTTAGATAATTTTAATCTGTGGTAAAAAAACGAGCACTTCGGTGCACTTTGCTTGGACATCCGGCCAAGCTCAGTCGAAGCCCCCAGTATCTACTTGTGGCTTGATTGCTCCCTGATCTACTAATTCCGTCAGTCTTTCCAGGTGCTTGCTATTTGTTTCTGTGCCTTGTCCAATTGCTGTTATTCCAGATTCCTTAGCTAATTCGGGGTCTGGCTTACCTAGCATGGACACCAAAATCCCTCCTTTTTTAAGATCCCGATCCGCCATTTAAGTTAAGTGCTGATCCAAATACTTCATCTCTTTAAGAGAGTGTTCGGAAGAGGTAAGGAAAGCAATGTCTGATATACTAAAAATATGGACCACTGGCGTTCATTTAGATATAAAAACCTGACTTTATTTGTAATTTCGGTTTTGTTTGCTGTGCTTCTGTCACGCTTTGAACCATTTCACGCTTTTTTGTTAAATCTTGGAAGCTTGGGATACTTTGGTGCATTTCTGGCTGGTATCTTATTTGTTTCTACCTTTACAGTCGCAACCGGAGTAGTTATTTTGCTCGTCCTTGCCAAACAGCTATCGCCAATAGAAATTGGACTGGTAGCAGGGTTTGGTGCAGTTGTAGGAGATTTTACCATCTTTCGATTTATTAAAGATAACCTTCTTGAAGAAATAACACCTTTTTACAATCGTTTTGGAGGCAATCACATTACTACGGTGTTACATAGCAAATATTTCAGTTGGACACTGCCTGTCATTGGAGCAATTGTTATTGCCTCTCCTTTTCCTGATGAAATAGGAGTTAGCCTTATGAGTATTGCCAGAATGAAAACATACCAGTTTCTTATTCTTTCTTTTATCTTAAATGCAGTCGGTATTTTCTTTGTTGTCTCAGCAAGTACGATAATTAAACCTTAGTTTGGTGCGGAATGAACTACCCCCAGCACAGGAGGCTAAGGTTTTTTCTGAGTACATGAAAAAAGGGGCCAGAATCTTTGCCAGTATAGGGACGGAGGTCCATATTTTAATAACCAAAATGCCCACAAGAACTGGGTAGTTCTTCCTTAGTTAGGCTTTAGTTGCCAATCCACACTTGACAAGAGGTGCCAGCTGCTGTTTTATTAAATATATTAAGAGTAAGCAGGTAGTTTGGCTGCCAAAATGAGAGACAAGTATCGCTTGCCACAGATCTGTCAAAAAGGAAGTGTTCTACTCCTTCTTGTTTTTTTGTTCCTTGCTCTCCCAGCAAGGGCAATTGCCCTCACAAACGTACAGTCATACTACGACTGGGGCCCTTATTACCACTCAAATCAACAAGTTTTGGGAGTAACGTATCCATCCACTGAAAAATTACCCTCCATTACTCCACCAGAAGGCGTTTCAATTCCCCAGTCCACAGGAATCCTGCCAGGAAACCCTCTCTCTCCACTAGAACACTTTGCTGAAAATGTGCAATTAGCCTTCACTTTTAACCCGGTAACAAAAGAAGAACTGCGTTTATCCATTGCCCAAGAAAGGCTCTCTGAAGCAAAAACTCTCACAGATCAAGAACAATTCCAGCACGCATCAGAAGCAGCTTTCTTGTACCAAAAAACCATGGCTACCATCGTTCAAAACCTTGAGACTTTAGCTTCAAACAATCCCGACAGTGCAAGTCAACTCGCAACTGCTGTTGAGAATGTAACAGTTTCTCACGCAACTGCCATCCAAAGTATCGCAGCCGCCAATCCCCCTGCCGCCTCTACGGTCTGGGCACACATCGACAACGGCGCAAACGCTGCCCTTGACGCAGTCAGTAATTTAAAAGGCGAGCCGCCAATCCCCAATGACTTATCTACCAGCATACAAGCTCTAAAGGAACAGGGGATTTTGACATCCGAAGAAAGCGAGAAAATCTACGGACTGCCAAGCCGGGCAGAAGTAAGAGAGACATTAGAAAAATTAACGACTTCCGGAAGATTCCCAATAGCCGAAATGACAAAACTTGATACCCAAATCGCCTCCCGTTATCCAGAATTCCACAACCAACTTACAAACAATCTACAATTTGTGGAACTGCGTACCTACGAAACCCTGCCTCCACCAGATAATGAAACCAAAAAATCACTCGAAGAATGGCAAAGCAGAAAAGACAAAGACCTGCCGTTGCCACCAGAAATTCGGCCATACCTCTATACTTCGCGTTCCGAAGAACTCGCAAGCTCCATAAACTTTGCTCCATTTTCAAAAGACCAGCAAAACGAGGTCGCCAAGTTCTTCCCCGAAGCAGTCCTTGTCAATCCAACCATTCCCTCGGAAACCTCCTCACCATCACCAACTCCAACACCCGCAACTGGGCCAGAACCAGCTCCCTCGCCCGCAGAACCAGTTACTCCCTCTCCATCTCTTCCCCCACCTTCGACAGCGCCATACTTAACAAGCTATAACGGAACCTTGCCTGGAAATACATTCTATTTTCTAAAACGAACTGCGGAAGGCATACAAACAATAACCACCTTTGACAAAAGTGAGAAAGCGCGTCTTGCGATGCGTTTTGCTGAAGAGCGACTGCGAGAAGCATCTGTCCTTGCCAAAAATGAGGCGCGCGCCGACGATTACCAGCAAACACTTGAGCAATACCGGGACACCATGCGCAGCGTAGTTCAGGCAGTCAAGACTCTGAGCGGGCCGGAAGACCAAAAACAGGAACTTGCCGAAATCTTTGAGTCCGAAGCCTCACGCCACAATATTATTTTTGAAAAAGGACTGTTACCGATCCCAACAGAAAATACCCAAATCTTTACTGATGCAGTCAGGGCAACTGAAAACCTGATGGATGTTTCAGCAGATACACTCAAACGTGCGCCCCTACCTTTGGTGCTCGCCAACAGACTACAAGACATGAAAGCCCAAGGGCTACTTCTCCCGGAAGAAGTAGACGTGTTAACCCAAAGCGAATCTCGCGAAGAAGCACGGGCGCTAATTCGTGATTTTAGCAAAGAAGGTATTTTTCCTCCGACCGATACCAAAAAATTAGACGAGGCCCAGGCTTTGGTTTCTCCTTCAGATTTCAACCAGCTGGTAGAAGTAAGAAAAGTGGAAGAGCTGCAGAATTTACGGTCAATTCAAACAGATTTAGCTCAAACTCCCACGCTTAAAAATAATGCTAATGTTTTAAGCCAAAGAGTAAAAAACTTGACCGAGAGCATTGATATTTCATTAATTAAACCCGAAGATATAGCTGGCAGGGAAGATTTAAAGGCGGTTTACGATAAACTGGCGGCTAGTAGTTCGGCCAGGCCAATTAACAGAGGTCAATTTGGCAATCAACCTCCTTCGCCAACAGATGTGGTTTTAACCGCCTGTCCTGTTGGAGCCACTTTCAAGAGTGGGGAGGGTTGTGTTTGGGCAGATAGCGGTAAAAAACTTAATGATTATGATCAGTATAAATGTAGCGGTTCGGGACAGTATTATTCATTTGCTGCTCAAAAATGCGTTCCTTATGAAAGGGGCAGGGGTTTTGGAGATGATGCTTCTCCTGTTTGTCCGGCAGGTTATAATTGGGCTTGGCAAAGCCAAAGTTGTCAGACTTCACCCGGTGGAGTGACACCCTTACCTATTCCCAGCCCGGGTCCGGGGGATTCAGAGTCCTGTCCCCAAGAATCATCCTACCAAGCGCCAAATGGTTGTGTGTGGGATAATAATGGTAAGCCAGTTAGTGATTCCACAGATTACAATTGCCAGAGTAATCAATACTACTCTTTTAGTCAGTTCAAATGTGTTCCACAGCCTAAGCCAGGTGAGGATCCCAGAGACTTTGTACCTTCCTGTAAAAGTCCTAATACTTATTGGAGTTGGTCGGACGGTAAATGTACCTTGCCCAGACCTATTGAAGGGGGAATTAAGGAAATAAATATTCCGCAACCTACTTTTGTTCCTCCTGGCAATCCATTCTATTTTGTTAAACAGTGGGGCGAGGGTTTGCAAAAAACATTTGCTTTTACTCCTCAAGTCAGAGAACAGGTTAGTTTATCTCAAGCCAAAGAAAGATTAGCTGAAGCTGCCTATGCTTTGAAAAAAGACGATAAAGCAGGAGTTAAAGCAGCCATCTCTGATTATATCTGGGCCATGCAAAACACGATGGCTGATGTATCTAGGGAGGGTTTTTCTGAGGGGGCAAAGCAGGAGATTGCCAAGCTTTTGAGTGAAGAATCGGTTGAACAAAACCTGTTGCTGACAAAACTGTCAGCTTGGGCCAAAGAAGAGATGGATGAGATTATCCAAACTGCCACCTCTATGCCGATTTTGGGTGTTGACAAAGCAGCTGATGTTTTAGGTGAGCCTCCTATCCCTGATGATATTAGAACCAAAATTGAAGCGTTGCCTGCGGAGATGATTTCGGAAGAGAATAAGAAAAAACTGCTGGATGCAGATTCCCGGGTGGCAGTTAGGGCAGAATTGACTAATCTTTCAAATGTTGGAGGTTTGGGAAGAGACGATGTGGTATTTTTGAATGATGATTTTGATAAAGTTGACAGTGGAGCTCAAGTTGAGTTGGAAGAACTTTCCAAACTGGCAGAGATTGCCGACATTACCAATCAGAAGGATGATATTGATCAAAAGGTAGAAAAGAATGAGGATATTGTTACAAAACTGGGTGAATTTCAAAAAAACTTTGAGCCCGGTCAAGAAATTCCCGCGGAAATTCGTCCTTATGTGAGGCTAACCAGGATTGATGAAATAACTCAAACTATCCGTCCTGATGTTGTGAGATTGGAAGATTTCCAAAACCGCAAAGACGTACAGCTTGCTGTGGCAACACTCCAGGAAGAATTCAGACCTACCAGTCAATCTGTTCAGCAGGTGCGGGATTTTAGAAGAAGGAATCCCGGTGTTTTCCTACCGCCTGATTTGGCTAGGATTGAAGCTTTATCATATAATCTAGGTGTAAGGGATCAGGCTGGTCCATGTTATCTACCCACCCCGCCTTTCCCGGCCAATACTCCTTGTCCTGCCCCGGGCGCGTCCATACCAATTGCCTCTTATACTGGATATCTGACAATAGATGAGTTTCGTCCCGGATGGCCTGGCGGGCCATCGGGCGGATCAAACAGCAGTCCGTCTGTTGACAAAGAAGGAAAACCTTTAGTTTATGGTCAAGGACCACAGGCCCAAAGCGCCGGAGTTTGTCCTGACGGATATCATTGGATGTATGACAGCGGCGGCTGGTGTATGTCAAATAGCGGTAACTACAGTTCTTCTTACAACTATACGCCAACCGGAACCGGTTCGGGTTATACTCCTTACAGCCCTTATTACACTGCTCCGGGAGCTCCACCTGCCACTTACGGTTACCCAACAGGTGGGAATTATCCTTCGTCTCCTTACTCATATGGTGCGCCTAGTTATTATGGTCCGGCTCCCACTAATTACACCACTAATCCGCCATCAGGCACTGTACCCGGTTCAGGACCTGCGCCTGTCTCTCCGGGTCAGTGTCCATCAGGCTTTCATTGGATGAGTGACAGTGGTGGTTGGTGTATGTCAAATGGCAATACTTATGTACCCGGTGGTGGCGGCGGATACGGTGGCGGTAGCGGCGTTAACCCGCTCTACCCAGGCGGCTCAGGCAATTGCCCACCCGGACAATATTGGACAGGAGGTCCGTCAGGAGGCTCGTGTGTTACTTCCGATACGTGGGGTGGATATGGCGGCACATCATGCGGCGTTGGTCCGCCATCATCCGGTTGTGGTTATAATTCATATTGGGATTCCGGCAGTTGTTCCTGCAGAAGTTCCAACACCCCATATTATGGGGGTGGAGGATCATCAGGTGGTCCAAGCGGTTGTTATCCTCCCCCAGGTGGCTGTGGATCTGGTTGGTGGGATAATGGATCATGTTCATGCAAACAGGCTTCATCACAAGGCTGTTACAATGTATCGGCATCAAGTTGTGGCAGCGGATTTTATTGGGATGCCGGCCTTTGTACTTGCCGCTCCAACACCACATCCTCCGGTGGAGGGACCAGCAGTGGAGGATCTACCAGTAGCGGATCCTGTCCTTCCGGTTCTCATTGGATGAGCGATAATGGCGGTTACTGTATGTCTGATGCCGCTCGAGACGGGTCAACATCAGGAGGCTCCACCACCACTGGTGGTTCTACCCCAAGTGGTTCGTGTCCTTCTGGTTATCACTGGATGGGCGATAATGGCGGCTGGTGGATGTCTGACGGCGCCCAAACAAGCTCGACTCCCACCACTACCACCACTGAACCATCAACCAGCACTACTACTACAGCTCCCACCACTACCACCACTGAACCATCAACCAGCACTACTACTACAGCTCCCACCACTACCACCACTTCTCCATGATGAAGAATGCTTTGTTCTTTTTTGTTCTAGGCATCATTACGGGAGTTATGGCTGTAGAGCTTTTTTCTCAAATCCCCAAAAGACACACAATATTTTACGATGGGCTTATGTTTAGCCCTGAACTTTTAGTAATCAGATTTGGTGATTCAGTAACTGTTTACAACAACTCGACAAAGGCTATGGAGGTTGCTGCGGGGAAACACGAAAATCACAAAAACCTGCAAGGATTCGAGGAGAAAATTGTCAAGCCAGAAACGACATACACATTTACTCCTCTGGAAAAAGGAGCGTTTGACTTCCACGATCATCTTAATCCTAAAAAACTAGGAATACTGGCAATTGACGAATAATTTATTGTAGTGCAACTTCTAAGCAAACTTAACGACTGCCAAAGTAAAATCACAAACCTATCCGATAAGAAAAATCCAAAAGAGCAAGGCAAGAAAAATTCGGTAGATGCCAAAGGGAATAAAGGTGTGGGTTTGAATAAATTTCAAGAGGAATTTGACCGCTATAATTGCCACCAAAAACGAGCCCATAAACCCCGTTGCAAGCAAAAGGTACTCCCTTTCACTCAAAGCAAAATCACTCTTAACAATGTCCAACCCTGACGCAGCCAGCATCGTAGGTACCGCCAATAGAAAAGAGAACTCTACAGCTACCTTTCTCCTTGCTCCCACAAAAAGTCCCCCCAGAATGGTAGCTGCGGCCCGAGAGACCCCGGGAACCACAGATAGGGACTGACAAACTCCAATTAGAAAAGATTGTTTGAAACTTAAATCCTCGACTTTCTTTACATGTTGTTCTTTCTCCTGGTGAAAGAACTCCAGAACAATAAGTGCAATGCCCCCAAAAAAGAGTGCTAGCAATGTGATGTTTGTGTTACCAATCAAAAAACTTTTTATGTACTTGTAAAGGAAAAACCCCAAAAAGGCAGTTGGCAAAAAGGCAGTCAGTATGCGCAAACCAGCTCGCTTGCTGGTTAAAAGGGTTTTCCCGTATAAAAAAATTATGGCTGCGATAGCACCAAGCTGGATAATAATTTCAAAACTTTTGACAAAATCTGTTTGAGGAATATTCAAAATGTTAGCTGTTAAAACCAGATGCCCCGTTGAGGAAACAGGCAAAAACTCAGTCAGCCCCTCAACTACCGACAATATAATTGCCTGAAAATATTCCATAGAACCTCTACCTGCCAGTATATTGTATTACCCCAAGCCATATGCTCACAACAATATTACCCCTTTCTTATCCTCTCCTCTTTCTTTTAAAGATATGCTCTCGTATGGAAAATACAAAACCTACCTTCGAGTATTAAGGTTTTACAAGTCCATAGTGCGCACAATTTTCAGTCAAGCCAATTAAGACAAAACTACAACTGCAAAAACTCCAGAACCTTATACCCGAAATACACCAACACGAGTTTCACACTTTGTCATTCCGTACTTGATACGGAATCCATACAAATAAGTATTGATATGTTCACTTTGTTCAGAAACGAATACGTTATAACAGGTCGAATATCTGATATATCGGAGCTTTGCTCCGTTATAGATTCCCGCTTTCGCGGGAATGACAGCTGATAAAAGAAATCAGAATTTCTCTTCGGCTACGCGTAAAAGAAATCAGAATTTCTCTTCGGCTACATATAAAGGCCACGCCGTAATCGCCGCTGGAAACGCCCGTTCCGCCATCTACATATTAGCCATTTCCCCTCCTTAAGGTTCTGGTTTACCAGGTTCTTGCCCGTTATTGCCAGGTCTCTAATCCTCCAATGCCACGATATATCTTGCCGGAAGGGGGCGAGCAAGTAAACTTATGAGCATTCTAGGTTGGGTAACGTTCGGCCTTATCGTAGGCACGTTAGCAAATATCATCGACCCTCGACCTTCAATATGAACTACCACCCCTCGCGCCGTGGTAGCCTATCATTTAGAGTATACTAACAGCGAAATGGCTAACAAAAAGAGTCATACAGACAGTGAAGCTTTTGACCAAGTGCTTCATGACATCAAAACTCCCTTAACAAATATAAAAACCTTTAGCTATCTCCTAAACCGCCAACTGGAAACAGGTCAGGATAAAGAAGCTTGTGTAAATTATGTGGGCAAAATACAAACCAATCTAGATCGAGCCATTAGTCTTCTTGACAACCTTACCGCAACAGTCCGGCAATCTCTGAAAAACCCTTCAAGCACATGAACTACCACCCCTCGCGCCGTGGTATCCCCACTTACGGGATTCTTACCTAATTTTGCCCCAGTTTTAAAGGTCGATAGGTAGCATACGTCTAAAGCCATGAAATTCCTGCCCTCTGAGCGACACAAAATAGTCCTAGGCCCCTCTACTCATATCGCCTATTTTCCTTATGAGATGGCATCTCCCAAGTTGAATGTACACGGCCCGCTAGAAAGGGCGTTCTACGCGACCACAAGTCATACTCAACCCATCATTCATCCTTCGTCCGGATCGAATATTCACACACTACCTGTCAACGGCGAAGAGACACCACAACGCTCGGGCAAAGTACGCAGCCTGCTGAAAAACACACTCGTAGAGCATTTATATACACTTTTTGCCGCACCGATCGAGTAAGCCATATGATCAGTAATTTTGGCAGTGAGCACGGTCCGCCCTAATCTCTGTCTAATCTTTTACTCCTTGAGGACGTACCCAAACCCGCGGACAGAAGAGAGGAGTTTTATTTTGTGACCCCTATCGACTTTTTTGCGCAAATAGCCGATGTAGACATCAACAACTCGGGTTTCTACCTCGGGAGAATAAAACCAAACCCGGTTTAGAATCGCGTCTCTGGTTAAAACTCGTCCGTGGTTGGCCATTAGATATTGCAGTAATTTGAACTCCTGTGGAGTAAGGCTCACAAGCTTACTGCCTCTTTTGACTTCAAAAGTGGTAGGGTCGAGTTCTAAATCCCCTACTTTCATTTTTTGCTCTCCCATCTGATGCGATCTTAATCTGGCTTTTGCCCGAGCTATCAGTTCATCCGCCACAAAAGGTTTAGTTACATAATCGTCAGCCCCCAAATTTAATCCCCTGATCACATCTGAAGTAGTGTCGCGAGCAGTCAAAACAACAACAGGCAGCTCCGGATACTTTTTCCTGACCTCCATTAAAACACTTTCTCCACTCATTACAGGCAACCCCAGATCAAGAATCAGCAAATCAAACTCACCTTTGTTAATGTTTTTTAAAGCTTCCACTCCATCGGAAGCTGTTTTTACAAAAAAACCCTCTGCTGTAAAAAGCTCTTTTAAAGAGCTCTGTAAATCCTTGTCGTCCTCAACTAAAAGTAGTTTAGAAACCATATTAAAGCTATTGTCCCGATATTAAACTAAAATTGTAAGAAGTGTGTGAGAAATGTAAAGTGGCAATTTGACAAAACACTCAGGTGTGCTAAGCTCTACAAATAGCCCCATGCCAAATCGAGCACTTTTGGGTTTTGTGTTAAGTGTAGTTTTCATCTTTGCCGCAATTTTTGCTTTGCCTCTAAGCCGAATCGATTGGGGGAATCTCCACTTTACTCCCGGAAAAACTATAACCGTCATAGGCCAGTCCCAAACCACACAGAAAAACCAAGTTGCCAGCTTTACCGCAGGAGTAAACGCAGTAAACGACAACAAAGACCAAGCCGTTGGCGAAGTTAACAAAAAAATGACAGACATTATTAAATCTGTTAAAGACTTTGGCGCCAAAAGCGAAGATATTCAAACCCAAAATATGAGCGTTTACCAAACTCAAGAAAGCTATTACGACACCGACGGCAGACAAAAAACCAGGCCCGGACAATGGCAGGTTTCTAACTCTATTCAAATAACGTTGCGTGACGCAAACCGCGCCTCAGATTTAGCAAACTTGCTAACAACCAGCGGAGCAAATAATGTATACGGACCAAGCTTTTCTTTGGAAAGCTTTAAAGATGCAGAAAATCAGTTATTGCAAGACGCGATCGAAGATGCAAAGAAAAAGGCTGGTATAATCGCTAGCGCTTCCGGTGGAAAGCTGGGAAAAGTCATTAGTATAACAGAAGGAACACAACCTGACGCTACATTATTATTTGCCAAGGAAGGCATGGGTGGAGGCGGAGGAGTACCTACAGAGCCCGGATCGACAACAACAGGTAAATTGGTAACTGTCATGTTTCAATTACAATAAAAGAAATATGAATTTCTCTTCGGCTGTCGTATAGGTATGCAAAAATCTGCTTTAATTTTTTTCTTACTTCTTTTCTCTTTTTTCTTACTCGTTCAACCATCTGTCGCCCAGGCCGAGCCATCCACTAAGAGTAAGTCGCCCACAGTCTCTGCTTCTGTTGCCAAAAACCGCAAATCAGCTTATGTCACTTTTTCAAATCTTACTAGCGTTAAAACTGTGCGCTATATGTTTACCTACGACTCCAAAGGTGGCCCCCAGGGAGCCAGTGGAACTATAAGGTTAAAATCCAGGACAAAAACTTTGTCCCGAAGATTGTTGTTTGGAACCTGTTCAAAAAATGTTTGTACTTATCACAAAAATGTAACCAATATTAAGTTGAGCGTTGATTTTACCCTAAAATCCGGCGGAGTTGTCTCCTTTGAAAAGAAGCTTAAGTAATCAACAAACTATCCACAGCTTATCAGGAGCTCTTTCCACCACATTTCAACATGCTTATCCACAATCTCTCACTTCTTAGTTTTAGAGGTAGAATAAGAAGCTAAAACTTGACCGATTCCATCCTTTAAATCTTTAAAGATATTTTCAGCCGACTCATTTTTCAACGCCTCGCCTAAAGCATTTTTGTATATTCTGGAGAACTTTGAATTTATTCCCAGAGACCCATCATTGGTGTTTGCTGACAAGTAAGAAGAGTCGGCTGTGGCCGCTTCCTGGGAATATACTCCTAAAACAGGATCGCTTGTGTAGTTGCCAGCCAAATCTACCCTGGAGGGTAAGAATACTTCTCCGCCTGCTATTTTTTGGTTAGTTTGTAAAACAGGCAAAACTGAGGTTGAGGTTATAAAATTGAGAAACTCCCAAGCTTCTTTTTGGTGTTTACTTTTATTCGAAACACTTTCTACCTGATATGATGCAAAATTTACATCTTGCAGATTGTTGTTAAGTTTGGGAAGTTGGGGTACTGGACTAATCTTGAAAGCAAGGCCGGGGTTTGCCTTGATCACCTCAAAAGCTTCGGAGGCAGGAGCAATATACATAGCCACCTGCCCTCGCGAGAAAGCCGTGAGCGAATTTGGAAGAGAGTTGTCCCAATAACCATCTTCTCCGACAAAACTCAAAAATGTATTTAAAACATCAACTGCCGCAGTGGTATCGGGATCATCCGGATTAATTTTACTTTGCAAAATCATTAAAGAAAGCACGTCTTCCCAATAATTAACATTCTCTGTCTCCCCCAAAGCCACCCCTGCTCTGGTTATCCTCCTGTTTTCGTCACGAGTAGTAAAAGTTTTGGCAAGAGCAGTGAGTTCATTCCAATCCTTAGGTGGTAAGACTTGCTTTTCATCAAACATCGCGGTGTTGGTAAATAGTGCCAAGCCATCAAAATTAAGCGGTATCCCGGCAAAAGAAGAGCCAAGAACCAGGTCGCGTGAGACAACTGGATAGAAATTTTTTTTGTATGCATCGGGCAAAATGACAGTGGCAGGCAATGGAGAAAGTTCTGCTGAAAACATTGGAGCCCAAGTGTTGTGTATCTCGTAAATATCCGGCCCCTTATCTTTTTCAAGAGAACTTTTTAGCCTGTCTCTGTAATCTTGGGCGTCTTGCTTTACATAAACTACCTTAACGTTATTTTTCTTTTCGTATTCCCCAAGTATCGGAGCAACAGCAGCTGACTCAAGAGTTATCCCCCACCAGGTAATTTCAACTGGTTTATCTTTGCTCATATTTTGTCCCGATAAAAAATATCTAACGCCCACGGCCAAGGCTAGTACTAATACCAATCCCCCCACTGTTCCCAAAATCAAAAGTATTGGAAGCTTTCTTTTAGGAGTTTGTCCTAGAACCGGCGGAGGCGTTGACGGCGGCACCACATTCTCTTCTGTATTCTGACTATTCACTAACTCTGGAGGCTCCATGGTTGGATACATGTTATCATACAAGCATGCAAATTAGTATTCCAGCTACAGAGGAAGAGTTGTCAAAATTTTGGCTCAAAACACTTGTTTTGAAAACTCTTTTTTGGACAGTTTTGTTTTTGGCAATTTTAACCGCCACCTACACCATTTATTTTTTTAACAAAATTTTTCCAGGCATACACTTGGCCAACGTCGATTTGTCAGGAAAAACCAAAGAGCAGGCATTAAAACTTCTTTCTGAAAACAAACCGCCCAATCTGGTTTTAGCTGCCAACAACCCCAAAATCCAAATGCCACTCAACCTAGAGGCAAATTACAATTATGAACAATCCACAGAAGCGGCCTACGCTGTCGGTCGCACAGGAAGTTTTGAAGATAGATTTTTGGCTAAAGTGTCCGCCTTGGTTCAAAAACCTAACCTTCCTTACACGTACTTCTTAAACCAGGATACTCTTGATAAAAACCTGGCCGATTTAGCCGACCAGATTGGTGTCCCACCCACAGAACCCACATTGTCAATTGAAAAAAACACTGTGGTTGTCAACAAAGGCAAAGATGGAGTTGAAGTTGATCAAGCCAAACTCAAAGAGCAAGTCCTAGAAAATTTAAAGTACAAGAAAGGTGACGCTATTGGCATTCCACTAAAAAAGACAAGTGCCCAACTTTCCGATCAGGAAGCAGAAGACGTTCGAGGGCGCGCGCAAAACCTAATTGGAAAAATTCTCAAACTTTCAATCGACTATAAAACAAATCAGAATTTATCTTCAACTTCGTATAAAAACTTTGACTATAAAGCTTCTGATCTCCTTCCCATCCTGACTCCGGATGGTGTCAAAGAAGAGAAGTTAACAGCGTTAATCGACAACATTGCCTCATCAATTGATACCCAACCACAAAACGCCCGACTTGTGTTCGAAGAAGGCAAGGTCAAAGAGTTTGCCCCAGGAAAAGACGGATTGGAAACAAACAAAAGTGAGCTGGCAAACAGACTAAAGACAGGTATAGAAAGTTTAGTTGTTAGTGAGCTAAAAGTAACTAAAGTTGAAATTCCGGTCAATCGAAAGAAACCTCAAGTAGGAACCGGAGATGTTAACAGCCTAGGAATAAAAGAACTCATAGGCCGTGGCGCTTCCCTTTTTGTGGGTTCTATCCCGGCAAGAGTGCATAATGTGGCACTAGCCGCCAATAGGCTTAATGGACTGTTGATTAAGCCAGGTGAAACTTTTTCTTTTAATAGCGCATTGGGGGACGTGTCTGCCTACACCGGCTATCAACAAGCGTATATTATCAAAGATGGAAAAACAGTTTTGGGGGACGGCGGGGGTGTTTGCCAAGTATCAACCACACTTTTTCGTGCAGCACTAAATGCCGGACTTCCCATTATAGAACGCCGCGCTCACGCTTATCGTGTGCACTATTACGAAGAAGATACTAAACCTGGTATTGATGCAACTGTTTATTCGCCTAGTATTGATCTAAGAATTCAGAATGATACCCCTGCCAATATTCTTATTCAAACTTCAACCGATACAAAAAACATGAAGCTTACTTTTGAATTATATGGGGCATCTGATGGAAGAATAGCTCAAATATTAAATCACAGAATTTGGGACATAGTTTCTGCTCCCCCACCCATCTATCAAGATGATCCTACGCTTGCGCCAGGTACCGTAAAACAAGTAGACTTTGCCGCTGCCGGGACAAAGGCTGCCCTTGACTATAAAGTCACCAGAAATGGTGAGGTTTTGCAAAACAGAACGTTTTACTCAAATTACCGCCCCTGGCAGGCAATATTCCTGCGAGGCCCCTAGCCCACACATTGAAACATGTCAAAATCAAAACATTTCAAAACCATATATGGGGGGAACATTCCTTTGCCAGTGTTTTTTCCCGATGCAACTCGCGCTGTTGTCAAAACAATAGACAGTGTAGATATTGAAAAGACTAAAACCCCAGGCATACTTGTTAACACATATCATCTGATGCGAGAGCTGGGCAACAAGGTGATAAAAAGCCATAAAGGCGTAAGAAATTTTATGTCTTGGGATGGAGCGGTCATTTCTGACTCGGGAGGATTTCAGGTGATGTCTGTGGCCAAGAAAATGAGCGGCAGGAAAGCCATAACAGATCGCGGGGTAACTTTTACTCAAAATGGTAAAAAAGTTTCTATCACTCCCGAGAAATCAATTGAATTTCAAATGTCGCTAAAGAGCGATATGGTTGTCGTTTTGGACGACTTTACTCCGCCTAATGTCAGCTTTGAAGAAGCTAAAGATACCGTTGTCCGTACCTTAAAATGGGCAAAAAGAAGCAAAGACGAATTTGAAAGGATTTGCAATAAGGAAAAACTTGACCAAGCCTCCCGTCCTTATCTTTTGGGTGTGGTGCAGGGAGGAGATTTTTTAGATTTGCGGGCCGAATGCACTCAAAAACTGGTTGAGACTGGTTTTGATGGTTTAGGCTACGGCGGCTGGCCTATTGATTCGGAAGGAATGTTTAACTACGCCGTTGCCCAAACTATTGCCGAAAATTCTCCCAAAGATTATCTTCTATACGGATTGGGGATTGGCAAACCCCATGAGGTGGTAGCCCTTTGTAAACTTGGGTATGACATCTTTGACTGTGTACTTCCCACGAGAGATGCCAGACACAAGCGTCTGTATGTTTATAATGCCCCTTCAATAGACAAAATTAATATCGAGGAAGATAAATTTTCTAGCTACTACGTCCCCGACAAAGAGCGCTATTACAACGATACAGAACCGGTTTCAACCGCGTGCGACTGCCTTTTGTGTACCCGCTACTCCCGCGCCTATTTAGCCCACCTTTTTAGGATTGAAGAGTCAACTGCGCTTCGGTTGGCAACAATTCACAATTTACGCTTCTATTCCATACTTATGGAAAAAATCCGGGGGGCTCAAGAGTCGTGGTAATTTTAGGAATCGAAACTTCGTGCGATGAAACAGCTGCCTCAGTGGTCCGAGATGGAAAAGAAATACTCTCCAACGCGATTGCTTCCTCAGTTGAAATGCACGCCAAAACCGGCGGCATAATCCCCGAACAAGCCGCCCGCGAACAAGTGCGCTCCATTATTCCTGTTATCAGTGAAGCAACGGTAAATAGTAAATATGAAATAAAAAATATAGACGCGATCGCTGTAACTTGCGGCCCGGGCCTGATCGGTTCTCTGTTGGTTGGTGTAGAAACTGCCCGAACATTGGCTTGGGTTTGGAATAAACCCATCGTCCCCGTAAACCACCTTTTGGGCCATATTTATGCCAATTGGCTACAAACCCCACCAATACTTCCAGCAATCGCTTTGGTGGTCTCTGGCGGTCACACAGATATTGTTTTGTTGAAAGACCGGAAAGAAATCGAATGGATCGGCGGCACACGTGATGACGCCGCTGGCGAAACCTTTGATAAAGCAGCACGTCTTTTAGAACTTGGCTACCCCGGCGGTCCGGCTATCTCGGCTGCTGCCGAGAAATTCCAAACAACAAATCCCAAGACACAAATAAAATTACCCAGACCCTTACTGTACGATAAAACATTTGATTTTTCTTTCAGTGGTCTAAAAACTGCAGTGCTTCGCGAAGTGAATCACCTTAAAGAAATTAATCAATTTAATAGTGAAACAACAAATCAGGTTGCTCATGAGGTGCAGGAAGCAATCACCGATGTTCTTGTTATAAAAACCTTAAAGGCCGTGCGGGAATATTGTGTAAACACAGTACTTGTCTCCGGCGGTGTTGCCGCCAATTCCCGCCTTCGCGAAAAGTTTGCGTTGGAAATTGAAAATTGGAAATTGGAAATTGATTTACGTGTTCCCCCTCCGCACCTGTGCACCGACAACGCCGACATGGTTGCTGCTGCTGCAGAATTTAATTACCACCCTATCCCCTGGCAAGAAGTTACAACCAACCCTGGTTTACAAATTGCAGAGGCCGTTTGATATATCTATTTCTTTTTGGAGAATTCTTCTTGAGTTAAACCCGATTGCTTGATTATCGACTTTATGGTTCCTTTGGGAACCGAACCCCTTGAGTTGAAAGCTACTGTGACTAAATGCTTTTCTTTTCGAAGCCTGATGTGGCTCCCAGACGTCCGCACCTTCTCAAATCCATGACTAAAAAGAATAGATAAACCTCCCGCGATTTAAGAGAAGGCAGTTTTGATATCTGGTGTTAGTGGGATTGAGGCAACTGTGTGAGAAACTGTAACAAGAATATCTTCAACTATCGCACCCTTTGCAATCTTTGTGGGTTTCTTGTTAGTTGGTATTGTCTCCCAGTCTTCTAACTTGGAAAGCACAACAAGCTCCAAAGCGTCTTGCGCCATAAATCGAGCTTCTGCCAACGATTCTCCAAAGGTTGCGATCTCCGGCAAAGCAGGCACAGAAACGTTATAAACACCTTCTTCGCCTTTTTCCGGAGTAAAAACAACTGTGAATTTACACACCTTCATGGTTAAATTCTACCATCAGCTTGCAAGACTTGCACAAAAAGGGTGGTACCGTCTGAAATAGACCCCTCGCAATAACATGCGAGGTTTTTTATTACGTGTTACCCTTAAGCATATGGACAAAAACCAAGATCAACTAAACAAAGAAAAAGAAATATACGAGTTCTGGGAAAGCCAGGGATTTTTTCGTGCCGATCCAAACTCATCTAAAAAGCCTTACTCCCTTTTAATGCCTCCACCCAACTTAACCGGCGACCTTCATTTGGGTCATGCAATGCAACACGCGATTTTAGATGCTTTAGCCCGCTATAAACGTATGCAAGGCTACGACGTTTTGCTGCTTCCCGGAGTCGACCATGCAGGAATTCAGTTTGAGGGCACGTTTAACAAAATCCTTGAAAAAGAAGGTTTGTCAAAACACAAACTAGGCCGCGAAGACTGGTTGAAACGAGCTTGGAAATTTAAAGACGAGGTTTATAAATCCTTCCATAACACCTGGACTGTACTCGGAATTTCTGCCGACTGGTCACGCGAAGTATTTACTTTCGAGCCCCGAATCCAAAAAGCAGTGTTCCACGAATTCAAGTCCTTTTGGGAGCAGGGCCTTCTCTACAAAGGAGCCTACATCGTCCAGTGGTGCCCAAAGTGCGGAACCGCTATCGAAGACCTTGAAATGGAATACCTCGAAAAAGAAGAGGAGCTTTACTTTGTCCGCTATGTCATTGCGAGTGAAAGCGAAGCAATCTCTAAGGATCAGGGCGGGTCTCCTCGCGATGACGTTATTGTGGTTGCCACGGCTCGCCCCGAAACCATCTATGCCGACACGGGTATTGCTGTGTATCCTAATCACGCCAAATATTCCGAGTTTATTGGCAAGAAGGCAGTAAATCCTTTAACCGGAGCACTTATCCCCATCTTTGAAGACAAGCGTGTTGATCCGGAATTTGGAACAGGAGCCTTAAAAATTACACCTGGCCACGATCCCTTAGATTATCAAATCGGAAAAGATCACAACCTTCCGATGTTGCACGCTATTGATAAAACCGGACGCACCAACCAACTTACTCAAGATCTTTCTGGCTTAAAGATTGAAGAGGCCAGGTTAAAAACGACTGAAAAACTTGAGGCAAACGATGCTTTAGAGAAAGTTGAAAATTATACTCACTCAGTCCCCATTTGTGAACGCTGCAAAACAACAGTTGAGCCTTTGATATCTGAAGAATGGTTTATCAAAATGGAGCCTTTGGCCAAAAAGGCTTTAGAACATATTGGAGAAATTAACTTCTATCCTGAAAATTATCAAAAAATTCTCACCGACTGGCTGGAAAATATTCATGACTGGTGCATTTCCCGCTCGCTTTGGTGGGGACACAGAATTCCTGTTTGGTACTGTATAAAATGTAACCCCGGAAAGCTTGTGGGTAAGGACAAAGAAATAATGGTTTCTTTCGAAGAGCCAACCCGGGAGTGTACCTCTTGCGGCAAAAAGCACTGGGCACAGGACGAGCAGGTTTTTGATACATGGTTTTCATCCGGCATGTGGCCAATCACCACCCTCGGCTGGCCTCGCCTCGACGAAGCTGGAAGCGAAGGCGGGCCTGAAGAAACAAGAGAAATCAAGCGTTACTTTCCGTGGGACTTTGAAATAACCGCGCCAGAGATTAAGTATCTTTGGATTGCCAGGATGATTATGTTGTCTTTATGGTTTAAAAACGAGATTCCTTTCAAACATATGTTTTTCCACGGTATGCTCCGGCCACTAACTGGTGCAAAGTTTTCCAAGTCTTTGGGCAACGCCGTTTACCCGAACGAGTTAAGAGATGCTTGGGGAACAGATGCTGTGAGGATGACCCTCTACACATACGCCGCCCCAGGTCGGGATTCACGAACATCAAAACAATTAATGGATGATCGCGCCAAAAACTTTCGCAATTTCGGCAACAAGCTCCGGAACATCACCCACTTTATCGTCGACCTAAAGACTTCTGACGTCACTGCGAGCGAAGCGCGGCAATCCCAACATGAGGACGATTTGTGGATCTTGGATGAACTTGACAAAACCACCAGAGAAGTAACTAAAAACATCGAAAGTTTCCAGCTGCATCTAGCAACAGAGGAGCTTTATGACTTTATCTGGCATAAATTTGCCGACGTCTATATCGAAAAATCAAAGTCCCGCCGCACCGCAGCCCAACCTACGCTTGAGTACGTCTTAGACTCTTCTCTTAGGCTATTGCACCCCTTTATGCCGTTTTTGACTGAAGAACTCTGGCAAAAGCTGGGCAATAAAGAATCCATCATGCTTACTTCTTGGCCAGCCATAAAATGAAGCTCAATTTCTCGAGCACTGCTTCACCACAAAAAGCTGTTCAGCTAACCACACCTTCGGCGGAAGAGAAGTATTCATCCACGACCAAAGTCGCGGTTTTCTGCTTTAGCTGACAAGAGGTGTCGAACAATGAATACACAGAGAACAGCCAAACTTGTGGAATCCTTCAGCTTACATGGGATGGCTAGGAAATATGATATACGACTTAGAAGATCCTAACGACAAACAAGACTTTTTGTAGGTGCCCGTAGGTCTAACTTTCTGAAGATTTTTCTTTGGCTTCTTCTTCCTCTTTTGGCTCGCCACCGGCGACGCCTTCGGCAGGAGTCTCGCCTTCGACACCTTCTGCTGGAGCGCCTTCTTCTCCCTCGACGGCGCTAGGAGCAACTTCAACTACTTCTTCTTTGGCTGGCTCAGCAATAGAAACAACAATCCTTTCAGGATCTTCCTCTTTAATCTCAACTTTGGATTGGTCAACTTTAAGGTCGGAAACTTTTATGGCATCGTCCACTGCCGCAAGCCCTGAAATATCAACTTGAATGCTGTCTGGAAGATCAGTCGGCAATGCTTCAACTTCAACTTCATGCATCTGCTGAACCAAAACTCCCTCTTCTGAAGCTACAGCTGGGGATTCACCCACAATTTCAACAGGAACTGTGGCAGTTACTTTTTCGGATAAGTTAACCTCTAAAAAGTCTACATGTAGAGGTAAATTGTAAACAGGATCTTTGTGGATTTCATGAATCAAAACAGGATGAACTGATCCATCAACAGCCAACCCTACAACTCCAGTTTCCCCTGCCAAGTCAAAAACCTTTTTAAATTCGTCAGCTTTCACCTGAACAGAAAAAGACTTGATGTGCTTTCCTGAAACATTGGCTGGAATTATGCCATTTTTTCGCAGCTTTTTTACCTTTCGGCCAAAAACCTCGCGCTTTTCAGCTTGCAAATTATTTTCAAATTGAGACTTTTTAGGAACAGGAGCCTTTTTGTCTTCTATTTTTGCCATTTGGTTGTTAGCAAGAAATCTCTTGCCAGTGTGCTATTGTACCCAACTGACCCCGAGCCTGTCAATGAAGGTGTCGGTATTGCTTCCTCCAGGTTTGATTTTGTGTTGTTGACAGTCAGCCAAAAAGCATCTTTTGAGGTTCCAGGCTGTTTCTGCCACAACAACAAATAACTTAAAGGTTGTAAAGCTTGGCCAGATTCCCAAGAAACCATTAGTTGTCGCTCCTCTCCCCCTGGCACAACCACATAACCCCCAAACAGGGTTTTGTTCCCTTGGTTTGCAAAATCCAGATTTACATTCTCCTGCAAACTTTTTTTTTGGTCAATAAAAAAAGCCTTAGAATTTGTGGTACCCGCGGGAACAAGGACTTTAAAGTAATTTTTGTAGTCATTTTTTGAGCTGTTTTTATAAAAAACAGTCAGCTTTCTTAAAGTTCTTCCATTTTGCACAAAAACATCCAAAGAGAAAGATCTTTTCAGGTAATAACTTGTACTTCCCTCGCCCATGTTGGAATCTGCGAAGTTAAGGTAATCAGAAAAACAGGGATCTCCCCCTGAACAGGCAGCATGTTTGGTGGAACCACCCCACTTACCCTCGGTCAGGATGTTTTGGATTTGGGCATCGTTAACAAAAAGCATGATATGTTTTTGATCCAAATTTTCTAAACTTGCTACCCCCAACAAATCCCCTACTTTACTTGGGTTTCTAGTCAGGCTATCATAGAGTTGATTAAAAATATCAACCACGACCTGCTGCTTTTCCTCATTGTTCTTGCCTAAAACCAGTTTATATAAACTTTTAGAATCCACGCTTACCCCTCCGACTACTACTGGACCAGCTTCCTTGATTAAATCCTCCAAGAAATCCAGATCAACAGAAATTACCCCGTCTATTTTTTGATCCAATTCTTTGTCTGCAAACCAAATCGCCCTCTTAGCAACCAATGAAAAATCCTGATCCCAGAAAACATCCCTAAGCATCCAGTTCTGTTGGCTGGCGTATTTTGCAAGCGGTTGGGGCGGACTTACCTTACCTTTAAGCTGGCCGTCCGCTACTGAGGTTTTGAAAAACTCTCCTGAGATTAATCTCCCTTTATCAAATGTAAGAATGCCATACCCCAAAACAACTCCACCACCTGGTCTTGTTTGTGTATTATCCTGAATAAGTATCAGATAAGACTTTCTTGTTTTATATCCCAGAATACCTCCTAAATTTGCCGCCAGATCTGAAATGGTTCGGGCTCGGCCTCGCAAATCTGACAGTTGAGAGTTTGAGTCCCCCAACCGCTTTGTCACCAAATCGGACAAATCTTTATTGTCTTGTATCTCGGTAGCTAAGAAGGCCAAGCTTTGGCCAAGTGATGAGTTTTGAACCGACAACAAGCTGGCAAGTGGTGCAATTGAGTAAGAATCCTCGCCCAAAACCTTTTCAAATAGAGAGTTTGTTGATTCCCTTATGCTCCTTTTTTCTTTGACGATATCAATAATTCTATCCAACACTCTCCCCTTTTGAGCCATGGTAGTTGAAGCTGCCTTTAAGGGAGGGAAAAACGACCACCTTAAAAAACTTTCCTGAGAGTTCTTAAACCAAAAACTGGAAATATTTGCCCAAGTTTCGGCTCGGTGCAAATCCTTCTTTCTTACCTTATTTTGAGCAACTTGTAGGTTTACCAGCCCAAAAAACAACTCAATAAATGGAAAGGCAAAAAACCACAACAAGAAAATAAGCAAGACAAAAAGGACAGTCAGGTTAACTTTCCTTTCGGTCTTTTTATTGTTTTTCGCTTTTACTCCAGGTGTGTCTTTTTCTTTTTCCTTGGGTAAGCTATTTTGCCAAAAACCCACGTAAGGCGATGGCTCTAGCTCTTTTGTGGTCGCTATCTTGCTTTTGTTTTTTTTAAACCACTCAAGAGTACTGGCTAAACCTTCAGTAAGGGTAGTGTGGGCCTCCCAGTTAACAAGCTCCCTACCTTCTCTTAATATTCCTCGTCCTAAAAGCTTTTGACGGTTAGGATATTTGTTTTGGTTTGTGTATTCTATGGAGACACTTCCGTTTAGAGATTTGATGGTCTCTGTAATTGTTGAAAGCGTAGATTTATCACCCGATAAAGAAATTGTTGATCCTTTAGTGCCAGGAGACAATAAGCTTTTAACAATTCCCCATACAGCGTCGTCAACAAACAAAGGATAAAAATAAACTTCTTCTCTGGGTACTTTGAGTTTTTCGCTGGTAATGTATTCCTTAATCAGTTGAGATAAAGGGTTATTTTCAAAAACCATGCGAGGTCCGTAAATATCGCCGAGATGAATAATGCGAAAGTTTATCTTTTGTTTGGAAAACTCTTCGTCTAAGATTTGAACAAATTTCTTTTCCTGTTCTGGTGTGTGAATGAAATCATATGCTGATTCCTCATCCAAAAAAGTTGAGATATATAAATAACGTGAGCCAAACCTGTCAACTAGCTTAAGTAAAAACCTTGTGTTATTAGAATCTACACCGCAAACATCAACTATATAATTAAGCCGCTCAACGTTTTCAAAAAATACTTCCAGATTGCCAACGTCAACTAAGGCTATTTGAGGATTATTTTTTAGGTTAGAAGTATTTTCTTTGGAATTATTGTCAAAATCATTAACAGAAATTACTCGAATTTTTTTCTCTAAAAATTCTTCACACAATCTACTACCAATTAGACTAGATCCACCAAAAACCAAAGCAACAGGAGAATGACTATCAAAAAAATTTTCTGGGGGAGGAGACATGCTTTAATGGTATTCAAATTCTGGTCATATTGCAACAAATTGACAAAAGAAAAAATGAGTAAAAAAAGGTTTCGGCCCAGACGTGAAAGTTTCACGCGTTTTATGCGTTTGATGTGGAACTTATAAAGCCAGGGGAGAGTTATCCAGTGCTTTGTTAACAAGAAGATCGGCTTCCTTGTTTTCTTCCCTGGGAATATGTTGGTATGTAACTCCTGCTTTGAATCTTGTTTCTTGAGCTTTAATTAATAAAACCAACCTTTTTAGGTTTTCATTTTTAATTTTAAAAAGACCTTTCAATTGGTTGACCACCAACTGAGAGTCGAGAAAAAAATTTATTGAAAAATTTTCCTTATTGTTCTCTACTAACCAATCCATGGCCATTTTAACGGCTGTATATTCTGCAACGTTATTTGTCGTATACCCAATTTTTTTAGCGCTTTGAAAAATTATATTATTGTCACAATCCTTAACCAAAAAGGCACTGGCAGCAGGACCAGGGTTACCTCGAGCGCCACCATCTGAAAATACTTTGAGGGAATTCTTACTTTCCATTTTCTTTTTCAGCAAACAAAAGTGAGTATATGGTTTTAGGGAAAGAAAGAAAAGAGGGACGAAGATTTGCGAGTCGATAAAGGGCAACTGAGGAACAGACAAAAACAAAGGCTTCAGTTACAACAGTCATTACCGACGCTGCCTGATACGAGTAAAGGGGGACAAGCAAGAGGTTTAGAATTAAATTTAGGATCAACGCAAAAACTCCGATTACCAAGGAGGTTTTTTGCTTACCCAAAGCAATTAATGAATAACCAGTTAAATGGTTGAAAAAAGAAAAGATTAAAGCAATAGATAAAATTCGCAGAGGCACGACAGAGGGTAGAGAACTTGCCCCCCAAAGTAATTCTACAGATGGCGCTAAAATAAAAGTTATTAAGAATAGTGCCAAACAGGATATAAGAAGAATGTCGAAGGTTTTTTGATAAATATATCGAATATTTTCAAAAGCTTTTTGAGAAGATAAAAGGGGATAGGCCGCACTAACTATAAAGGCGGCCACGGTAGTCAGCGTCTCGTAAATCTTGTAGGAAAGCCCATAAATGCCAACATTGGCCGTTCCCCAATAATGTTGCAAAATTAAAATATCAATTCTGTTGTAGATTGAAAAAACAATAAGTAGTGTTCCACTTGGCAATGCCTCTTTGATTATTTTTTTACTAACCCTCCAATCAAAGGAAAATCTTTTTAGATAACCTTGGGCGAACCAAAAGCCCAGAAATGCCGAAAGCCCCGTTGCTATAACCCAGGAGAGCATGACATAAGACACATTAAAGTTTTTAACCAAAAAAGCCAGTGACAATAGCAAGAAGGCGAAAGATAACAAAACCTCCATTATTGTTAATGCTCCAAATCGCATGGTTGTTTGAAGAATAATCCCCAGAGAGTTTTTCAGAGATAACAAAAGAAGAACAAAAGAGGCGATCGTTGTTGGTAAAACAAATGCCTGCCATTCAATGCTTGTACGAATTACTATATTTACTAAAATGACGGCAACGAAAGAGAGGATAAAGCGAAGGGTAATACTACTTGTAAAGATTGTATTTTGGGATTCTAATTTAGTACTCGATGCTTCGCGCACCACTATCAAATTAGTACCCCAGTCCGCAATGTTACCAAAAAACAATACAAACGCCGTGACGAATATATAAACACCATAACCCTCATTGCCAAGCTTTTCTCGCAATATCCAGGTTAAGAAAAGGGAAGATAAAACAGTCAGAACCTTACCTGCTATCTGAAAAGAGGCGTTTTTAAAGATTAGACGTCCTGTGTCCACAAAGTTATTGTATCAGTTTAATAACCAGATGACGCTCCCTACCTTCACCTTCTGACTCAGCCACAATTTCACTTTCGTCTGTTAGAAGTATATGCACAAACCTGCGCTCAGCTGGGGTAAGATCGTAAATATGTTGAGCAACTCCGGTATTCCGTGCTTTACCAACCGCCGTTTGAGCAATATTTCTCAAAGTTTCTTCCCTTTTGGATTTCCAATCTCCAACATTGACAAGAATATTGGCAGCTTCTCCCAATCGGTTAAAAGCAATTTGTCGCAAAATTGTCTGAAAAGACGAAAGGGTCTCACCGCGATGTCCGATTAAAACTCCGGCCTGCTCGGTTTCTATTTGAACGTTAACGAACCCGTTTTCTTTATCCTCGGTAACATCCACAGTACCATCAATACCCACAAGCTCTAGCAATTCCTCTGCTTGATCTTTTGTTACCTCTGCTGTCAGAGCGCCTCCTGCTTTTGGTGCATTTGGTATCTTTCCAGCTTTTGTACTAACTGCCATAGCTTTGGTATTGTACCAGTTTTACCTGAATCTGACAAAGAGGAGTTTTTAAGAAGCCTTCCGGATTTTATTAACCCAGGGAGCCAGACCGCCCCAGCCGGAAACAAAATACTGTTGAACTGCCTGAAAAAGGGAGAATGTACCCCAATATAAAACAACCCCTAGTGGAAAATTTAAGCCAATAAATAAAGTAATTAAGGGGAAAAGATATGTCATTTGGGATTGCATAGAAGCCGCTATGTCGTCAAATCCTTCTTCGGTCTTTTTGGCTACCTTCTCAGCGGCTTGAACATTGGGCATCATCATTTTGGATGATAATAACTGCAGAAAGGCCACGACAATCAAAAACACCCCCGGAAGGGCAAATGGGATACCATTTGCATTAAACACATCGGGCTTGGTTAAATCGCGGCCGAGGAAAAATCTGTTAACCTCACCATTAATCTGCAAAGCTGGATAGAGAACTTTATTTAACTGATGGGTTATGTCTGGGCCCTGAAAGACATTGGAAAACCCACTAAATAAAGCAATAAGGACGACAATGCTGACAACCTGAGGTAAACACCCCGAGGCAGGATTAATTCCTTTTTCCTTATAAAAATCTGCTTGTGCCTGTAAAAGTTTTTTCTTGTCGTCTTTGTATTTTTCCTTAAGTTTTCTAAGTTCCGGGTTGTATTCCTTCATCTTTTGCATCATTTTCATTGAAGGTAAGGTAAGGGGAGTTAACAAGAGGCGAACAAAAGCGGTAAAGCCAATTATAGCCAAACCCAAATTACTAAACAGCAAATGATAAAAAATTATCAAAAGGTTTAATAAAGGTTGAGTAATAATGTTTAAATTCATGTTTAGTTAAGTTGGTTACATTTAAGCACGCGTCCTGCACCCTTTTTCAAACCTGGCAGAACACCAAATCTCTTTACAGCCTGGTAGGTATATTCCGAACAGGTTGGGGCTTGGGGACAACCTCCACCAACAACAAAGCTTAACAAGCCCCCTCTTCCACCAAATAATATCTGATATGTTCGAATCAAAAAGCAAACTGTATTTTTCAACATGTCTCAAACTAAGGATACCAAATTGAAACAGCTTTTTAAGTCCTCAAAAAGAGCCAATTTATCTTGAGAAGAAGCACTGTTTTTGGCTACCACCACAACATCTAAACCTCTTTCAAATCCGGCAATTTGATCCTGAACAAACGAGCGAATTGCCCTTTTTATCATATTACGAACTACGGCACTTTTGGAAACTTTATTGGAAACAATTACCCCAAATCTGCTTTTTTTACTTGAACCATTACTTAATATAATTACATTAAAGAATTTACCCCTGATGTTCTTACCTTTTGAAAAAACTTGATCAAAATCATTTTTTGAAGTAAGTCTGTGTTGATGGGGAAGCATTATTTTATAGAAATTGCTCTGCGGCCTTTCTTTTGTCTTCTTGTAATTACTCTTCTGCCAGACTTGGTTTTTGCGCGAGCCCTGTATCCAGTTTTCCTTCTTCGCCTGGTTTTACTTGGTTGATATGTTCTCTTTGTAGACACCAACAGTATTTTACACAAGAATCTTAAGTAACACAACGACAACTAACTAGATGGAAGAACACTTTCGTCCTTTTTAGGGGTTGACACTGATTGTGGATAACTCTTTAATGTGGAAGCAAATATGGACCAAAATTACATCTGGAAAAATGTTTTATCAACTTTAAAAGTCTCACTTTCTCAAGCTAACTTTCAAACTTGGTTTTCCTCAACTTTTATCGTTTCTTTAAAAAAGATTTCAGACAAGCGGCAAGCGGTTGAAATTGGCTGTTCTTCATCTTTTATTGCTGATGGGATTGAGAAAAGATATTTCGATCTTTTACAAGATGCGCTAAACCAAACCACAACCTTAAAAAACGATATTACCTTTGTTGTGCGACAAAAGGTAAAAAAACCGAACCAAAACGAGCCTTTATTTGCCAGTTCGCAAATTGAAAATACAGCTTTAATTACTGATGCCCTAAAGAGGGGAAGAGTTAGACCAGGATTTACTTTTGAAAACTTTGCAGTATCCGGCACAAACCAAATGGCCCACGCCGCTGCTGAGGCAGTAAGCAGAAATCCAGGCCATGCTTATAACCCATTGTTTTTTTATGGAGGGGTTGGCATTGGAAAAACCCACCTGATGCTGGCTATTGCGCATAGTCTGCTTGAAAAAGACTTAAACACAAGGGTTGCGTACTGCACAGGAGAAGACTTCACTAATGAAATAGTTGAAGCTATTCGCAGTAAAACAACTCAGACTTTTAAAGAAAAATATAGAAAACTGAAACTTTTGATGGTTGATGATATCCAATTCATAGCTGGAAAAGAAAGAGTTCAGGAAGAATTTTTCCACACATTTAATACACTTCAGTCCGCAGGTTCGCAAATAGTATTAACCTCTGACCGTCCACCTCACGAGATAGACAAGCTTGAAGCCCGCTTAAGAAGTAGGTTTGAGGCAGGACTAATTGTAGATATTGCACCTCCAGACTTTGAGCTAAGGGCAGCCATTACCTTAATCAAAGCAAAAGAGAGAGGTGTGGAACTTCCTATGGAGATAGCCCAAGCAATTGCAGCCAACATAGACTCGCCCAGAAGAATCGAGGGTTTTTTAACCAAACTTACCAGCCACCTTGCTATAACCCACGAGCCCTTAACGGTTGAACTTGTGAATAAACTTCTCAGTGTGACAAGTGGTGATACCCAAACTTACAAAAAACCGGTCTCTCCTCAGGCCGTGATTAACGCGGTTTCAATTTATTATTCCCTTGGTAAACGAAGTTTGCTGGGGGAGAGTAGAGCACAAACCGTAGCTTTGCCGCGGCAAATTTTAATGTATATACTGCGCACAGATTTGAGGCTTCCTCTTCAAGAAGTGGGCCGGTTAGTTGGAGGAAGAGATCACACAACAGTTATGCATGCTGTGGATAAGATATCTAAAAACATTTCAGAAAAAAGTGGGTTGCATGATGATATTTTGGGGATTAAAAAAAGCATTTCTTAATAACTTGTTATCAATTTATCAACTCAACATTTAGTGTGGGTAAGAAGAGGATAAATTATCAGCAAAACAACTCTGGCTATTATCAACAAAACTTACGTTCGTTTTGCACATATCAACATTACCTACTACAACGACTAATAAATATTAAAAAGACACTTGTGTTTTATAGTTTATGTCTTTATGCTTTTGCTAAGTATGAAACTTTCAATACTTCAAGAAGATTTGGCTGGTAACATTACACTTGCTTCACGATTTGTTTCAACACGCGCACAGCTTCCGGTACTTTCAAATATTTTACTAAAAACCCAAAATGGAAAATTATCTTTATCAGCAACCAACCTGGAAACTGGAATCAACGTTTCAACAGGTGCAAAAATAGAAAAAGAAGGGACAATCACAGTTCCCGCAAAAATTTTGGTTGATCTTGTCAACCATTTACCAGCAGGTAAGGTTTCTTTGGAAGTTGACAAAGATCAGCTTAAAATTTCATGCAACAGCATATCGGCTAATATTTCCGGTATTCCGGCAACAGAGTTTCCAAATGTTCCTGACTTAGTAAAAGAGGCAACCTTCTCTTTAAAGAGAGAAACATTAGATACTTTAACGGATAATGTTGCGTTTTCAGCAGCAACGGAGGACACGAGACCGATTTTAACAGGGATTAATCTAATAGTTGGGGAGAAGGTAATAGCAGTAGCCACAGACGGCTTTAGGATGTCCTACAAAGAGCTTGACGGGGTTAATTTTGACAAGAATGGTTCCAAATTTCTTCTGCCGGCCAGAGTTGTTGAAGAGTTAAATCGGGCATTGGGAGCAAAAACTGAAGATGTAAAAGTAGCAGTTTTGCAAAAAGAAGGTCAGATAATTTTTCAATCGGAAAATATTATTTTAACCAGCCGTTTGATTGATGGTGAGTTTCCGGATTACAATCGGGTCATGCCCAAAGCTTGGACAACCAAAGCCTCCTTAGGGAAAGACGAGCTTTTACAAGCTGTTAAGGCAACCTCAGTCTTTGCCCGGGAATCAGCCAGCATTGTAAGAATTAAGTTTGACTCGAATGGCTTGACCCTAACCTCTGAAAGTAGTCAATATGGGAAAGAAGAGATTCAAGTTGAAGCAAAAACTGAAGGAGACGAGGTTCAGATTGCCTTTAATTATAAATACTTATTAGATTTCCTAAATTCAATAGATGGAGATTCAATAGTGATAGAAACTCAAGGACCAACTACCCCTGGTGTTTTCCAGGATTCTAAAGACCCAACATATAAACATATAATCATGCCTGTAAGAGTTTAACTACTTCCTTGTATATACTTTGAGTTTACCGCTGGGGTGTAGATATAGACCGGTTGGTCTCCTTCGTTGGTTTTGGCCGTACCCGTGAGAATATAAATTGGATATAAAGTGTTTGGTTGTGGTGGGTAGAAAAGTAAAGCGCTGTCGATTCTTATAATATTGACAGAGGTTGGAACGTAAAGCGCTGGTTCTGTAGTGGGTTGACCAATGGTGACAATTTTGCCTTCTTTTAATAAAGACTCTTTAACTTCTTCCAAAGTTTTGGCAGGATAATTTGTTGGATTTTGAGGATTGGCAAAGCCTGCTTTATAAAGAAAGGAATAAACCTTACCATCTTTGCCCAAATAGGAAGTTACGAGAGATGTTGTGGGGTTGTTATCAACGACGCGTGTTTTGGTAATGGTCGGATCGAGTTTTAATTCGAGAATATTATTCTCAAACATTTTTCGTGAACCATTAATAACCAAAGTTGCCCCTGTGGGGGTAAGGTCGTTCGTCGAGATGAGATTTTGAATAAAATTTGAGGCCACCTGTTCGCTGGGCAATTCTCCCTGGGAAGATATTGGAGAGCTACTTGTGTCATGGACAAAGTTGATATCAAGTGGGGAGAGTCGAACGAACAAACTTTGTGGGCCGGAGAGCCATAGATAGTAGTCCCCAAAAACACTGTCGGTTGAGATATTTGAGGGATTTTCGGGGAAGCCAAAATTTTTAGCCAAAGCTTTAGCTTCCACGGAATTTAAACTCTTGGGAGATATTTGATAAAGAGAAACCTGGGTTGGCAGATCTGTCCCTGTGAGATTGAAAGTAATCGCGGGAGGAACTTTCTGGCCCGTCAGGTTTGGATAAGCAATCGAGGGTAGGTTGGGGAGAGATTGTTTGGCGGTTTTGTTGCTTTTCCCCTGAACCCAGACTATGGCCAGAAGGGTAGCAATTACAGCCAGCATTATTAAAAGCCAGTGGTTTTTGAAAAAATTTAACATAGTTTTTGGGATGACACCTTCTTTGTTACCATGTAGTTCCGCGTTTTCCGGGTAAAGGAATATAAGGCGGTGCCATTGGAATTGTAACAGAACCACTAATCTTTAAGAATTCGTAATGCAAATGGTTTGGGTCGCTGCCAAAGACATTGCCTGTCGCTCCAACATTTCCAATTTGTGTGCCTGAAGAGACATTTTGGTTGTTTTGTACGCTTCTGGATATCATGTGGGCATAAATTATTTCTACGGTTTTACCATTGCAGGAAGTTGTGATTCGCACACATTCTCCGTAAAGTGGGCTGTAGCAGTTAAAGGAAGCAATACCTCTGCTGGTTGCATAAATAGGCGCACCCTGGATTCTTCCTTTGGGGCTATTGCCAATATCGACAGCTTCCGCGGTGCTGTGGGTTGACACTACCGTGTCGTTTGGTTCTGAGGTAATGGTTCCATAAGTTGTTGCCCAGCCACTGGGACAATCGTCGGGCGGATTACCAACCCTGATTGAGGCGTTGTTGGCAGTGGTTTGAACTTCGGGTTGTTCGACAACTCGAGCGCTGACGCTAACAGCCAAAACAACATTTACATCTTCTAAATTTTCCAGCTTTAAATTGATTTGGTGAGTTTCTTCTGACCAATTCTCACTTGCTAAAGTTTTTGTGCCATCTTTACCTGAAGCGGTGACGGTTGCAGAGATTGTAGGATCACCTTCGAAAGGTTTTTGCTTTGGCTTGACGGTAACAGTAAAAGTTACATCTTGAGGCAACTCTTCATTTTTAAGCGCGTTTTTAGAAGAGGAAATTTCGATGGATACATACTGGTTGCCTTTAGAAAGTACATCTCCAACACCTCCTGTACTGCTTAGTGCCGCGCGTTGGGTAAAAGTGGGACCTGTATTGTTAAACACCAGAGGAATGACAATAACTGCAATAAGTATTAAAGCCAAAACTCCACCCCCGATGGCGGCTGCTTCTCCACCCCCCCCAACAATTAGTAAAAGCCGTCTTGCCCCCATAGCCAGTCTGGTCAATCCTGAGCCAAGTCCGTGAGCCGCAGAAGAAATCAAACCGCGTCCCAAAATTGCCGATTGAGATGCAGCGTTTTGGGCTGCACTGCCCGCAAACTGTTTCAAAACAGGGGTAAGTTTGGGAGAAATAAACTGATTAAAGGGTTCTTGGGCGATGCGAACAATATTTGAGGAGGGGCTGATATTTAAATTAAAAACATGTTCCGGATAACCTACCCGGGGTTGTTCGTAATCATAGCTTTTTGGAGGTACAATGCGGACATTCTTTACTTGACCGGTTAGTGTTTCGACCTCTTCGATGATTCCTTTTCTAGAGCCATGTAATACTCTAACTGCCTCGGAATTAGCAAACTCGGGGTTTTGGGCAAGAAGTTGGTTTATGGCGTCTTCCAGTCTTTGATCGGAAGTACGCGACCTTGGGAAAAAGGGAATGGCATCTTTTAATCCATCGGCAAGTCGATCCTGCCAGCTTTTGGGACGGGTAACTAGCGCCAAAAGGTATTGTTCTTGGCTTATTGGTGACTTACGAGGTTGTTGGGTGGGTGTTGTCGCAGGTCTTATTGGGTGGGATATAGGTATAAATGAAACTTCAGTTTGGGTTTTTGGATTTTTCCCACCAGCTGGTGTTTGTTTTAGAAGCGCTTGCCATTGTTCAAGTTGGGTAGTGGGGACAGGCTCTTTAAATTCTGTTTCGGTTTGCTGGTAAACCAACTTGTCTGAGTCGGGCGATGGCCAATGGGGGTGTTGTTGGGTTTTTAGGATTGGTGGAATTACCGTAGGTGGAGGCACACCATGTGGGAGATTTTGAGAACGAAACAAAGTTCGGTTTACGCGATGTTGCAGTTCAGAAATGATATTGGAGAAGACGCCAAAAAAGCCACCAGGTTTTGTAGCCATATTTGTATTGTACCGTATTTACTGAGCTTCTTCGACGCGAAGAATAGGACCCGGGTTGGAGTTGGACACTGGAGTTTGTTGTATCTCGGCCGGATTGGTTGTCACTAGTTTGTGTTCTTCGTCTGAGGCCACGACACGGATAGCGACATGGTTTGGTCCGGCAAAGAAAATTCCTTCGCCCACGTCTGCGGATAATAACAGTTGTTTTTCCCCTTGGGAAAGTTTGAAAACCTCACCAACTTTATCTATGGCCGTGGGGGACTGTTTCATTAATAGTTTTAAGGCTGAATTGGTAACTATTGCCTTACCAATATCTAAGGACAGAAAGTCTTCAACGTCTTGGGTTATGGTGGTTAAACCTAAGTAATATTTGCGCGAGCGCTTGGCAATAGAGAAGAGGAATTGCGCGGTATCGGGGTAGCGCATCATATGCCACGCCTCATCAACGATTAAAATGCGCTTTTTCAAGTTTTCTTTAATGCGAGTCCAGATAAAATCCAAAACCACAAACATCGCAATGGGGCGCAAGGATTCTTCCAAATCACGCACAGAAAAAACTGTAAATGGATTTCTAAGACTTATGTTTGTGTGCTGGTCAAAAATTCCAGCAAAAGACCCCTTAACAAATTTTTCGACCCGATCGGCCAAAGAGCGTGAAACCGCATCCTCCATCCCAATAAGTGTTTTATAAAGATCTTCCATTAAAGGGGGAGTCTTGGTTTGGGTTGCCGGATCAGGAGTTATTCCTTTGGCTTTATATGTGGCAATCAGAGCCCTGTCCAAAACTGCCTGTTCGGATGGGTTTAATGTCCCCATGATTACCCCAAACAGAGAATGCAGGGAAAGGATTTTTAAACCCAGTTGATTTTCCTCAGGATCAATGATATTTGATAGGTCAAAAGGATTTATTTTTGCCTGTGAGTTGAAGGAAAAAGAGATAAACTCGCCGCCGACCGCCTCGGCAAGTTTTTTATATTCCTGTTCGGGGTCAATAATAAATACTTCCGTCCCAAGCATTAAAGACCGCAGTGCTTCTAACTTCACGCTGTAGCTTTTGCCGGATCCAGAAGTTGCGAAAACGGTTGAATTGTAGTTCTCAAGAGAAAAGCGGTCAAAGATAACCAAGGAATCATTATCTTCGTTGATGCCGTACAAAACTCCGCTGTCTGAGGAAAGCTCGGCGGAAGAAAAAGGAAAAGTTGTTGATAGGGAAGTAGTATCCATGTTGCGAGTTATGGATAATCTGTCTTCCCCCAATGGCAGGCTTGTTAAAAATCCATCCTCCATGCGCAAGGTAGTTTTTTTAGCCACAACCAACAAAGACCCCAAGGTGGACTCAACCTGGGCGGTAATATTGTTTAACTCTTCTAAGTTTGAAGCGGGGATGGTGATGTAAAAAGAGAACTGGAAAAAGCGCTCCGCACCTTTTACCAATTGGTCTTGTAAATCGTGGGCGTCTTCAAGTTTTGCTTGAGTTGCCGGGTTTAACACCTTGCCGCGTTGTAAATCTGTGGACAGTTCTGCCTCCATCTCGGTTATCTTTCTTCGCAAATCATCAAGCACGGTTTTGCCGGCAACGGGATAGGTAAAGAAGGAGATATCAAGAGAGTGATCAAAGTTGATAATGGGATCAAGCCAGCCGGGATAAACGAATCTTGGGTAACCTGACACAAAAAGAGTTCTAAAATAGCGGTCATCAATTTTTATATGGTTAAAATCAACCTCAATTTTTTGTGGGGCAATAATATCTTGAATGGATTTGGAGGACACAGGTTTGATCATGTTTGCTTATATATTTTGAAAAACAATGTGGCTAACTCTTCGGTCACCAACTGATCCATCTTAATTCCCAAGCGACCTACTTGGCGAATTAAGTGATCGCGTTTTGGATAAAGGACCGTTTTGGTTTTTTTGATGATGTAACTTTTTGAATAAGGCAGATTTTTGGCCCTCTTAGTCTTAACCGAGGGAGTAAACAAATCGATAAAGTTGCTTGTAGTGATACCAAGTTCAAGGGGCGAGAAAGGTATAACTATGTAAAACTCTTTTTCCAAAACATTGCGCTTTTTGACCATTTGTGAGACAAAATTTTTATAAACGACCATAAGATTTTTTAATTGCGGATTGGTTTGGAGTTTTTCCTGAGTATCCAAAAATGCAAGGTAGCGCGTAATATCCTTCTTTTGAGAACGGACAAGGATTTGGATAGGAAAAGACAAAGAGTTAAGAAGCGCGGCGTAAGAAATTGTTACCGCCTCCTGTTCTTTTTCGGATAAAAGTGAGAAGTTAAGCGCTGTGGAGCGCAAAACCACAGCAGCACCGCCATCTTTGGTTAATACCACGTCATCAACAATGTCTGCAACGATAATATGATGTTGGGAAGAAGCTTTAATTGGTTGAATGTTACTCATAATCACTATCTCACTTCGCCTTTATAAGAATCGGTGGAATAATACTACTACTGGCTGTTATTTTGATTGGGTCGAAAGCCAAGTCATCTTTCTCGGTTAAAATCTCATACTCGCCGTCTTTAATAGGGGTAACGGTCATAAAATGACCAATTTTGTTGGTGCGCAGAGCTCTTACCGGAGTCCCCCCAACTTCTCTTATCTCAAGAATGGCTGACTCGACAATCTTGCCGTTGTTGGTTACCACCTGGCCGACAATAATATTAGGTTGCACGGGAGGATTGGGTGGTGCGGCCTGAAGCGCAAACTGCGCCTGAGAAACTTGTCGGTTTGAGGGTAAGGCAGTACCAAAAACCGGAGCCAAGGGGACAGTGTTGTATTCAACTTTAGTTTGAGGTTGAGGAAAATCCTTTTGCTGATGCTCAACCTTGATTGGCTGTGGGGGAGGAGCAAGTGGCGCGTTAGGGTCAATAGAAGCGGGAGGTTGTGGCGCAGATTGTTGAAACATCCCAAAAACTTTTTTAAAGAACCCTTTTTCCAATTCTTCGAGCCGGGTTACAACCTCTGCTTGGGGAACTGAGTGTAAATACTCTTCGGCTTTTTCCTGGCCTTGGGGAGCAATAACGGTTGGCGCGCTTACGCTATCAACAGCAAAGACATCTTCGGATGCCCCATTTTCCCAGGCATAAAGTGTTGGGGAATAAATTGCTTTAATAAAAGAGAAAAACCAAAAAGATAAAGGCCTTTCTTCAATGGGTAAAAAAGCCAGGGCCGCTCCTGAAATTGCAGCCAAAGCCACAATCGGCCATTTAATTAAAGCTGGGAGGGGAGTAACGAAAATTAGAAAAGCAATTCCAACACCACCGGCCAGTTGTAAAAACTGTTTTAAGGTCATATCTCCTACCAGGCGGAACTCGTAGGAGGAAATTTCTTGTGGTACCGGATGTTGTTCTAAAGGCATTTGCGACGTAGTCGCAAAACATAAAACATAATTCATTAAGCATAAATAATTTGCTTTTTGTTTTTTTGCTTTATGCTTTGTTTCTCTTTACCTCCAATCTTTTCACCATTTGATAGTCTTGAGCGCAGTTTTGTTTTATCTGACTATGCAAGGTTAACATATGAAACACTCTTTGCAAGCGAGGCTGTTTTCACACTTGCATTTATGGTAGAATTAAGGAATGTCAAAAGCTAAGATTAAAAGCACAAAACTTCCTGGATTTTTAAGAGATTATTTTTGGGATGTAAGGTTTGATGAGCTGGATATTAAAAAATCCAGATTTTTCGTTCTCAAGCGAGTTTTAGATAGAGCTGACACGGGGGCTTTAAGATGGTTATTAAGAAATTACAACACAAAAGAAATTGTAGAAGTTCTTTATACAACTCGCGATATTTCTCAAGTAACTGCAAATTTTTGGACTGATTATCTAAAGCTGGATAGAAAAAAAGTGATATGTTTGCAAAAGCCGCACTCCCCGATACAATGGGGGCTATCAAGCTAGTTTCAGATATACCTGAAATTAAAAAAGCATATCTTGCCGGCGGTACGGCTTTGGCCCTTCACCTTGGCCACAGAATTTCCATAGATTTAGATTTTTTTACCTCCAAAAAATTTAACCCCCTGGGGAACAGTTTTGGGCAAGATTGGGCGTACAAAATTTAGCATCTTCTGTTGCCAATATCCGCTTATTGCCAAGCCTACAGGATTTGGGGGAATTCACATCGCCAGCAAAGAGGATATCGCGGCTATGAAAATCCACGCAATTGAAGAAAGGGGGACAAAGAGAGATTTTATAGACTTATATTTTTTGGCTCGGGACTTTTCAATGGAGCAAATGCTTGATTTTTACAACCAAAAGTATGGCGTTCTTGAAGAACATCTGTATATGATTATTCGAAGTTTAGACTATTTTGCCGGTGCCGAAGATAACGATATGCCCCAGATGATTGAAAGGGTTTCATGGAAAAACGTCAAAAAATTTTTTCAAAAACAAGCAATGAGACTGGCCCAAGAAAACTTTAGAATCTGAAAAGTGGTGGACATTACACACTATTTCGCCATTTTTCTTGTAGTTCTTGGGCGCGGTGAACTTGAGCGTCTATTTTTTGTCTCTTTCGCGCTTTTCCACCTCCCTTGTCTACTCGAGATTGTTTTTGTTGCGCTTTTAGGAACGCATCGCGAAGACCATTAGTTAAATCTTCGTCTCCGTCGGCTCCTTCTTCGACCACGGTTGCTTCGGGTTCAGTGCTATATGACGGGGTAAGCGAGCCACGAAATCGTTGCCATCTCTGCGTTTGATCCTTTCTTTCCTCTTCTTTCAAAAGATCCTGCATAGGTGCTACTTCTGCAGCCGCCACTTCTGGTGCCGATGGTGTTTCTGGGGCAACTTCTACTTCTTCGTCCTGCCCCAGGGAAGCCTCTTGTTCTACAAGTTGGGAGTGGGTGATAAAACCATTTGTTATGTCAATTAAATCATAAAGATCAAACTTGTAACCTGGGGGTAGTCCAAATAGGGTACGCAGTTCGGCTCTATCATCATGCCCCCCTCTCCTTGTTCGGATATCTTCCAAAACTTCCCGGCATTTTTCCTCTTGGAAATCTTCAGGCTTTTGTCCAGAACCTGTTGCCAGTTTCTCCCAAAAGCTCTCAGGGGTTCCCAGCCAAAATTCGTCGTTTCTTATTTGAGCTTCAACTTGTTCCCGATCGTTTGGATCAGCACCTCTTTCTCTCAGCGACGCATTAATTTCGTCCAACAACCACCTCAATGGAGGCCTTGCTTCTCTTTTTTCAGAAGCTTGTCCTGCTTCACCGCGCGCTCTTAACCTGGCCCGTTCATTTTCAAACCAATAATCGGCTCGGTTTGCCATTAATGGGTTGGGGTTCCAGGCTTCTTGGTAAGTTCTGTAAGCAATTTGCTCGTCTCTATCTCTAAAACGCGGCAGCTTTTCTTTTGTTTTTGCCGGTTCAGCTGTTCTTTCTCCGCCTCCCGAGGTTCCGCCGGTGGCAGCTCTTAAATCATCTAAAGTAGGGCTTTCACTGCTAATGTTGAGCATTCTTTTTAAGCTTTGGACATCTGTGCTGGTTGACCCTAGTTTTTGTGATTCTTCAGAAAGTGTAAAGCATACCAGCTCTTGAGTCCTTTCGGGTGGGGAGTGCGTGGAAGAACGCCTTGTCCAAAATCCTCGTTTTCCATACCAAAAATCTTTATCACTTATGGCTTTGCGGACTTCTTCTGGATACTGAGTGTCAACTTCTCTTAAGCGCAGAGAGTGTTCAAGTTGGACAATAAAGGAACCAATTTGTGATTGTTGAAACTCTGATTGTGGGGCAAGCTCTGTCATATTGCTTGTTTCACTTTAATACTAACTCTAATTTTTGCCTGGAGCAACTCTTTGCTATATAATTGTATTTAGTCTAAAAAGACATGGCAGAAATACTATTCCCATATACTCCAGAAATTAACCGGCCGACTTCCTGGTTTGAGCAAAGCCAGCTTGAGCTTGAGAGAATTAG
Organism: Candidatus Blackburnbacteria bacterium RIFCSPHIGHO2_01_FULL_43_15b; assembly: GCA_001816385.1. Taxonomy (GTDB): domain Bacteria; phylum Patescibacteriota; class Microgenomatia; order UBA8517; family UBA10165; genus 01-FULL-43-15b. Next base: position 39,703 of record MHBW01000031.1, read on the forward strand.
CGAGAAAGAAGTATTGGGTCAGGCGGCAGGCCCCGACTTTTTAAGGCGAGGCGAGATTTTAGAAGATAGGGAAAGGATGGGAGCAAATGCCCGCCGGGCAGGAGCTTTTGCTTTGGCTGATGAAAGGTTAATGGGTGTGCTGGCTGGTTTGAGAGAGACTTCCAGACCTCTAGATTACGTTACCGAACTCACCCGAGGAGATAAATTGGCTCACGAAGCAGAAAGCGACCTTTGGAGTGAGCGTCGTTTTAGAAATAACCCAGATTTTTCTCGCCAAATCTACCAGGGAATGGTCGAAATTTATATAGCCAACGCGCTTGAGGATATAAGAGATTCAATAAGAGGTGAAGCTCCACCGCCTCAAGAAGAGTGGGTGTGGGATATGCGTGAAGCTGCTTCTGCGCCCGAGCCAGCCCGACCCGAGCCAAGAGACGAAGGAGCGGAAAGAGTAAGAGAAGCCCAGCTTGCGGCAGCAGAAGCCCAACGCCAAGCGGCTGAGGAATTGCGAAGGTTAACACAACAACAAGCAGAAACTGAGAGAGCTCGTGCTGCTGCCGAAGCAGCCAGGGCTGCGGGTGTGGGAGAGCACGACCCCTATAACGAAGAGAGATTTATTGTTTGGAACGACCCAGAAGACGAACGCGTTGATCGACCAAGAGCTTTTTCTCGACGTTGGGCTCGAAGCCATGGATTGCCTGATGCCTTACTGTCCGGTGCTGGCAGGGGTGCAGTTATGCGAAGAGTTCATTCAAACGAAGTGTTAAGCGGTTATGCGGAGACTGGTAATAACCCGATTGTTAATAAGGCTTTAGAGCCGGTTATTGCGTCTTCGAAAGAGGACGGCTTTACAGAAGCAGCAGCAGCGGGTTTACTTCCATTACTACACCTAGACCGTGTTATGCGGGGCTCCCGGCTTGAATATGTTGCCCAAGCACTAGAAACAAACGGTCCAACACCTGACGGAGTTGCCAGGTGGCTTCGTATAGATTCGGAGACAAGAAGATGTTTGGCCTTATTATTAAGGTTACAAGGATATCAGATAGCTGCCGAACCCGGGGTGCACGATGTTATAGAAGGACTGGGTCATAACAATATATTAGTAGGTACACGTCATAAATTTTCTGACGTTCGTAGAGTTGAGGGTTACAACGGACAACCAATAAACGATAAGGAGAGAAACGCAGATTTAAAGCGAGACGAACTTCATAAGTATCTAGAGGCAGTCCAGAGAGCAGTTAATACTGATCCGGGAGTGGTGCGAGTAGCATACACAATATTTAGATATTTTGGCTTTCCGCACGAAAATAGCAAATTCCTTGATTTGTATAATAAATACTTATATGACGAGAGAAACCCAAATGGAGATTTAAAGCCCGAAAAGAGAGACACAGAAGGAAATCTAATAGAAGCTGGAGACTTGACTCCTTTTATAGATAAAATTAAAGACCCTGTGTCTGGAAGAATGCTTACTGAGGTTGCGGCACAGGATGGGATGATAGCTTTTGCTAATGCCCTCGAAGCCCCTGACCCTCTTGACCCAACAGGAACAGAAGCGCAACGTATTAGACGAGACTGGGAGGACCTCAAGCTTGTTTTGGATGTTATGGACTCTGTAGCGGGTGCACGCACTGGCCAAGGTCCAAGTGGAGCAAATGTTGATTATGGCCGACGGTTGGAAATAATACAAAAAGCTTTTGAAAGGGATGCTGGAGTTGCACAAGTAAAGCGAAAGATAAGCCAAGAGGCTGTAAAAAGAATTGTAGACCCATCAAGAATAAAGCGCACAGATCAAGTAGCTAAAGTATCAAGTATACAAAGAGAAACACAAGGGGCTCGAGAAATTTTGCACCAGGCTACGGCTCCAGTTAGGGGAATTAAATCCTTCGACAGTTGGGTGAGAAGAGTTACGGGCCAACCTCCACGAAAAGACGAACAATAGACAAGAAAATTACCTACCTGGTTTTGTTGCGCCTGCTATAGTTCCCCAGATAGCTCTGCCCGTAAAACTTGTTGAGGCACGCGCTTGCCCTTCTGCGCCAGACGCGATAGGTGTCCTTATAAGATTTGTTGCTTCTCCTGGGGCAAATTGCATAGGTCTTCTGGCAAAGACGTTACGAATGGCTTGGGGGACTTGGTGCGCAATCATTAGCATTCCCAACCCAATAAGAAAAGGTATTGCTCCAGAAACTAAAGTACCCCCGAGCATGGGTGGCATCCACAGATTTTGACCTGCATGTCGTATCAAAATTTGACCTAAAATAAGTACAAAAGCTACAGCGGGGAAAATTAGGATGTTTATAAAGAGATTTTTAAACCAGTCTCCCGCTCCAGGCAACCCGGGAATAACACCCATAGCTATTTGGAGGGGACCAAAAACAACCCCCAAGATAATGAATATGTACGCTTTGAGTAATTCAAAAAACAATTTGAAGAGTAGGTAAAGAACGATTATTGAGAGTACTAATACTACGACTGCTACTCCAAGTCCCACTATTCCCAAGGCAGTTAATGCGGTAATACCCAAAAATAGAAGTGAGCCAGCAGCTACCAAGCCGCCTGCTACTAATCCAGCAACCCCAACGCCAGTACCACCGTCTCTTGCGCCAAACACAGTGCTGAATAAACGCCCTGTAAGTTGCCAAAAGCCGCCATTGATAAATTCAGTTTGTAGGTCTTGGGCAGATATATATTCGGGAATAGAACCGAAAATTAAGGCCACGATTGCAATCATGACATACAACAAATCAACCATAAGGCCCGCGATGGCGTAAGAGAAAGTAACAAGAAGCAAAGCTATTACAATTCTTGGAATAGCTGATTGGATAGTAAGTGTTGTCCGAGGGTCGAGCTTCATTCTAAACATAATTGCTAAACCGATAAAAATAAAGACAATCGCGAAAAAGGCATAAGCAAAGTTACGAAAAGCTTTCCAAACGGGTAGAATAGGCGAAAAGGCACCAAACCCAGTTCCTGTTGTTTGAGCGTAAGCTTGTTGGACTGGGTTGATGTGATGCAAAATGTCCGCAAAGTAAGTTACGCCTGATGCTGGTGGGTTAGCATATAAACTGGCTACCATTGTTGTTGTGATGGGGATAGCTCCAGTTTTAAGCTCATTTGGACAGTTGTTGTTTTCTTTTACGCAGCCTGACAAAGCTATGTTTGCAGAGTTAATAAACCCAGCAAAATTCTGTTCGGAAAATTTTTGAAGATTTTGTCCTCCGGCTCCCAACGCTTCCTGATGAGAATCAAGTGAATACTGAGCATAGGCAGCAGGGGCGGCGACTAAAGCGCAGAAAAGAATAAATGCAAAAAACTTTGGGTGGTGGGCAACTATACGAATGAGATTGCGAGCAGGCTTGAAGAGTTTCATGGATTACGTTTTGTACTCTAATACGATCTTAGCATAAAAAGCCTTACTTTTTCAAACTAACAAATTTTCGTGCTCTTTCTCTTTGGCCAATATATCTTCTAATTGCCTCATAGCTTGTTAACCAATTTCGGCCTTGCTTGTGGGCTTCAAGCTTGCCAGTTCGCGCTAACAAGTTTAAATATTTAGTTGAATATGGAGCTTTTCTACTCATCTGCCTAAGCGAACCAAACTTTTCCCTGCGTTGGTTTATTGGTGTAAGGGTCTTTAAGTAAATATTCAGAGAACGTTCTACTGCTTGAGCAATAACTTGAACGAGAAGAGAATATTTTCCGCTATCTGCTTGGCTTAAAGCTCGATAGTATTTTTTTCTATCGTTTTTCAGTATAATAACCAACGGATATCCGGCCTTCATCAGTATAATATTCATAACTAATCGTGCTGTCCGGCCGTTTCCGTCAAAAAATGGATGTATGTAAACGAGTTTGTGGTGCAACAGAGCTGCAAGTTCTATTGGGTGAAGGCGCTTTATGTTTTTGGAAAACCAACGAATAAGATCAGGCATCTGTTTCGGTACGAGAAGCGCGTCGGGAGGAACATGATCGGCTCCTCCTATAAAAACATTGCTATTCCTATATTTTCCTGCATACTCTTCATCGGTTTTCTTCATAACGATTTGATGGAGCGTTCGTATTAAGTGCTCAGAGAGGGTTGGTTGCGAGCCGTGTTCGACGGTCTCATGCAAAAATTCCAAAGCCTCATGATGATCTTTTGCTTCTAGATGGTCTTTAAGGGGTTTTCCTTTTATAGTTAAACCTTCTTGGATAACAAGATAAGTTTCTTTTAGAGTAAGGCTGTTTCCCTCGATGGCGTTTGAGTTGTAAGTCATTTCAATTTCAAACTGTTCTTGGAGTTTTTTTACGGCAGAAGGGGGCAAAGGCCTTAGTTTCTGAAGAATTTTTAGTTTGCTTTCTATTCTATCAATCAATATTTTGGATAAGTACGACATATACTTAATATGGTTTAGCCTAAAAACAAGCATATACCATACTAAGTAACTTGTCAAAAAACCACCTCAAAAATTAATTGCATTTCTTGACATTTATATCAACTTTGATATAATCACTATGGAATTTGAAATTAGTTACTACCAGGACAACTTGAACTTAGAAGTAGAGTTTATCACAAGGAGGAAAATGAAAAGAAAAAAAGACGATCTTGATAGAACAATAGAAAAAATTCTCAAGGAGGATCCTGCTTTTCAGTACGAGCTTGACCAAGCAGGGGCTGCTTGGGATATTGCTCTTCAGATTTATGATCTTCGCAAAAAAGCGGGTCTTACTCAAACGCAGTTGGCAAAATTGGTTGGAACTACTCAATCCAACATTGCTCGGATTGAAGCAGCGGACTATACAGGCTATACCCACAAAACTTTAGAAAAAGTTGCAAGGGCACTCAATGCCAAGCTTGAAGTGAGACTGGTTCCTCTTCGTTAGGGAGCGAAGCCGCGGACGAAAACTGGTTATTGTCTGGGGCCGGCGCCGCGGACGGCGCTCCATTGGATTGTTACATACCCTGGATCAACTCCATTTTGTCTCATCCAACTTTCCGCTAAGGCTTTATTATTTTCGTATGGCTGCCTCTGAATAGAGATTAAGAAATAGTCCTGGTCAGGGAAGTACTGGACTGTGAATTGCTCCGAACTGAAGGGCAGTTGAGAAATTAAACGCTGCTTGTTTTGCTGTAAAGCGTTTTGTTCCTGTATGGTTAGGGCTTTGGTTGGTGTTGGAAGAGGTGAGGTGGTTTGTGTAGCGGGAGCCTGGTTGTTGCTGGTAAACACATAGCCTGCTGCTAACAAGATAACAATCAACAAGACAGCAATTCTTTTTTTACTCCTGGTAAAAAACTGGCCCATGGCAGTAAGGTATTTCATTGTGATTGGGAAGAATATGACTTAAAAAGCCTCCATACGGTTCCACAGTAATCAGGCCCACACGCACGACTTGGGTTGCATGTTCCACAGTAGGCCCCAGCAACCTTTCTTATAGTTGGCTCGTCCCAAGCTGGTGTTGCTCCGGCGTCCCTTTTTATTTTAACAGCTGTGCCAACAAAAGCTGCAGCCACATTACACCGATCGTCGGCAGTGATGGTCTTGTTCAATCCAAATTTTGATTGCAACACGCTTTGGATACCTACTAAACCACGAGAGGCGTTATCGTTTATTAAACTTCTCCATGTGGCGGCCTCGAATTGTGTTGCTCCACGGACGTCGTTGTTTGGACAACCCAATGACGGATCAGAACAGGTATTGTAGCAATACCCCTTTTTGAGGGTGTCGTATGGCGAACCAGCCCACCAATTGTCCGTGCTAAAAAACTTCACGTCCTCATCTGTGTAGCTAAAAGCTCCCGGGGCTTCGGTTTGGGAGATAGCCAATAAAAGAGGGGCTGGAACTTCAGTTGCTTCGGCTGCACTATTTATGATTCCCTTAAGATTTTCGGATTGCATATTGAAGGCTGAGGCGATTCCTGAGGTTATTCTGAAGGGATTAGCGTTGAATGGGTTTAGTGAGTCGATATATTCGTCAACTCCGCGGTTAAACTCGTTCTTTGTTTCTTCTGTTTCGGTCAGCTTAGGAGCATTTGTTCCATTGGTGTAAATAGTCCCAAAGAAAGGTATGCCGCCAGAAAAAAGCCTGGCGAAAACTTCATCAAACAGACCCCTGAGGGCATTAAAGAAGTTTTCAAATTGTGCTTGGGGAGAGGGTGTGGGAGCATAGGCATTGGTTGAGTCACGGAAAAACTCCGCAGATTTTCCGAAGTCAGCAATGGTTGGAGAATCTCCTTTGTAAGGAATTAATTTCTGGGCGTTTTCAGGGCTAAATAGCTGCTGGCCCTTTTCGGTTCCGTAAGAATCGGGAGTAGTATCAGCAGCGTGCGTGGTTTGTGTGAATAGAATCAAAAAGAAGGGTAGGAGTGATAAGAATGATAAGAAGCGGATCATGAAGAGTTTCTAATTTAAAAATTGTAATTTGATAATTGATTGAAAATTGTAAATTGAAAATTAGAAATTACTCCATTCCTATGGAGTCGTTACCTTAAATTGAGTTACCTGCACTCCTGTTACAGCTTGAATAACCAATAAAACCGCAAATGCCAAAACCAAAACAACTAGCCCCGCAATGGCTGCTGTTAGAGTATGTTTTGCTGATTCTACTGCCTTTGGATCAGATCCTGAGGTTAGATATTTAAAACCTCCTATCAAAAACGTAACGAAAACTACCACACCGGAAAGAGCCAAAACGACATCAACGACGTTCCCAAAAGCGCACTCCAAACCAGCAATTGTTGCGACATCCGACGCATCAACTGTGTCGCTTATCTTTGTGCCAACACATGCAGTTCCCAACCAGCTTGCCATATTGCAAGTGTATCAGAAAAGCAGCGATGGGGCAAAATGCGAAAGGGATTAGGATAGATACTAACCACTATCACCAATCCCTATCACTTTTGCTGTCAGACACCAACTCTGCTAATCGTAAGATTGAACAAGTCGACGTCGAACAATATCTTTATAAGTTGAGCAATTGCCCAAGCCGAAAAGACTACAACCAAACCAACCAAAGCTGACGTTATTTGTTGGCGAGCTTCTTCGGTTTTGTTTTTATCTCCACCTGAGGTGATCCATTTAATACCACCTAATACCAACCAGAAGAAGAACAAAACGGCTGCAACAACGACTAAAATTTTGATAGCTGTTGAGACGATTGCTCCAATTGTCAGTTCGGCAACAGTTGTGGATGGAGCACCTGTACCTATATTAATTTTTGCTTCGCCAGCTGCTGCTACAGGTGTAGCGGACAACGCCAAAGCTAAGCTAGAAGTCCAAAGAGAATTTAAAGTTTGTTTTGTCATGTTTTCACCCCCTCGCCGTATGTGTGCTTATATTTTAATCGCGCCAAGATCAATTTGTAAAATGTTGACGCCAAAGACAGCTTCGATAAGCTTCAAGATTGCAAAAAGAGAAAGCATAACGACAACCCCAAGAAGCGCATGAACTATGCTGTTGCGGGCCTTTTCGAGGGCCTTTGCGTCTCCTGTTGATGTAATCCACTGAAGCCCTCCTATTAAAAAGTAAACAATAAAAAGCACAAACCCGACGACAAAGAAAGTTTTAAGAATAACTGCTATAACGGCACTGAAACCGCTAACTCCTGCTAACCCAGAGGTGGGATTTAACTTGGAAGGCAATAATGGATTTGAAACGTCTGCTAAATACATAATTTTGTGTTTGTCATTTAATGCTCAAATTGTTAATGAAATCGTCAATTTTCAAAATATCGATGCCCATCAAAAAACCGATTACAGATATAAACACTAAAGCGATAAAAACAACCACTAAACCAATAACAGCATTTGTAATTCCCTGCCTTGCGTCTGCTGCACCTTTGGGATCTCCGCCTGCGGTCATTAGGCTATAACCACCAATAACAATTTGGACAATAAACCACAAGATTGCCCCAACAGTCATAAACCCAATAATGTTGGACAACAGCTTTTCCAAAAGACCCCCTGCACCCTCCGTGAGGCTGGTAGGGTCACCCAAAGGACCAAAGCCCTTAATTTCCCCCAAACTTTCTGCTACTAAATTTGTCGAATTTGTCATATTTGTCGAATTTAACCCATTAGGGAGTTATTAACTGCGGTTTAAGTATAGCCGTTGCATCTCCAAAGAATATTTGTCCAATGATTGCTGCAAACAGGAAGGACGCAGCGATTATAACTACACCTACCAGGCTTTGCCAAATTCTTGCCCAGGCAGCACCGACTGCTTTTGCATCTCCTCCCGCTTGAATAAATTGATACCCAGCAATTATAAAGTTAAACAAGGCCCAAACTCCACCAGCAATGACTAAAAGTCTTAAAATTGCGCTTATCAGATTTCCCAAACCAGAAACTTCAGGAGCAACTCTGGCGGGGGGGGTAATTTTACCAAACAAAGCTCCTGATCCGCCAGTGGAGGTGTAACAAACAAAGGTGGGTTGGTCGCCTACAGTTATATTATTACAGGCACCTGGACATCTAGACATTCGACACTCAGCCTCACTGTCGAAAGTTTTGCCTGCTTGAGCAGAAGCTGGAGATGCACTAAAAAAGACAAGTGATAAAAAAAGGGTCAAAGCAAAGATGAGATTTTTCATATTAAAATATTTTAATATTGGTCAACGCTTCAATAAGTTGAATTATCCAATATGAGACGAAGATAATCAAGAAACCGGTAATTGCCGAGAAAATAACCTTCTTCCCACGGCCAATGGCATCCCTGTCATCAGAGCCTGCGCCACGGATATATTCAAACCCGCCCCACAGGAAAAAGATGAAGACTATAACGCCGGCGATAAGATAAAGATTCCCGGCTACGGCTGAGACCAAACCTCCAATATTGGCTAATTCCTTAACAGGAGAGTTATATTCTTTGCCAATATCGACAGCTAAGGCAGAGGTGACTAGTAACTTGTGACTAGCGACTAGAGTAAGGAGGGTTGTAATTGTGTATTTTGCGAAACTAGCTACCACGTTACGAGTTGACGAGTTACTTTTTATTATTTTCACAGTTCTAAGTGTATCAGGCAGAAGCGTAGCTTTGCAATTACCCTGTCATTCTGAGGCGTAGCCGAAGAATCTCTCGACTCGTTCGCGGAGTTTACGGTGAGTTTGTCGAATCTGCTCAGTGTGACACGGGATTGTGGGGTTATCCGCGGGTGACAAGTCGTGTTGCCTTTTTAACGTAATCAGTAAATTTCCCTTTCCCAAACCGTCTTGATCTTTTTGCAAAATTGGCAAGCGCCAGATCTAATTTCTTTGGGTTAAAGTCAGGCCAGAGAGTTTTTGTAAAGTAAAGTTCTGCATAAACCGCCTGCCAGGGGAAATACCCGGAAAGCCTTTTGTCTCCGCCGGTTCTGATTATTAAATCCGGGTCGGGTATGCCGGCGGTATCCAAATAACCTGAAAATTCTTCCTCAGTTATGGGGGTTTCTGCAGAGCGCTGATGTGTTTGGACTTTGTCCAAGAGACGGGAGATAGCCCGCAAAAGTTCATCGCGCCCTCCGTAGTTGAGGGCAAAAGAAACGGTTATCTTTTTGTTATCTCTGGTTTTTTCAACAATCTTTTTGGCTAGAGTTGCAATATCTTCCGGAAACCAATCAATGTTGCCGATTATTTTTACCCGTACTCCCAATTCTGCAAGCTCTAAAAGGTTAGTTTTTAACGCGTCCCGGAAGATTTTAAAAAGTCCTTGAAGCTCGTAAGTATCCCGTTTTTGATTTTCTGTAGAAAATGCCCAAAAAGTTAAATATCCGAGTCCGCGCTTTATAGCATGTTCGACAATCGGCTTGATGGTTTTTTCAGCAGCGACCCTGTGACCATCAATTGCGCCAACACCGTGTTTGGCAGCCCAACGGCGGTTGCCGTCCATAATTATTGCCACATGATTAGGAACACCAGTGGAAGAGTTATTTGCGATTTTTGCCATATACCAGGTGGGTGGATTTTAACACAGGTCGAGTTCTTTGAACAATTGCGACTTGACGATCTTCCTAGTGAGTCGCGAGCTTACGAGTTACCGATTAGAACAGGTTTCTAAACTGGCTAATTCCTAATATCAGTCCAAGTATTTGCACTATCCAAAAAGCGGCGAAAATAATTACAAAACCAATGACTGCTCGGGTTATCCTGTCTTTTCCGGCGGCGGTGGCTTTTGGATCACCATGGGACATCATGATTCCAAACCCTCCCCAGATGAAGTAAAGAAACAAAACTATACCAGCCAGACCAAAAACATAAGGTACAAAAGCGCTGACGATGCCGCCCAAAGTATTCAGGTTTTGGTTATAGCCCGTCTCGTTTAAATTTTGCTGTAAAACTCCAAAATCTATTGCTGCCATAAGAAAATTATTAACTTGCTATCTTGTTAAAACACAACTTCTCCCCGTCATACTGAACTTGATTCAGTATCTACATAGATTCCGTGTCAGGCACGGAATGACAGCAAGAGGTAGGTTTTGAAACGAGATCTACCCGAATCCTGGTAATCCTAATATATCTACTCCAATTAATTTTAACAAGAAGACGGAAAAAATTATCAAAATTAAACCGGATATCGCTGCGTTTAGGAGCTCCTTCCCACCTTGAATTTTATCCGGGTTGCCTGTTGAGCTCATAATTTGGAATCCTGCGAAGATTATTAACAAAAATGCAACCCCTCCAGCTATTCCCAAGGCCCACTTCAGAAACCACCCAACGAATTGATTGGTGTCTCGTATGGGTATGCATCCTAGGGCTGTTTGCAAACTTGTTTTGCTTGAGTCGCACCAAGTAGGTTCGAATGCTGAGGTCGGCGGAGACTCCTCTCCAGGTTTGTAAGTAAAGGTGCTTTGATCTCCTCTTGTTTTGCCAACACTAAACTCACGAGAGCAAAGAACCTCCGCACTAATATCATCTGTTCTGCGTGCTTTAACTACAATGGTGTATTGACCGTCTGATTGGAAATTGCCGGCGGTCGCCTCATATGTATCACCCTTTTGGCCACCACTGATTATTTGGCCTTTGTCAGGAGAAATTTCTGAGAATAAACCGAACCTAGCTACAGCGATATCTGTAAGTTGAGAAAAATTTGAGAAAACAAAGTTAACCTGCTGGTCTACTCCTGGCTGCTTAGGGGTTTGGTCGACTCGGCATCCCTCATATGACGGATATACCTTATAATCAATTCGACAAACCTCTTCACTCTCACTATTAGCTTTAGTTATCTTAATTTGCTTATCTCCTACTGATGTTTCATTTCCCTCCCCACCAACACTAAAAGTGAGGTCGCTACCTTCTACTTTGGGGGTCAGGGGCATTGAGCTGTCACGAGCATTCAGTTTAAGTAAATACCAATTACCCCCACGAACAAAGTAAATGCTATAGTCTTGAGTAGGGTTAAATTTGTATCCGGAGACGGTGAATTTGGCTGGTCTGTCAGCGTAAAGTGTTTTAGGGTTGGTGGTTACCGAGCAACGATCAAATGCATAAGCTGGGCGAGGAACAATGGTGGCTGGTGCAAGGAGTGCAACCGAAATTAAAAAAAATATTTTTTTCATACAAACAAACCCTCTTTTTCTAGAGGTTTGTGCAAAGTGTAGCACAATAGACCCGTTTCTCGCGAGTTTGGCTTGTTGTTTCGTGATACAATGCAGCCATGGAGAAAACAATTTTAAACTATCGAGTTATTATAGAGCCTGAAAAGTATCCAAGTGGCGATCTGGTTTATAATGCCCATTGTCCAACACTGGGTGTAGCTGACTATGGCGATACTGTGGACGAGGCTTTATCAAGCATACAAGACGGTATTGAATTAGCTATTGAAACCTTGGCGAGTAAGGGCGAGGGTGTTCCGGTAGATAACATTGAACAACAGATAATAGCTTCAGCAAAAGTTACTTTTCAACAAAAGTTAAAAATCCAAATAGTCTAACCTTGAGCAAACTTCCCAGGAATATTAAAGGTAAAGAATTGGTTAAGATCCTTGGGAGACTGGGTTTTAAAAAAGAAAGCGGGAAAGGAAGTCATATAAGAATGACTTGTCCAGACGGCCGGTGGACTCAAGTAGCAATTCACACAAAACCAATTCCACAAGGAACGCTCAAAGCAATTTTGAAACAATCGGGAGTCACAGTTGAAGATCTCCTCAAAAACATGTAATTTCCAACGTGTACTTAAGATCGCTGCTGGTATACTAATGGTAATGTTCAAGAAGGCAAAACGGCATACGGTATACGGCAAACACTTCTTGCTTTTGGGAATTTTCTTTTCGGCGTTCGTTTCTTTCGTTTTTCGTTTTTCGTTTTTCGTCTACGCCGATTGCGCTAATGCTAACAACGCCGAGTCTTTTCAATGTCAAATTGACCAGATTCAAAGAGAAATTGACCAAATAAAGCCGGCCCATGACAAAAACAAAGCAGAACTGGCCAGTCTTCGTGTAAAATTAAGCAGTTTAAATGCCAAAATAAACAGCCTTTCACGCCAGCTGGATACGGTTGAAAAAAATTTAGAAGATCGTGAGGCAAGTCTGGCGGTTCGACAGCAGTTGTTTGAAGAAAAAACTAAACGCCATTATATGGTTTTGCGCCAACAAGACCCCCTGGCCCCCTTTTTGCTGGCCGATACAGCCACAGATCTTTTGCAGCAAATAGCCATTCGCTCAAGAGTCATCGCTCAAGATCAGCAGGATATTGTAAAAATTGCCCAGGATATTAATGATCTTGAAAACGACAAACAAACCTTAACCAAAAACCGAAGTTCTCTACAAACTGCCCAAAGTTCTTTAAATAAAAACGCGGACTTTTTGGCAGGGGAAGTGGCTAAGGTTGAAAAATATATCCAAGGTTTAACCCAAAAGCAGAAAAACTTAATTGCGGCAAAGTTGGCCAGTCTTCATCTGCCAACCTCTTTAGGCGCCGGTCCTTTGTTGTGTACGGATGACAGAAAAATTGACCCGGGATTTTCACCAGGCTTTGCTTTCTATACATATGGCATTCCGCACCGTGTTGGTTTAAACCAATATGGAGCCTATGGAAGGGCAAAAGCTGGACAAAACTATCGAGATATTTTAAATGCCTACTATCAGGGAGTGAGCTTGGACAAAAAAGAAAACATCACTCTCTCGGTTAATGGCTATGGCAATCTGGTGATGGAAACTTATCTTTTGGGCATTGCCGAAATGCCTGGCGACTGGCCTTTGGAGGCTTTGAAAGCCCAGGCTGTGGCGGCTCGTTCTTACGCCTGGTCGTATACAAACGGGGGAGCCAAATCTATTTGTACCACTCAGGCCTGCCAGGTTTATAAAGGTTCAAACCGCGGGGGAAACTGGGAGCAGGCAGTAAAAGCAACAGAGGGAGAGGTTCTAAGCTCGGGAGGTTCGCCGATTACAGCCTGGTATGCTTCAACTTTTGGTGGGTATGAGCTTGCCTCGGCAGATATTGGATGGTCTCCAACTTCCTGGACTAAGAGAATGCGGGACACATCAGGCGACGTGGGCAGTTTCGGTGATCTTAATAATTTATCCTACGACAAGGATTCACCCTGTTTTTATGCCGCTCAGGGTTTCAGGAAAGAATACAACAAGAGTGCCTGGCTAAAAGGTGATGAAGTGGCAGATATCGTAAACAGTTTAAAATTGTCCAAAGCCGATTCTGGGACACAATCCCATCTTTCTCAACCTGACAAATCAGACAGCGACACTTGGGACCAAGGAAGGGTTAAGCGGGAGCTTTCCTCGCGGGGAACTACTCCCTACAATTCCATAAGCAGCGTTTCAGTTTCTGATTGGGATACTGGTATGGGTAAAACAAACTCTGTTTCTGTTTCAGGGGATGCCGGATCCGATACTTTCTCGGGAGATGAGTTTAAGACGTTCTTCAACTTGCGCGCGCCTGGAAATATTCAAATCGTCGGACCGCTTTTCAATATCGAGAGGCGCTAATTGTACCGAAGGCTTGTAGTGGTGTAGAATAACACAAACCTATGCCTGATCTTTACGTTTCTGAACAAAAGAGTACAAACGGAAATGCAGCAAAAAAAGGAGGCAACCCTTTGTCTGCATTTTTTTATCTTCCTAAAAAAGCGAAGTTCGAGAACCAGGATGATGACGAGCAAGTCATTCTATTGCTTCGTCGCCATCCGATAACCAACCTCCCTTGGATTCTGTTAGTTATTTCTCTCGCCCTTGCCCCCACCCTTCTAAATTTTTTTCCAGAGTTATCCATATTGCCAGGAAGATTCCAGTTGGTGACAGTTGTGCTCTGGTATCTGTTTACAACAGCTGTCTTTATTCAGGGCGCTCTCACTTGGTTTTTTAACGTAAATATAATCACAAACAGAAGAATAGTAGACGTCGACTTTTACACTCTTATTTACCGGGAGATTTCCGACGCCCGCTTAGATAACATTCAGGAAATAACTTATAAAGTGGGAGGTTTGCTTGGGACGTTTTTTCACTTTGGCAATGTCGAAATCCAAACTGCTGGAGCCCTTCCCAATTTTAACTTTGAAAATGTTCCCAATCCGGCACAAGTAACAAACATCTTGCAAGATTTGCAGCGCAACAAGGGGAATATATGATATTTGAATTAGCATCAATTTGGCTTTTAGTAAAAGTTTTTTACCTTGTCGCATTTTTTGTATATGTTGTTTTTGCTGCGGTTACAGTAAAACAAACATATCTTATGACCAAAACTCTAGAAATTGGCCTTGAAAGTCTAGTGCGCACGTTATCCTGGGCTCATTTTATTTTTGCGGTGGCAGTATTAGTTCTTGCCTTTGTTCTGCTGTAGAAAAAACATATGCCCGTTCTCACTGCCAAGATTCTTCTAAACTCTACTCGGCGTGCATGGACGCAAATTTACGAACAAAATAGTTTTGTGGCTTTAATCTCTTTAGAAGCAGGTGAAGAACAAGAGGCTGCGTCTGCTACGGAAAAAGGTCACGAAGCCCTTTCTTTACTGCAAGCAGAATGCGCATCCTCAGAAAACCTGGCCCAGCATTTACCCTCTATTGTTGAAAGACTGTATTCAACTTTCAGCGCAAACAATCCGGAAGTGGCTGCCTGTGTGGTTTTGGGAGACTACATATATTTTGCCAAAAAAGGATTGTCTGAAATTTGGGCTATCAGAGACCAGAAGCCATACCGATTAAGTTCTGATAATTTTTCAGGAAGATTGGATTTCGGGGATTTATTCTTGCTGGGTACGGCTGAATTTTTCAAGAGAGCCAGCGAGGGGAGCCTGGAAGAAATACTTAAAGACAAAAGTACGGTTGATGAGGTTGGAGATGCGATAAGTCCTCTGATCCACAGAAGTGACGACCCCAAAGCCGGAGGTGTAATTATCAAGGCAAAAATTGTACCGGCTCCAGTTAAGGAGGTGCAGCCAGAATTTACAAGACCAAACGTTTTTAAAAGACTTCTGGTTAAACTAGCTTACAAATTGCCGGAGCGCGAATTCACACCCAATATGCCCGGAGCTTCAAGAAGAACTGCATTTTTTATCGGGGTAATGCTTTTGGTTTTACTAAGCGTCAGTATCTTTTTTGGGATAAAACAGAAAGGAGTACTTGATTACAAAGCATCCTATCAGGATCGCTTAAGTCGCGCTCAAGTTCTTTATAACGATGCAGTGTCGCTGAAAGGTTCAAACATTCTTGCGGCAAGAGATTCTTTTACCCAGGCTAAAGCAATTTTAACCTCACTAAAAGAAGAAGGGGTTACCGATCCGGAATTGGATCAGCTAAAGACCAGTCTTGATTCTCAGGAGTCGGATATTTTGGGACAGTCCCATATTCCTGCCAGCCCTTTTTCCGACTTAGCCATATTCAAGTCAGATATAAACGCCTCTGACCTTTCATTTAGTAATGGAACAATGGCAGTATTGGATACAAAAGGCGAGCGTGTTGTGTTTGTAGGCAGTAAAAGCAAAGAAACAGCGGTTTCGGGTAAAGCTGCCGGACCTTTATCTGTTTCAACGGCTGACGGGAAAACATATGTTTTAGGCACAGATGGAATTTCAGAGGTCGATAAGTTGGGGGGCAAGGTTATTATTCCCACAGACAGCCAGTGGACTTCTCCGGTTAAACTTGCTGCGTTTGGTTCAAATTTATATTTGCTAGAAAAAGGCGGCGTAATTTGGAAGTATCCCGGAATTACTTCAGGGTTTGGCAGCAAACAGGAATGGCTAAAAAGTGGATCTTCAGATTTAGTAGGAAATGCCAGGGCTTGGGCCATTGATGGTTCAGTCTATGTTTTGGGCAATGGTGGAACGATTGCTAAGTACGTTAGGGAAGTAAAAGACAGTTTCCGAGTTTCTGAACTGTCCCGCGCTTTTGGAGACGCTACATCTATTTACACCGATCCTTCTTTGGATTCTTTATATGTGTTGGATAAAGGGATTGGACGTGTTGTAGAGCTTGATAAAACCGGCAGTTACAAATTTGAATATGTAGTTGACGAGGCCAGGCAAGCCGGTGGAATGGTAGTTTCCCAGGCGGATAGAAAGATTTTTCTTCTTGTTAACAACAAAATTTTCTCAATTCCTTTAAAATAAAAAAGGGTTTTACCAGTTGTTGGCTGGCTGGGTGCCCTTAGACCCATGGGTGAGTTTACCGAACGCCGAGTGTTTTGTACTCAAGGCCTTGACGAGATTTTTTGTGCCGGGCCCCTCCTCGACGTGAGCCAGGTAACTATCTGGTGTTTCGACAAGATAAACACTCTCGCCGCGACTGGCCTTTAGCTCTGAAAAGCCAAACCGACGAACGTTGAATGCTCGGGCGGGCAAAAAGGGAGGGGGTTGGGGGGAAGGAATTTTTGTCCGCCCTCGCTTTCCGCCGCCGAATTCAGTTAGTATATAATCACAACTATACCAAACCAATCTCCGCTGGCAATGTGTTGAGCATAAATTCTTCTGGTTTCTCTACAAATATAATCCTTTTGCTTAAAGAGTTAGCAAATCCTATTTCTATAAGTGCAGAAGCGCCGACATATCCTTCAGGATCACAAACAATCAAAGCATCTGATTTTAATATAGAATCCAAATGATGCCGTTCCAATTCAAGTGGGGTTAGTCCTTCTTCGCCGGTAAAAACAACAAATTTTTCACCAGGATTTTTTGGTTCAGTGAACCTCGGACTGAGAACTTTAGAGCCTTCCGATTCAATTTTTTCTTTAATCTTTAGTATGTAATCAAGATGTTTTCTGAAACTTCCGCTGATAGTAACATACCTAAATTCTTGTCTTGCAACGCCATTGATAAGGTTAGAGTTAGATGGGATAACAGATTGGATAAGATATTTTTGAAAAACAGCTTGAGCGATTGCTGAACAACCTCTTGCACCATGCATCCATTTTGGATTTTCCGACATCAATGACTCAAGTTCGCTCAATGTCAATTTTTCAAAAATATCATTATTGCGCTTTGAGAAATTATCCACTGATATAACCGAGGGGTGGTCATCGTCAGAAAATAATTTATTGGTTTCTAAAACATAGCCAGTTATTTGCATGTAATTCAATTCGCCGCCAGTATAAAAAGCATATCTGACCTTATTATCCAAACTTGGAAGTCGATTGCTTACATAGTCAATTATTTCATTCAGCGAGATTCCAGCTATTGGCTCGTTTATTTTTGAAAATTGAGTATTTACCGTACCGACTCCAAGGTCTACATTTTTCATTTCTATTGCCTCGCGACCGTACATTACAACTAACTCCATAGAACCTCCACCGATATTAACTAGCAACACCGGCTCATTAAGCGGACATTTTCCAACCAAAGCCATTTCTAGGTAAAAGTTTTCTATGTCTTGATCTATGATATTAAAGTATAAGCCAGTTCGTCCGAAAAATTCATCAATAAAAGTAACCTTCGTACTTTTGACAAGCTTTCTAAAAATACCAGTGGCGAAAATTTTGATTTTTGAATTTTTGTTTTTATCTTTTACAGAATCAATAATCTCAAAAAGTTCTTTTTTTGCCACAGAAGAAATACCGCCCTCTGGATCAAAGCCATCCTTAAAAGGAATACTCTTCTGAAACAGAATTTCGACATCTTGTTTGGTATTTTTGTATACTTTTATAGTTGACGACCCCACATCTACTAAAATCGTGTTCATAGTTTTGGAAATTAATTTATTAAATTTTCTATTGAAACTCGAAGTGCTTTAGCGATTTTTGCCATAGTTTGAACACTTGGCTTATTAACTGTGCCACTTTCAACCTTCATAAGCGTTGTGTATTTAATATCCGCTTTCTTCGCCAAATCGTCTTGCGTTAAGCCGAGTTTCGCCCGCAATTTCTTAATGTTTTCGCTGATTGTTTTTCCACTTGTCATATAAATAAAGTTTTGGTAGTATTTTAGTATATAAGGTTATTACCCTTATTGTTATACTACCAAATAAAATGAAAATGATCAAACAAATTTCTTGGCGGCGTATTTCGCAAGGCGAAATACGAAATTCGGCGGCGGAAAGCGAGGGCGGACAAAAATTCCTTCCCCCCAACCCCCTCCTTCCGCCGCACCCGAGCGGAGCGGTCAGGAATTTTTCTCAAAATGGGTTCGCGCTATTTTCAGAATATCCCACAAT
>MHBW01000032.1 GCA_001816385.1 Candidatus Blackburnbacteria bacterium RIFCSPHIGHO2_01_FULL_43_15b
AGCGGATTTTGCCCTGCGGAGCGCGGCGTACTCGCCGCGCGGAGCAGTCAATTCCGACAAAGTTAGTTTTGGTGCCGGGAAGAGGACTCGAACCTCCACGGATTTCTCCACACGCACCTCAAGCGTGCTTGTCTGCCAATTTCAACATCCCGGCAAGTCTTGAGTGTATTTTACCACAAAGGAGCTGATTTGAGGATTTTTTTGGTGGACGGAGCGGGAGTTGAACCCGCACGAGTTTTTAAGCTCACAGCGCCCTGAACGCTGCGTGTCTGCCAATTTCACCACCCGTCCTTCTGTACCCAAACATATCATACATCCTATTGGTACAGATTTCTATTAAACGTGCGCAAGAAACTTACATCCTAAGCGCAGCTCTGACATCTCCTGAATTTTGGTATGTACCCCCAGGCAGATTGTCCATAAACCACTTTTTGTCCGCATCGGGCACATCTGACATGTTGTCACATGCTTTTACCAGTTCTTCTTTGGTTGCCGGATAGCTAACGTGGTCCAAATGGTCCATCGCTGCCTTTTTCGATTGCATATCCATTCCACCCATTTTTTACTCACCTCCTTTCACAATAAGAGTTTAGTATTGATTGATTAAAGCAAAGTTATGTATGTGTAAGAATCTCAATATTGCCAATGGCGTACTCTTGAGCTCATTGCGAAACAACAGCTGGATCCCATAGTGGAACATTCGGAGCATTTATGCGACTTACCTCTTCGAACTCTGCTGTAACCGCCCTGAAGTGAGTTCTTAATGTGTCTACGTCAACATCGGTGTCCAAGTGGACAAAGGCCAGATATAATCCCATAAAACGGCTTTTGTATAAAATTGGAGTTCCCTGTTTAAAGTCCAAAAATTCGCTAGCGTCACCAAGAGGTTTAAAACCAAAGACAAACCCACTTTGTACAGTTTCAGCAAAATCGGGACGATTGGGATTTGGGTCAGGACGGTAATAACGTACTCTTGACGGGTCTACAAAGAAATAACCATGATCGGTAAAATATCTTATCCTGCCAACGGCTTTTCTTTTCTCAACCGAATCACTCTGCGAAAATGGATCAGCACACTCAATGGTAATAATTTTCGCTCCACGACCTATTAGAAAGCTTTCAGATTCTTGCATTAAACGCGGGTATCTGCCTCCTCCGCGATATGCCTCCTCTACAACACCGTATATTCCAGAAGCAACAGAGCTTCCAGGAATATGGACAGTCCAACGAATCCCAACGAGCGCACCTTCCTCTTCCATCATCCAAAACTGTGACTGAACTTGACGGGAATCTCTTGCTTGTTCTTGAATATAGTCTACTGTAAGTCTGGCAGTGTCGGGAAAATATTTTTGACAAACTTCTAACCAGGCGCCAAAATCAGAAGGAGTTGAGGCTCTCCTTGTTACTACAGCACTTGGGCGGTATTCTGGAGCAAAATCAACACCCAAATCTGCATTAAATCTTGGTCTCTCAGTAGTTGTCATTTACTATCATATATGCGAAGTTTTTACTTTAAAAAACTCCGCTAAAAATTCGTTGCGTAAAGTATCAAGTTTTTTCTCAAAAAATACAATACCTAATTAAAAAACAGCTCTGCGCAACTGCATACTTACCTAATTCTTACACTCAATTTTCCTTTTGCTTGCTTTTCAACGATATCCTAAACATCGTAACCACAAACAAGGTTACCAAAAACACACCAGGTCAGGGCAGGATGATTTTTTATCGGTTGACATAAAGAGCAGGCGTGTCAACCGAAAAAGCTGCAGACAGTCAATTAAAAAAGGCTGTCTGTTTGCTTTTTAAACGAGTCTTATTTCTTGCCTACAAAATATGGGTAAAGATGCCCCACGATGCCTATTACAATAAGTAACACACCCCATTTGACTGGATTAGCCACATACGGCCTTGAGATAATAATTCCAATTCCCAAACCAGATATTGCATGAATTGCACTGTTATAGTGCGGGTGCTTGCCCAGGTATTTGTAAATTTTGTTGATCAAAAAACTCACCCCCTGTCATATGTCATTCCTGCGAATGCAGGAATCTATAGCGTATTCGCTTCTGAACGAAGTGAATATATGGATTATTTTTAGATCCCTGCCTACACAGGGATGACACGATACTACTGTATTAGTTTTGCGCCTTTTGGGGAACAATTGCAAATGTCCCGCAGGGTCATTGCGCGCGTTAAATCTCATGTTATACTGGAAAAAGTGCAGCCTAAAACTACACGAACATTAAAAGACCTTGCCCCAGTTTTACAAAACCCGGAGGCAGTTGGGCCAAGTCCAGTGTATGAAGTATTTATCGAGCCTGAAAATAACGAGTGGGTGAATCGTACTGTTATTCAGCCTGGGTACTTAGGAGAAGAGTACACAAAAACCTTTGGACATTACCATACCCATCCAGTTGCTGAGCTTTATAAAGTTGAAAGTGGAGAAGGGGTCTTGCTTCTTCAAAAAGGAACGCCAGATATTGTGGAGGAAGTTCTCTTGGTACGCGCTAAGGCAGGGGATAAGATACTTATTAACCCTGAATATGGCCATTCCTGGTCAAATACAGGCAACGAGGAGCTTGTCCTGTTAGACAACTGGAAGGATGGGCATACCCCAAGCGATTACCAGCCTATCGAAAGCCACGCCGGTATGTCGTATTACATCGTTGACCAAAGCAGCAAACCCATACCAATCCCAAACCCAATTTACAAAAATCTTCCTCCGCCACATTGGATCAATGCTGTAGAATTACAACAGTGAATGGGCAGACTAGACCGACATGCTATTTATGAGTAAACCAAGGAATATCAATTTTCGGCAAACTCCTAAAGAGTTTCGTTCTCAATCTCGCGCCTCAGTTTTTGCGCGCGTAAAGCGCAATCTTCCCTACAGCGCCTATCATTTCTCCAAAGAAAAGTTTGTGTACTTTCGTAAAAAAATGACAGACATATTAAAATTACGAGGGAAGTAGCCCCCTTTTCCTCTGTTGGTGACATTTTGATGCATTTACATTTTTTGAAAAAGCATAAATGGATTATTTTAATTTTTCTTTTAGCTTTATTTTTTCGAACCTGGAAACTTGCCGAGCTTCCTAGTGGTTTCCATGTTGATGAGGTAAAAGTCGGCTGGAATGCCTATTCCATTTTAAAAACAGGCGCGGATGATTGGGGACATAGGTTTCCTCTCTACTACAATACCTTCGGCGACTTCCGGCCTACTGGTTATTTTTACTTAACTATCCCTTCGATTTTGATTTTTGGTTTGAACGAATTTGCGGTCCGTTTCCCCGGAGCTCTCTTCGGCTCTTTGACAATCATAATTGTTTATTTGTTAGTACGTGAGCTCTCCGGTTCCAACCGATTCACCACTCATCACATATCACTCTTTGCTGCGATAATGCTGGCCTTCTCTCCCTGGCACATCTCCCTCTCCCGCGCCACCTCCGAAGGGATCACCGCTCTTTTCTTTGCCCTCACCGGCCTACTTCTTCTATGTCGCTCCGTACGACTTGCGAAGGGGTCTGAGCAACAAAGCAAGGTAAGGCATATAGGAAATTTGATTTTATCAATACTCTTCTTCCTTGCTTCATATTTCCTATACCATTCCGCCCGCCTCCTTGTGCCCCTTTTTGCACTGCTTACTATTGTCTATTTCCTATGGCCAGAATTTTCAAAAAGTAAAAGTAAGAAGGTGTCCTATCTAGACCACCTTCCAGGTGGGACAGATTCGCCACCTGGGGTTTATCCGTTAATCGTGTGCCTACTTCTTTTTCTGACTACCTTATTATTTTCGCTTGACCCTTCGGCTCGTGGCCGATTTAACCAGGTTTCTATCTTCAAGGACCTCGACGTTCAATATGAATTGGATAAAATGCCGTTTGAAGAAGGACCGGGACACGTGTTTAAAGCAAGGTTATTCCACAATAAACCATCGGTTTATGCCAGACGTTTTGTTAATGAGTATGCCCAATACATAAGCTCAAAATTTTTTCTAGTTCCCAAAGAAGCCAAACCAGCCCGCTACATGACGGTCGGTATGGGAGTTTTAACTTATGTTGAATTTTTCCTTCTGCTTGCCGGTCTTGCAGCCATTGCACAAAAAAAGTCTTACACTTCACTTCTGCCCCTTGGACTTTTACTTTTGGCACCACTCCCTGCAGCGCTCACAACCGAAGACTCGCCAAATTTGCACCGAGCACTTTTCATGGTTCCTTTCCTAGCCTTAGTCGAAGCATATGGCGCATATTATCTGCTTCGCATCAATTCGCGTTTTTCCGTTCGCACTTTGGTTAGCACGGCATTTTTGGCAAATTTTGTTTTTTTCTTTCACCAATATTTTGTCCATAATCCTGTGAATGCGCCGCTTCACAGAAATGCTGGTGCGCAAGAATTAGCCTCAAAAATAAGTCAAGTACAGACAAATTATGACAAGATTATCTTTACCGAAATCCCGGATAGTCCTTACCCATGGATCGCATTTTCAGGCAAATTCGACCCTGCTATTTTCAATTCTGCGGCAAAGATACGAGACAAAGGTATCTGGGGCTACAAAAATTACGTTTTTGCCAGCCAGCGATGTCCTTCTAGAGATGCGTTCAATGATCTGGGTAAAATTTTGGTTGTTGATGCAGATGCCTGCGAAACTGGCAATTCTCCCAATGGCGCGCATGTTCTGGACCAAATTAAAAGGCCAGACGGAACCGTAGTGTATACTCTTTGGGCCAGAGATTAGATGCTTAACACTTTTTCTCTAAATAATAATATCCGGGTTGCAACTTACAGCATGCGCTCTCTAAGGTCAATCCACTTGCGAATTGACGTAAAGGGCGGATCTGTTTTAGGAGATTACGGAAAAATCGGTCTGGCTCATTTTTTGGAGCATATGCTTATACAAGGCATTCCTTCATTGCCCAATGCAGAGGCAATGTCTGACTATATTGAAAGTTTGGCAGGAAGTTACAACGCCTCAACCGGAGAATTTTCCATTAACTTTTTTATTACTGTCCCAAAAACTCATCTTGAAGATGCTGTAAAAATAGCCAGCGAAGTATTTTTTGAACCGCTTTTCCCCGAAGCTGCTATAGAAAAAGAAAGACGGGCGATTTTGGAAGAAATTAGGCAGAGGATGGACAGTCCCGAATACAAAATTGGCAAATTTGTCCGGGAAACTCGGTTTATCAAAGGTTGTCCACTTCTAAATCCGGTTGCCGGAATAATAAGTGATGTTGAAAAAATTACCAAAGCAGATCTAATCGCTTTTTGGGAAAAACTTTTTGTTCCTAAAAATACCTATATTTCCATAACGGGCAGTTTTGAGGAGGCTGAACTTAACAGACATTTGAAACAGTATTTTGGCGCATACCAAAAAACAACTTTCGCCAAAATCCCCAATTTTACCGATAAAGATTTGTCAGCAAGAAAGGTCGGAATACGCTTTGATTCAAACCTAAAGTCCAACTATGTTGATCTTTCTTTTCCCTCGCTTTCTCTTGAAAACAGTTTAGCTTTACGCCTGCGCCAAAATATTATCCTTGCGATTTTGGTTAATCTCTCAAGAAGCCGCATGTTTAGGCTCTTACGCCACCAAAGGGGGTTGGTTTATGGCGTAAACGCAGGTTCTTTAATTACAAACGGATTAGGCTATACAGCGATAGCCTCTGAATCCTCTAAAGAAAACCTAGAGGAAGTAGTTACTTTGATTGTTCAGGAGCTGGCTACTTTTATAAGGAATGGGCCCACTGAGGAAGAACTGGCAGTCACAAAAGAATTTCTCTCAAACCAATGGCTAATGAGTTTTGACCATCCAAGCTCCATTGCCAACTGGGTTGAGGGAGATTTACTTTGGGAAGACAAAATTCATCTTCCTGAAGAAATGATTGAACTTATAAAAAGCACCACATTGCAAGACTTGATTGAGCTAATGCAAAAGCATTGGGATTTTAAAAAAGTGAACCTGGTTATCCAGGGAAGTCTTAAAAATACACTGGATCATGTCAAAAAATACTCAGAAATCCTTGCTAAATTGTCCTGAGAAGTGCGAATATATGACTTCGCTCGAACATATTTTACCAAAAATTACTAACGCTTCATAGTGCGACTATCGCTCAAGCGTTTGCGACAGAAAAAGGGGTTTAAGGGGAAAATGAATGTCGCAAACTGCTTTCGCTTCCAATCATTTACGACGCCAACCTCAATCTCGTTCCCAACCGCATTGCATCGTCATCGCTCAGGCCTCGCTCCGCTCGGCCTTCGCTCTTTTCATTAATTTTGTTAAATTCTTTTCAAGCTGGAAAAATTTTCGCTGGAACAAAGGGGAAGGGGAAAACAAAGGAAGATTTATTTGTAGTTTTCTTGCCCCGCCCTCCCGTGCGCGAAAACATTTTTCTCCCTAAAAATGCAAATCAAAGGGGAAAGTTCAAAAATCAAAAAGAGAAATTATATCTTAAAAGAAATGTTATTTAGTCTGTTGAAAATTCCAAACCCCCACCCACCCTTTTAAGGTGGTGGCACCCCCGCTTTGTCGCTTGCTCGCTTTTATTTTAGAATTTATTTTGGTAGCTCGCTACGCTGGGCGAGAGGAGTCCCTAGGGGGACTCTCGCCCTTGTCCTTGCTTTTCTAGTTACTCTTTACAGTCTCTACCACGGCGAGAAACGGATAACTTAGACGCTTCGCGCGTTTCTCGCCTTCCGTTTATTCTGTTCTATCTACGCCTGCCGTTGCGGGGGTATCCGCTTTTCGCCCCCGCCACAATTTGTAACCCTTATCTCGTGTCCAACCGCTTGCTCGCTTCTCGAGAAGCTCGCTGCGCAACTAATTCCAATGGCTCGACCGCTCTTTTTTTTAATTCCGAAATTATTTTCAGCGGTCTCGCGTTGGTCGGGCTGCCTATCCGAGATTTTTCATTTAATTCCTTCCTTAGAAGTTTTTTCTGACGGCAGCCCTCCTTTTAAGAATAATTATCCCAAAGGGGCGGGGGCGGCGGAGCCACCACCAAAACAATCCAAAACCCAATCGGCCAGAATGGTGGAAATTGGCCGATTCTGTGCTACACTGGAGTTATGCCAGACGAACCAAGCCAGACTCCATCAGAAACAAAACCCGAGGAAGAAAAACCATCAGAGCCAACTCCTGAACAAAAGCCTGTTGAAGAACCTCCCAAACCAGAAGAGCAACCAGCCCAACCAGAACCGGAGAAACCGAAAGAGGAAACTCCACCAGAAAATCCACCTCCAGTTGAGATCCCACCTGCAGAACCCCCAAAAACTGAAGAACCGCAACCCAAGCAAGAGGAATCTAAGCCAAGCGAAGATAAGAAACCTGAAGAAAGTAAACCTCCAGAAGAAAAACCTGTAGAAGAACCCCAAGTTCCTCAATCTCCCAAAGAAAAAGAGCCGGAGGTCAAAGAACCAGAAACAAAAGTAAATGTTGAGCAAGAAGTTAAAAAACAACTTGATGATAAAGTGAAAGAGTTGCTACAAAAAGCAAATGAAGAAAGAAAAAAGAGACGGGATGAAAATCTTAACCAAATTTTAGAGTTAGCAAGGAAAAAAGAAATTAACAATCAAGATGTTAGAGATTTATTACAAGTTTCACAAAGTACTGCAACTAATTACTTAAAAGGTTTAGTGAAGTCTGGAAAATTAAAGTCAGATAAAAAAGCCAAGGCAACTGTGTACTCGGCCTAAATTGCCTTGTATTAGCGTTGTACAACGGTACAAGGTTACAATAGTAAAGTGTTTAATAAATATTTATGAAATCAAAATTAATTACAGTACCAGAAGAATTATTAAAAGATGTTCTACCTTTTGTTAAAGGTTCAAAGTTTGAGAAAGAGATTAAAGATATTCTCGAAAACACAGGAAAATATCAAACTCAAAACATTTCCTACTTCCCCAAGAAAGGAAAAGTGAAAAGAGTGGTGGATGGAGATACAATAGTCTTAGAAAATGGCAGCATCGTTAGATATGTGGGAATAACTTCACCAGAAACTAACGAACCCTTTGAAAAAGAATCTACAGATGAAAACAAAAAGTTAGTTGAAGGTAAAACAGTAACCTTAGAATATGATAATTACAAAGGGGATAAGTTTGGGAGGATACTAGCATATTTAATTATTGATGGTAAAAATATTTCTATTGAGTTAGCAAGAAAGGGAATGGCACAAGTCGTAGTTTACCAGCACAAGAAACCCTTTATTTATGCGAACCAATTATTGAAAGCCCAAGAAGAAGCCAAGAAAAAAAGATTGGGTATCTGGAGTAAATAAACAAGATTAAACTGGTATTTTAAAAAACTGGGCAAATCTTAATTTATATAATCCCTCCAAGAAATCTGTACCTGCATAACCTGCAAGAAGTGCTATTCTCCAATCATTATTTGCAATAATTCCAGACATGGTTCCTACAATAGAGGATACTAACATTGTTACTGCAAAGTATTTCCACCTAAATTTGAACTGGTCAGGATTAAATGTTTTATCAGAAGTTACTCCAACAAGTCCTCGGATAAGTCCTCCAATCAAACCTGCTATTGCATGAGCTATACTAAATCCCATTAACATATCCATAATATTTTTTGCACCTCCTTACTTTTTATGTTTTCCTAAAGTTTTTTCTAACCCGCCTTTTCCATATTTCAATATTTGTCCTATTTTTGAAACAGTAGAAGTTGAGGTTCCAATCTTTTCTGAAATTTCATCATAACTTTTTCCATCAAGTATTAATTTCCCAATTTTTATTCTTTGGGCAAGGTCTAAAATTTCTTCTTCAGTCAAAAGGTCATCAAGAAAATTATTTAAATCTTTTTCAGATTTTAACTTTCTTAAAGTGTCTATTATTAACTTTTTATCTTTATCTAAATTTGGTTTGTCCATAATATTTATTTCTTATCTGATGGAGTAGTAAACTTTCTATTGGCGTCATAAACATAATTCTTATTCTGACTCATGACTTCAAAACGATATTCTGTGCTGGGAGTTAAATTAGTTAAAGTAAATTCATGATAAGTGGTTCTTTTATCTGTTTGAATATCTAGGGGATACGTTTCATCAAGTCCGTAATTTACTTTTCCATTAGCTGGGTGGTTAGTATGCCAAGTTATTTTTGCTGATGTTGGAGTTAGTGCAACTACCTGAACATCATAAATCCTCGTTGGTTCTGTAGCGAACAAATATCCAAACTTTACAATGGCAACACTAAATCCATTAGATACACCGTCTGCTTTTTCACCAATACCAAACGCTAAACTAGCGATCCCATCTTTAGTTCCTTTGATTGTATTGTTAAATCCTTGAGCAATTGTAGTTCCTGTATTATTCAATCCTTGGCCAATATTATTTGAGATTGTTCCAATTGTTTTTCCAGTGTCGTCAGCTATATTATTAGTTGTAGTTCCTACTGCGCTAAATCCATTCCCAATACCTGTACCAACTGTTGATACTCCATTACCAACTGCTAACAAAATATTCTTAGTTACTCCAGGGGCATGCTCTGCAATATTGTTATATCCTTTGCCAATAGCATTAGTAGTATTACTAAATCCTGTACCAATTCCTTGTCCTACAAATGCTAAGCCAGAACCAATTGCATGACCAGTGTTATTTAACCCAGTTCCAATTCCATTACCAACAAAGGCTAACCCTTGTCCTAATGTGTTTGTCATTGCGAGGAAGCCATTTCCAATGGCTGACGTGGCAATCTGTACTATATGGTTTGTCATGCTGGAGCCAAAGGCGATAGCATCTCCAATTCCTGAAAAGAGAGATCCTATCAGTCGCTTCGCTCCTTCCAGGATGACATTGGAAGCTTGGGTAATATTTTCTCCAGCTTTCTCTAAAGCTGATACAGGAACTTGTTCAGTTGGTATTGTGATATTCCCTTCTTTATCTGGTTGGCTCACCTCGGATGGTGACCGAATGGACTCCTCCGAGGTGGTTTGTAGCTGTGTTGTGATTTGAGAAAGAGTAGTGATGTTTAAAGTAAAGCTCGTTTCTGAAGAACTGTTATCCGCCTTATCTTTACCGGTTAAAGTAATTTTATATGTTCCCAATTCCAAATTTTCTTTGGATGTATATTCAAAGGGTAGATATTTATCACATTTCTGTTTTGAATTATCAGAAACCTCTTTTCCGTCACAGGTATACCAAGGCTTATCCATGTTGATCGTGTAGAGCGTGTGGAGTTTGTAAGTCAGTCCTTCTTTCCTCTCAACCTTTATCTCTACTTGCTTCGGCCCGGAAGCAATTTTTGGTCCGTTTTCATCTTGAGTTTGTGATAAATCACCGCCGGAAAGAGAGTCAGTTATTTTCCCAAAGATAGTTGGTGTTTTATCAGTGGTAGAAAACCTAAGTACACCGTCCGAGGAGCCCGTGCCGGTCACCTCGGAGGTGGCCCGAAGGGACTCCTGCGAGGTGGGTGTATTATTTATTTGAGTAAATTCTACAGATGGAGAAGTCCTATCAACAAAAAGTGTTCTTGATGATGAACTTTCATTTCCTGCATTATCAACTGCTTTGACCTTCCAATTAACTTTTCCTTCCCTTAATTTTCCATCATTCTCGGATGTTCCCCAGTCAGAAGTTGATCTTGTGTAAACTGAAATATAGTTATTTGTGCTGTCTGAGTCGTTAAAGTTTTCAAAGTGAATAGGGTATTTATTATTTGTTATATCAGTTGTTCCAGAAGTTGGAATGTTATCAATGGTGAAATCTCCAGATGGTTGACTACTTCCTATTGATGGATTGTCTACTTCAAGTACATACTTTGATAAACCGGCTGTTGTGTCCGTAGTTGCTTTCCATTTAAAGGTTGGTCTTTCTGAATTAGTATAACTATTATCTCCTGGAGAATCTAAATCAATGCTAACTGGATTTGTTGCATCAATGGTAAAAGTATCAGAAGCATAACCGCTAGATGTAGTATTCCCATTACTATCTGTAGCCCGAACATACATGGTATGGCTACCATCTGTTAAAGTTGAAGCTGTACAACTAAATGCTTCACTCGCAGAATTAAAACTACCATCAGAAGCAGTACATGCTGTCCAACTACCAGATGTTGAATCCATTTGGAACTGAACATTACTTACTGTTCCCAAAGTATCTGTAGCAGTTCCGGAAAGAGTTGGAGTATTGTCAGAATTTGGGTCTGGAGTTAAAGCTGTGAGAGAGATACTTGGAGCATCAGCATCATAGGCGGCAAAGGTGGTTGATATATCAGAAAAAGTAGGGGTAACTTCTGTACTGCTATTAGCGAGGGTCAGTTGATACTGGATATATCTATGGGTATCAGTGACACAATTATTAGAAGAAATGTCAGTCGCACTTGTTATGGCGTTACAAGAAGAAAAAGCAGTAGCCCCAGACATTCCGGAGTCATTAGAAGTTCTGGCCTTAACAGTAACTGTAGTATTTGCAGGTGTTGTAGCTGTATAGGTTAATGTTCCCCAGTTACTTCCTTGTCCTGAATCAAAGATTGAAGAAGTTAGCGTTCCGGAAGAAGCATAATTATTTAAACTAAAATTATCAACGTAGACTGTTTTATTGGCAGCAACCTGTACTCCATAAGTTCTGGAGGCATTGGCACCGGTGATAGTTCCAGTTAATTGATACCAACCACTACCAACTGAAGTATAAGTTGTTGAAACTGTTGAGCCATTATAGTAAAGCTGTACATCAGAAGAAGTTACAGCTGAGCCATCAGTTCTTGCATAAGCTGATAAGTTATAGGTATTAGTATCACCCACATTTACTGATTGAATAAAATTTCCAGTACTACTTCCAGTTACAAGTTTTGCTGATCCTGCGCTACTACTATAAGTAGTGGTTGTATCTCGAGTAAGAGTTGTTAGATTTGCCATTGCCGCTGCAATTGCCGATACTTGTGATGATGAAAGCGTTACGTTATAAATTGCTGCTGCTTTGATTGAGCCGTTTGTCACAGAAAGACTACCGCCACCGCTTGTGAAATCCGTTGCACCCAAGAGAATCCCACCAATTGAAGTAATCGATCCAGCGGGAATCGTTCCGTCGCTTGACCCATTCAAATACGCAGTTTTCCCCGCCATTGCCATATTCCCACTACTTACAGCTGCACCTGGGCGTAAAAAAGAAGAAGTAGAGCCATTTGCGTATTGCCGATTTGTGCTAGGATGGTTGGGAGTTAGATAAAATCTATCTTCTGTTCCGCTCCCGCTAGTGAATAGATATGCTCCAGCAAGAGTTCCATTATTTGTAGCTCCACTGAACTGCACCAGCATCGTATAAGTAACAGTTGGAGTAATGCCAGTAGTCAGATACTGTGTTGATCCGTTGAAAGTCCATCCTGTTGTGCTTGCAAACGTTGGAGCAACCCCAGGTGCGGCATCGTTTGTTCCTGAATTCACAAGATTCGTATAACTTGCCGTAAGACTCGCTGCTCCATATGGTTGATAGGCCGCAACTGCACCAGTCGCCCCACCAGATGTCCACCACGATACATCGTTTGTCGACCAACCAGTCAAATCACTTTCAAATCCTGTATTGCTGAACTTTTCTGTGTTGGTTAAAGTTACTTGACCCGATGTAGTAGTGGCATCAACACTTGATGCAGAAGAATATTGGTTTGTAGTAGAAGCACCCACTCCACCACTCCAATCTGTTTGTGTCCAAGGACTTGAGGCAGCATAAACATAGGGTACAAAAAGAGAAAGGAGTTGTGATAGTAATAACGAGACAATGAGGATAAAAGAGGTAATCTGCCTCTTGATTTTTGGGAATCTATGCCTAAGCTTTAGTGTGAGCTGTGAGCTGTGAGCTGTGAGCTGTGAGCTGTGAGCTGTGAGCTGTTGGGCTCCCTTTGCCTAAATTTCTGAAGATATTCCATGACATACATATTTAATAAAAAATTGAGCCTTAGACGAAGTCGCCTTACTCCATTTTATCTACCTTTTGCTTACAAATGCAAGGGGTATTTTGATATAATAGCCTCAGAGAAAATATGTTGACTTTCGGGTAATCTATGGTTTAAAGTAGTTTAAGAGATGGTTAAAATGAAAAAAGTACCAAAATCGAAACCTGAAAAAAGGGATGTCCTGACGGAAATGTTTGAATCCTTTGGGATCAAAGTAATAGAGGTAGGTTCTCAAATCCCAAAGACCAACAAAAAAAAAGGGGTTGAAGTAAAATTATGAAAAACGACGACCAAATTATTGCCTTTCAAAGTAAAAAAATCCGCCGTCATTGGGATGAAAAAACTGAAACATGGTATTTTTCGGTGGTGGATATTATTTCTGTACTTACCGAAAGTACTAACCCCACTGACTATTTGAAAAAATTGAGAAAAAGAGATCCAGAACTTGGTCGTTACATAGGGACAAATTGTCCCCAGGTAGAAATGTCTTCCGAAACGGGAAAGAACAGAAAAGTGTTGGCAGGAAATCCCGAGCATTTATTTAGGATTATCCAATCAATTCCAAGTAAAAAAGCCGAGCCTATTAAGATTTGGTTGGCAAAAGTCGGATATGAAAGAATTCAAGAAGTCTCTGATCCGGAGAAAGCTTTAAACAGATCAAGATCATATTGGCAAAGAATGGGACGAAGTGAGAAGTGGATTCAGCAGCGAATGATGGGTCAAGAAATCAGAAATAAACTTACGGATTATTGGAAAAATAATGAAGTTGACTTGCAAGATGAATACGCGATACTCACAAATATAATCCATCAAGAATGGAGTGATTTAACAGTTAAGGAACATAAAAATCTAAAAGATCTAAAAACCGAAAATCTGCGTGATCACATGACGGATGCAGAGTTAGTGTTTACAGCTTTGGCAGAATTATCCACTCGGCAAATTGCGGAAACTATGAAAACAAAGGGACTGGAAAAAAATAAAATTCCGGCCAAAAGAGGTGGACGGATTGCTAAAAACGCCAGACTGGAGTTGGAACAAAAAACTGGAAAAAAAGTTGTCACTGGAAAAAATTTTAGAGCCCTTAAGGAGAATAAACCTAAAAAGTTATCCTAAAAATGCAACAGCCAGACTATGATTTAAGTAAAATTAAATTCGCCACTGACGGATCAACGTTTGAAAAGGCAGTTGTGTTATATGAAAGTGGGAAGGTAACTCAATTTGAGGAAGGGATTAGATCTTACAGCGCAGTTGTACTCGGCACCAAACCATATCGGGTATCTGTAGAGGCACGCCGATACGACTATGGCCACTGCACTTGTTATCTTGGACAAAATGATACTCTTTGCAAGCATATGGTAGCTTTGGCTCTTTTTGTAGTTATGGATGGTAAACCCCTGACAGATGAAGATAAGAAACAGGTAGACTCTCCAATTTGTAGCGGCGACTTAAGGACATTAGAAAAAGAAGAATTAGCTGCGGTTAAAAAATCTATTACCGACGCTTTGCGATACACAAATGGATACAGTGGTCCATCCCGTACTTGGTTTGCATATCAAAATTCGCTGCAGGAAGGATGTAATCGTTTGTCAGCTATTGTGTCCAATTTACCGGTAAATGAACAGACAGCTCACCTCTTGGTGGATTTGCTCCTGCGGTTAGATAAAAAACTTATCTCAGGCGGTGTTGATGATTCCGATGGTACAGTTGGTGAATTTATGAGGGAAACTGTTGAGGTGCTCAAAGCTTATGCCGAACTTGATCCCTCGTGCTCGCTGGCATTTCAGAAGCTGCAGGGAAAAGAAACTTGTTTTGGTTGGGAAAAGCCGCTTTTGGAACTTATTAACGACAAAACCCTAATGATATAATTTCCTTATGACTTTAGCCGGACAGAAGGCATATAGCGTTGATGAAATCAGAAAGACTTTTGCTAAAGCTTATGCTCCATGGATTGAGGAAGAAGATAATATATTAAAAAGTGCTTATGAAGAATTTGTTAAATTAAACGAACCAGAAGAAAGTTTCATTTTAGAATATGCACAGAAGTTTGGCAGAAAACCTGGTGGTATCAGATCCCGTATTGCTAAATTACTAAATGGAGAAATAACATATAAGCAAAACCCGCAGCCGGTTGCAAAAATCCGTCATCCTGAATTCATTTCAGGATCTCAACCAATACATTTACCCGACCATTTATCATCTGACCAAAAGTTTGTCTTAGAGTCTTTGCTCTCTTGGGTTAGAAATCCTAAAAATGGGTATATTACAGTTGGAGGTTATGCTGGCACTGGCAAAACAACTATTACGGCAATTTTGCGAACTCTTCTTAAAAAACAATCCCCAAACCTTTCAGTTGCCTTTGCTTGTTTTACTGGTAAGGCTGCTCAAGTGTTAAAAGGTAAACTGGTTGAGCAAAAGTCTATTTTTAAAGGAGATACAATTGGTACTCTCCATTCTTTGATGTATAAACCAAAAGTAGATAAAAATGGCCAGATTGTGGGGTGGAAAAAAGTCAGTGCCATTGACTCAGATTTAATTATCATTGATGAGGCTTCAATGATTACCCAAGATATGTGGCAAGATATTTGCTCCTATGGAGTTCCCATCATTGCTATTGGAGATCATGGTCAGCTTCCCCCAGTTGGAGACAGTTATAGTTTAATGGATAAACCACAGCTTAGGTTAGAAACCATCCATAGACATGCACAGGATAACCCCATTCTACAAGTTGCAACTCTAACCAGAACCACCGGTAAAATTCCGTTTCAAGATTTCTCCTCAACTGTGAGAAAAGTTGCCAGAGGGACACAGAAAGCACAAGAGATAGTTGATAAAATATTTAACAGTTTTAATGACAATACGCTGATTCTTTGTGGCAGAAATGCTACCAGGGTCAAACTTAACCAACAAATTAGAAGCAGGTTAGATTTTTCATCAGACGAACCAATCATTGGTGAGCAGGTTATTTGTCTAAAAAATAACTACAAGAATTTGGCCAGACCTATTTACAATGGCATGATTGGTAAACTAATTAAACTTACTCCATCAGACAAACACTGGTATGAGGCAGAGATATTATTCCACGGCGAAGAAATTCCATACCAAGGTAAAATATCCAGGTATCAATTCCACAAAGAAAAATATTTGAGTGAAGTCAAAGGCATTCACTATAGTGAGATTGGAGATAGGTTTGATTTTGGCTATGCCCTCACAGTCCATAAATCCCAAGGCTCCCAGGCAGATAGAGTCTTACTGTTTGAAGAACCATCAGTTTACTGGGAAGATGAGCTCTGGAGCAGATGGTTATATACAGCAGTTACCAGAGCAGTCAAGGAATTATATATTATTGGGTAGTATTGGGTTAAAGAAGAAAAAAAGGACGCGAAAATTTTTCCAGAGTTTTTGTTTTTGTTTTGTCTTTAAGCACGGAGGAATTTTAGAGAAAATTTAAGGACAAAAGCGAAGGCCGATCCGGCGAAGCCGGAGAGGCCTGAGCAACGAAGAGCGTTGGAGTTTTGGTAGCGGTCGGGTTGGCGATAACGGTTGGAGTCGCGATTGAGGTTGGGAACGACAAGAATTTACAGCAATTCATTTTCCCCTTAAACCCCTTTTTCTTGCTGTAAATTCCTCAAGCATTAGTCAGTAATTTTTGGTAAAATACGTTCGAGCGAAGTCATATATTCGCACAGAGTCCCGAGTTGGCGGGTCCGCCCGAAGGGCGGACCATGGATTCAGAGCTTCACAACAAACTTTTCTGTCGGAGATAAAGAAACAGAGCCGAAAGATTTTAATTAACTGCAAGTACCTTTTTAATATTTTTAACCCCTCTTGCGATATTCATAATTTTTGCAAGCAAAAATCAAGCTCCGCTTATTTATACATTGTTTCATTTTTTATTCCTCCTTCGGAGGAAACTTTGCCCAAATGCAAAACTGAATTTTTGCTACTTGTTTTTTCTGCTGGCAGTTTATATATTAATGTCAATTGCACGCAAACATTTACTTGTTAGAGTTTTTTAATGGCCGTATTGGTGCAGACTCTAACAGGTTTGCGTGCAAAATCCAGTACGGCCATTTGAGTATCTGAAATTAAGGTAGCTAAGCTCTTGCTAATGTTGCCTTTCTTGAGAGAAATGGTGAGAAGGAAGTGAATTCCTTCTCACACCTTATCTGGCCTGAGCTTTTGTTTGCTAGTAGGTTATTTTTAATAGCTTGAGTTAGCTTAGCTTTTATTTATGTATTTCTAATAATATGGAACAAACTGCCAGCAACTTTAATACATTTAATACGCAAAAATTCTTTTTAAACCCAATAGGGTTCAAGGTTATTTTATGAGCGTTACAAACACGAATAAAATGTTCTTATATGCTCGCAAGTCTACAGATGTAGAAGATAAGCAGATTAGATCAATACCAGATCAAATTTTAGAGCTTCGAGAATTTGCTAAAAGAGAAAATATTGAAATTCTCGAAGAGCTTATAGAGAAACAGTCAGCCAAGATTCCTGGTAGGCCTGTTTTCGATTCCATGATTGAGAGAATCGAAAAAGGTGAGGCTTGTGGAATCTTGGCCTGGCATCCGGATAGACTTGCTCGCAATAGTATTGATGGAGGTAAAATAATTTACCTTGTTGATACTGGTAAGATAAAACTTCTTAAATTTCCCCAATTTTGGTTTGATCCAACGCCACAAGGTAAATTTATGCTGACAATCGCATTTGGGCAAAGTAAATACTACGTGGACTCACTATCTGAAAATACCAAAAGAGGATTACGCCAAAAAGCTCTAAGAGGTGAGTTTCCCAGTTGGGCTCCTGTAGGCTATCTTAATGTTATCCGTGATAGAAGAAAGATTATTATAGTTGATAAAAAGAAAGCTCCTATTGTTGTAAAAGCCCTGGAGATGTTTGCTACCGGAAACTTAAGAATTATGGATATTGGTAGCTTTTTGGCTAAAAATGGCATTACCACCAGAGGTGGTAAAGTAATTCCTTCTGACCAGATAACCTTTCAGCTTTTAACTAATCCTTTTTACTTTGGCCATTTTAGATTTAAAGGTGAGGTCTACGAAGGAATTCATACGCCAATTATTACAAAGAAACTGTGGGATCAGGTGCAGAAAGTTGTCAAAAGAAGAAGTAAGGTTATCACCAAAGAGAGGATACACAAACCATTCATGGGACTTTTTCGCTGTGGTGAATGTGGCTATATGATTACAGCCGAGATGAAAAAAGGCTTTACTTATTATAGATGTACGAAAAAGTCTAAGGTTATTAAATGTACCCAGCTTTTTACCAGAGAAGAAGATGTAGATAAACAACTTTCTGATAATTTATTAACAGTTTCTTTGAGACAGGATTGGGCAGATAAAATGTTGGATAAATTATCTTTAGAAGAAAAATATGTAGCCCAATCCTGCCAAGTGTTTGTTCAAAGTAAAAAAGATGAAATTAAGCTTATCAATGATAAGCTCCAGCGTCTTTTAGACTCCTACTTAGATCAAGTGATTGATAGAGACTCCTACCTTATAAAAAAGTCAGAACTACTATCTTTGAAAAAGACGCTGGAAGAACAAATTATAAATTTTCAACATTCGCAAAATGCTTGGCTCGAACCAATGAAACAATGGATAGTGGAAGCTACTAACGTAGCTAATATCGCAAGAGAAGACAACCTAGAGGAGAAAAAGGTACTTGCATTAAAAATCTTCGGCTCGAACAGCACACTAAAAGACAGAAAAGTTTGTTGTGAAGCTCTGAATCCATGGTCCGCCCTTCGGGCGGACCCGCCAACTCGGGACTCTGTGCGGAAGAGGGGTTTTATTTTGAACCACTCTTCGCAGTACTGACTGATTTTATCAGGTTCATGGAGGCTTATCAAGCCTCGGAGGAGAAAAATGGGACGTTATAACGCTCCAATCTCGGCTTTGGCTTCCTCCGGCTTATTTGACGAGGCTACCTTCTATAAAAGATTCATTGCAGACCTATCAGATTGTCGTGAGGAGGTTATTATAGAGAGCCCCTTTGTAACCACAGCTAGAATGAAGGTTCTTAGGCCTATTTTTGAAAAGTTAGTTGCCAAAGGAGTAAAAGTGTATATTTTTACCCGAGATCCTAGAGAACATAGTGATGGATATGAAATACAGTCTGAAGACGAAATAAGATACTTTGAAGCTTTAGGAGTACAAGTTTTACTATGTGTAGGCAATCATCACAGAAAGTTGGCCATATTGGATAGAAAGGTACTTTGGGAAGGCTCCTTAAACATTCTTTCCCAAACACATAGTCGTGAAATTATGAGAAGAATTGATAATCAGGAATTAACAATAGAGATGTTTAACTTTTTGAAACTGGCGAAATTCCTCTAAATCTGCTATATTCCAAGCATGAATGATGGTAAAACAACTTCTGACTCTTTGCCTTGGGATGTTATAACCAAAATGGTAAACGAGGGAGAATATAAAAAGGATTTTGATGGGATTACCGACGAGGCGTTTAGATTTGCTGTAAATGATGATAATCGCTCACAAGTTGTTGATTCAGCTTGGAAGAGTTTGAAAAAAACTGATCCAAATGCTACTCAGGAGCAGGCGGAGGCATTAGCAGATATGATGCAGATCTTAGCTCGCATGGTTATTAAAAAGTTAGAAGAAAAACAAGACAACACTTAAGCAGGGAATAAATCTGAAGGGTTCATCTTCAAAGCTTTTCGGATGTTATCTAATATTTCGTGTGAAGGATTTACAACACCCCGTTCTATTCTAGAATAATAGCTGACATGTACCCCTGCTTTTTCAGCAACCTCTTCTTGTGTTAATTCGGCTTTGATTCTTGCTTTTTTAATGTTTTTGCCTAGCTGTTGTGACCCCATAAGCAGATTATACACCATTTATGGTCAGTTAACTCCTATCTAAATTGTAAGAATTTTGCCATGGTACTGAGCCAGCCGAATTGCTAGAATTGATCTTAACAATGTCACAGTAGGCGAAACATAGCACACCTTTTGTCGTTGGATTTGTGTATCCTTTGTTTAATGTGCCATAATGGATTTATGCTGCCTTATGAGAGAGAGAGAGAGAGAGTAAAATCATCAGAGCTTACAGTATGGAGGAAGTCATTTCCTTTATGAAGACTATTCTTGCTGATCTATGGGAAGCCTACAAAAGATCTAATTTAAATCAGGTCAAAGTACTAATTGGTTCAATGTACCCCGATGGACTGGCTTGGGACTATAATGGCACATTGAACCACAAGATTAGCACGTTATATCAAGCTATTCAGTACTATTCGGGACAGCCTGTCCCCTCTGGTGCCGAGGGCGGGACTCGAACCCGCACGTTCTAACGAACACTGGATCTTAAGTCCAGGGCGTCTGCCAATTCCGCCACCTCGGCATGTATTGCATTTTAACATATCCCCTATTTTCTTCAAAAAGACCTAGAGTACTTGACAACAGGCATGAACTGTGGTAGGCTATAAGCTATCTAGAGTAAAGATTTAGATTCCCTCCGAGTTTAGCTCGCCGAACCTTTATGTCTAGGTGGCACTGTCCCGTTTAGCTTCAAATGCGATTCGGGAAGCACATTGCAAAGAAATACTCGAAGGTAGTATTATGGGCATTGCTTGTACGTTTTGTTGGGCAGGCAAAACGTACTTTACGGCAGTGCTCAGAATTCCACCTTTGAACAATCCGCACCTCCTCTTTTTTAGTCCTCAAACTGCGTCCTTTAATTCTAAAGCTTTTCTTTTGCCCAAAATTCTCTTAACATTGTCATTCCGTACTTGATACGGAATCCAGTTGAATAGATTTTAAGCTGGTAACAGTAATTGGCTCGGACATATTTAGCCAAGATGAGTATATCAAACAATATCTACTCGATCCGGATATTCCACTTATTACTGCTATAAAAATCGGCCTTTGCTATTACGTTACAGCTGATCTGATTTTACAACTTGAACTATTAAAAGACCATCTCAAAATTCAAAGTTTCAAAGATTTACATCAGTGAAAGTTTAATCCGCTTTGTAATCTTCTCAACTTCTTTAATGCATCCTTTTGTAACCATATTTTCTTTGGCGTGATCAAAAATAAACTGAATATTTCTGATTCTTCCGTCAGTAACATCTTTAATTCACGGAT
Organism: Candidatus Blackburnbacteria bacterium RIFCSPHIGHO2_01_FULL_43_15b; assembly: GCA_001816385.1. Lineage (GTDB taxonomy): Bacteria > Patescibacteriota > Microgenomatia > UBA8517 > UBA10165 > 01-FULL-43-15b. The sequence goes on from MHBW01000032.1 coordinate 21,022, forward strand.
AAATTGGCAACCACCAAGCATGAAAATGAGAACTTCTTTCTTCTTGTACCAAGGTAGCCTCTTCAATACCAGCATTTCTCATTGCTTCTCGAGTTCTTGTTAAAACACCCACTAATTTGTTTGATTCATCAACAGTAAACTCCGTAATACTTCTAATATGTCTTCTTAATTCCACCACCATCATTCCTGGAGCCATTGTACAAAATCGCTCGAACTTATTTTACCAAAAATTACTGAATTGCACCAGCTGCCGCCCTCGTTAAAACTACGGCGGCTAAACCGGCGGCGGCTTTGGTTTATTCATAGTTACTTTGTCGGAGTTTTAAATTTCCGGTTAGCGTCATAGACATAATTTTTATTGTGGGACATCACTTCAAAATAATATTGCGTGTCTGGTTTTAAGTTAGTTAATGTAAACTCGTGATTTGTAATTCTTTTCTCTGATTGAATATCAAGCGGGTAGGTTTCATCAAGTCCATAATTTACTTTTCCGTTGGCCGGACGGTTGGTCACCCATGATATTTTAGCCGAGGTTGGGGTAAGAGCTTCAACTTTAACATCAGAAATTTTTGTCGGCTCGTTCACGAACAGGTATCCGATCTGGACAATTGAGTATCCTAAGCTATCAGAAACGCCTTGTGTTTTTTCGCCGAGACTAAATGCAATATTTGCTAGCCCTTCCTTTGTCGCGTTAACTGTATTTTGTGTTGCTTGAGCAATCGTTGATCCTGTCTTTTGCGCAATATCTCCTGTTGTTTTTGCTAAAGTGTTTGCAATATTTTCAACAGTTCTTGAAGTGTTTTGAGCAACAGTCGAAGTCGTGCTGGCTATACTATTTGAAACATTGGCAATTGTGTTACCTGTCGTTGAAACTCCATTTCCTATTCCCGTCAAAATTGTCTTGGTAACTCCTGGGGCATTGTTAGCAAGTTGGTTATATCCGTCTCCAATTGCGACAGCCCCGTTTGACGCGGCTTTTCCGGCATTGCTGATCCCTTGCCCTATCTTTTCTCCTGCAAATGCTAGACCTTGACCTACTGCATTAGCTCCACTGCCTATCCCTTGTCCCACAAATGCCAGCGCTTGTCCGGTCTTATCTCCGACAAAGGCTAATGCTTTTCCTGTCGTATCAACTGCAAATTTTACTCCCTGTCCGATTCCACTGAATATACTGCTGATAAAATTACCCGTTGTGTTAAGAATATTTTTTGAAGTTTGGGCTACTTTTTCCCCGGCTTTCTCAAGAGCGCTCGGTTCAACCGGCTTGGTTATTTCCAATTCTTCTTTTACTTTCTCTTGTTCCTCTTTTGGCAATTCCTTCATTTCCTCCTCGATAGTTTTCTTTTCCTCTGGGGTTATGATTTGAGAAAGAGTGGTGATATTTAAAGTAAAGCTCGTTTCAGAAGAACTGTTATCCGCCTTATCTTTGCCGGTAAGCGTTATTTTGTACGTTCCCAAATCTAAAGTATCTTTTAGCGTATATTCAAAAGGTAAATACTTGTCGCATTTCTGTTTTGAGTTGTCAGATACTTCTTTTCCGTCACAGGTATACCAAGGTTTATCCATGTTGATGGTGTAGAGAGTATGGAGTTTGTAGGTTAGGCCTTCTTTTTTCTCTACTTTGATATCTACTTGTTTGGGGCTTGAAGCAATTTTGGGTCCGTTTTCATCTTGGGTTTGGGATGAGTCACCACCGGAAAGAGAATCCGTTATTTTTCCAAAAACGGTTGGTGTTTTATCGGTTGTTGAAAAATTGGTTGATGAAAAAGGAACATCGTTAATTTGTGTTAGTTCTACTTTGGAACTATTTCTATCAACAAGAAGTGTTCTTGAGCTACTTGTTTCATTACCAGCATTATCAACGGCTTTAACTTTCCAACTTACCCGACCTTCCCTAAGTTTTCCGTCATTTTCAGAACTTCCCCAATCAGAAGTAGACCTTGTATAAACCGAAATATAGTTGTTTGTTGAATCTGAGTCAGAAAAACCATCAAAGTGAATTACATATTTATTGTTGCTTGTGATATCGGTTGTTCCAGAGGTTGGAATATTATCAATAGTAAAATCTCCGCTGGCTTGCCCTGAGCCTGCCGAAGGGTTATCAACCTCTAAAACATATTTAGATAAACCAGCGGTTGCGTCAGTAGTGGCTTTCCATTTAAAAGTTGGCCTTTCAGAATTAGTGTAGGAATTATCTCCCGGAGAGTCTAAATCAATACTTACAGGAGTTGTTGCATCAATGGTGAAACTGTCAGAAGCATAACTGCTTGATGTAGTATTGCCATTAGAGTCCGTCGCCCTAACATACATAGTATGACTTCCATCAGTTAAAGTAGCAGATGTACAACTAAATGCTTCACTGGCAGAATTAAAACTACCATCAGAAGCAGTACAAGCAGTCCAGGAACCGGAAGTAGAATCCATTTGAAACTGGACATTAGAAACAGTCCCAATACTTTCTGTGGCGGTGCCGGAAAGAGTGGGGGTGCTGTCAGAATTGGGATCAGGAGTCAAAGCAGTTAATGAAATACTTGGCGGAGTTGTGTCGTATGCGGAAAAAGCAATCGAAATATCCTGAAAAGTGGGAGTAGATACGGAATCTGTATTGGCAAGTGAAAGTTGGTACTGAATATATCGGTGGGAATCAGTCACACAACTGTTTGAAGAAATGTCCGCGCCAGAGGTAATTGCAGTACATGAAGAAAAAGCCGTGGCTCCGGTCATGGAGGAAGAATTGCTGGTTCTGGCTTTAACAGAAACAGAAGTGTTGGAAGGAGTGGTAGCATTGTACGTCAAAGTGCCCCACGCCGCCCCGGCAGAAAATTCGCTGTCAAAAATTGATGAAGTCAAGGTGCCAGGTGTTGTCGAATAAACTTGTTCTTCAGAAGCAAACGTATTAAAAGTATCTGCTTCTGATTTATAACTTGCTGCAATCCAAGCGGCAGAACGGGTATTAGAAATGCGAATTTCATCAATGAGGCCATCAAAAGAGTCACCAGAAGGATAACCAGCTATCTTACCTCCTATATCTAGATTACAAGTGGAGCCGCAGATATTATTGAATAATGTCAACGAACTTGCACCTTGAGATGCTCCATTCAAGAACATTTCGGAACCGCTTACAGTTGAAACGACATCGAGTTTATACCACTGTCCAGTACTGATAGTAGAATTGCTGTACCAATCTCGTATTGCTCCATCATAGTAATGATATTGGATTTTATTGGTAGAGCTTGAGATCTGAAAACCCCAATAAATATCCCCGTATTGCATAAGAGTCATTTTTTGATAAGTGTCTACCCCTTCTGTATTTATAGTATCTGCTTTAAACCATAAAGATACTGCCCCTGGGGTTTGTGCGAAACTAGCATTTGTCTTTTCTAGATAATCATTGTTTCCGTCAAAATCTTGTGCACCATCTACTTGGCCAGAAGTTGCAGGGTTAGGTTCTGTGGCTGAAACTTTTGTGCCATTATTACTGTTAGAGGTTGAATCGCTGGTTGTTGTACCAGATGTTTCTTTAAGATGTTGTACTAACTGATAATTTGAGTCCCAAACAGAAGTTGCTGTTTGGCCATCTGTGGCGGAGGTATTTCCGTAGTAGAGATAAATGTAATCAGTGCTGGAGTTGATGTCGATTTGCGGGACTTTGACCCAGACCCAAGACGTTCCGGTTTCGTCCCATTTTTCGATTTCATAGGAAAGAAGCGTTGTCCCATCAGAGTCGGTAAAGCGGATGTCTTGACCGGAGTCTTGAGTGTTAGAGTAATTTATTCTCGTTGAGTCGAGTTTTACCAAAACCGGAAAGTTAGTCAGGTTTTCTGCTTGAGCGGAGTTGTCAAAAGTGATCTTCCTTCGGTACGCCCACGAGGTGTTATACCAACTACTAGTTGCGGCAAGCGTGGCTTGTCCGGCAGTGGAAGTTGTCACACTTGATGAAGAATCAAACTTGGTATTATCTGACCAGCTTGTTTGTCCGCTGCCTCCAACCCAATCTGTTTGTGTCCATGGCGAACTTGCAGCTTGAACAGATGGGATCAGAAATGAAAATTGAGAAGCTAGAAGAGAAAGAACAAGAAGAAAAACAAAAGATTTTCTTGCAAACCACCCAAAAAATCTTTTAAGCTTTAATAGTGAGTGAGTGAGTTCGCCCCACCCTCACTTTTTTCAGTGTTTGCATACATATTTTTTTGAAATCAAAATTTCGATAATCTTCTCTGATATTATTGTGGCAATTTTATAGACAAAATGCAAGTGGTTTTATGCAGAAAGTTGAAGCTATTTGTCCGGCAGTTTCTTGTGTTTCCGGGCAGGAAGAAAATTCTTATTGGAAACAACCGAACGGCCGAGGCGTTTTTCCAACTTTCTCTGGGCGACTCCGGCGATATCCCCACCTTCCTTAGCATCCTTTTTCAGTTTTGGTATTCCTTGTGAGTCTTCGGTGCGGTGAATCTCTGTAGTTGCTCTTTCTCCCAGCATAGTAAATATCAGTTCAAAATCACCCATGTGGTCGCGAAGATTTTCCCGTTTTAATCCTTTCAATTTTTTATATTGACTTGGGGTAATCCCAAATGTTGCTTTGGAAATCTCGGCGGTCAGAATTTCATAGTCTTTCTGTAGTTTTGCTCCTCTTTTCTGCCACTCATCCGTCAATTCTTCACGGATAGCAATCCCTCTCATTCTTTTCTCAATCCAATCATCGGAATATCCCTTGGCTTTATACAAAGCTCTGGTTCTTTTGGTGGCTAATTCCGGGTCTTCTATTTCCTGTACCCTTTCATATCCCACTTTGGCTAGCCATCTTTTAAATGGTTCTGCTTTGGGGGAAGGAATTGATTGGATAATCCTAAAAATTCCTTCTGTATTAGCACAATTCATTCTCTGTGTACCACCTTCAGTTTTAACTGAAAGGGTATGTACAATCTGTACCCACCCTTTATTAAGCTCTGAATCACGCTGTTTCATGCGACTGACATATTGTTTTGGGTCAGAAGAATCAATGAGAGCTAAAACAGCATCCTCAACAACAAACCACCATTCATTGTTGTGAATAGTTTTCCGAACTTTCTGACCTTTGAAAATTGCTATTTTAGTAGTCTCATCCATCATCTTTATTTTTACCAATTTCCAGCCTAAAACACAAGCAGAAAAGAATGAAAAGAAAAAGGACGCGAAAATTTTTCCAGAGTTTTTGTTTTTTGTTTTGAGAGAGAAGGAATTTTAGAGAAAATTTAAGGACAAAAGCGAAGGCCGATCCGGCGAAGCCCAAGGAATAATTTCATGGCACCCAGACCGATTAGCCAGAAATTCCATTGATGGTGGCAAAGTGATCTATTTACTGGATACCGGAAAATTAATTGATTTGAAATTTCCTAGTTTTTGGTTTGAAAATACGCCTCAAGGAAAATTTATGTTATCCATTGCCTTCGGCCAGTCAAAATATTATGTGGACAATTTAAGTGAAAATGTAAAGCGGGGCAATCGCCAGAAACTCCGCCGTGGTGAATGGCCGAGTAAAGCGCCTTATGGCTATGTCAATAATCCTAAAACCAGAGCTGTTGATATTGACCCGGAATTATCCAAAGTAGTTAAAAAAACTTTTTCTCTTTTTGCCGAAGGCAATAAGTCATTCACGGAAATTTCAAATTTTATGTTTAAGTTTGGAATGAAGCGGGAAAGTTGTGGGAAGCCCATTAAAGTTGACCAAATAAAACGAATGTTATCAAACAAGTTTTATGTTGGTATTTTAAAGTATGCCAACGAATATTACGAAGGCTCCCACAGATGCTTCATCTCCAAACAATTATTTCAGGAAGTCCAAAAACAAGTCGAGAAAATATTAAGACCAAGACAAAAAGGCCATGATTTTGCTTTTTCCGGTTTAGCCACTTGTGGGGAATGCGGCTTGCACCAGGATTGGGAACCCTATTTTGAAAAGTGGATGGCAAGGGACGAGATTAATGATCAAGCCAATTCCGAAACGGAATTACAAAAGCTTGGCGAGAACCAAAAAGAATGGGTACTTGGATCAAGTGGTGGAACCGGAAGTTTACAAAGAAAAGAAAAACGAATTATTTGACGAAAAGCTAAGGATTACGGAGCAAATGGCGAGAATTTCAAAAAGTGGTTCTTCTTGGCTCGAACCTTATTCTTTCCGACCAAAAAGCGCGTGGCAAAGAGATAAATCAATGGGCGGCGCTGCGCGCCGCCCCACCAACTCGGGGATTGGAGCGGGATACGGGAGTCGAACCCGTTTTTTCTGCTTGGAAAGCAGATGTTGGGCCATTCAACTAATCCCGCAATTGGTCCAACTCTTAATAAGTCGGGGATGGCCGATTCGAACGGCCGACCTCTCGCTCCCAAAGCGAGCGCTCTACCAACTGAGCCAATCCCCGAAATTAGTTGTCGCTGTTTAAAACTAAACCCTAGTCCACTGACTTTTGCGCTTCGCGCGCTCTACCAATTAACAGACTTTTAAAAAGTCTGATATGCACCTTCGTACTTCGTACGAACTGCCATGAGCCAATCCCCGAAATTAGTACAAATCACGCGGCCACGTCATTCCCGCGAAGACGGGAATCCATAAGATAAATAATCTACATATTCACTTCGTTCAGAAGCGAGTACACTATAGATCCCGTACCTAGTACGGAATGACACAATTCTAAACTCATGTCCAGTTATTGTTCAATACCTTAGATACTTTGCAATTATACCATCTTTTAGGCCGTTGAGCCTAGCCATCGCAATATTCTCCGTACAAATCCGACACTTCCAGTAGAATATGGAAGTGAACCAATTAACAAAGATAAGTCTTGCC
>MHBW01000033.1 GCA_001816385.1 Candidatus Blackburnbacteria bacterium RIFCSPHIGHO2_01_FULL_43_15b
TTTAATTGTGTTTCACCCCCTTGAAGCTAAATATTTTACTCTAGGGGTTGCGATTCGAATTAGAACTTACGTTTTGTGCGTTTGGATAACAGGTGTCCTATCTAGACCACCTGGAAGGTGGGACAGATTCGCCACCTGTTGACAAATTACCCCCAAACATTTACCGTAGATATATCCCAAACCCAAGATCGACACCCCTAGTTTCTGGTGAGTATTACCATGTGTACAATCGTGGGGTTGCGCTTCAACCAGTTTTTCTCAATAAACGAGATTATCGCCAGCTTTTGTTCGATTTATCATATTACCGTTTTACAAAACCGCCAGTAAAATTATCTAAGTTTAAAGAGCTCTCCCTGGATCAACGTCTTTACCTCTTAAGCGAACTTAAGCGTAAAGATGAAAAGTTGGTAGAAATAATAAGTTTTGCTCTCATGCCAAACCACTTCCACCTCTTGCTAAAACAGTGCGTTAATAAAGGAATATCAACTTTTCTAAGCAGGGTTACAAACAGTTATACGAAATTTTTCAATACCAAGAACGAAAGGGTAGGACCAGTATTTCAGGGAGTCTTTAAGTCAGTACACATATCTACTACCGAACAGCTAATACACGTATCCCGTTACATACATATTAACCCGACAGTTTCTTTTGTCATTAATAGGGAAGAGCTGTTTTCATATCCATGGACGTCACTACCAAATTATTTTCATAATCCCGATTTTGTCAACCCTGTTCCTGTTTTGTCCAACTTTTCATCTCCAGAAGATTATAAAAAGTTTATCTTAGACCAAATAGATTATGGCAAACGCTTGGAGGAAATTAAGCATTTAGCCTTGGAATAAGAGCAGGTGGCGTACCTAGACCACCTTCCAGGTGGGACAGATTCGCCACCTCCGGCGGATGCCAGTCATTGAAGAAAAATTGAAGAAAGAGGGTAACTTTGGTAAGATACACTTGATGAGGACGGTTAGCTCAGTTGGTAGAGCGCATTCTTGACGTGAATGAGGTCGCGAGTTCGAGCCTTGCACCGTCCACAAAGTTCACTTTTCCCCCCAAATAACAAACCCACTTCGTGATACTTCTTGAGATCTGATATTTGACATTTGAGTTTTGTTATTTGATATTTAAATGAGTATGGACGCTAATCAGCACGAGCAAATTTACCACTCAGGACAAAAGAGAAGTAAGATTTTTGTCAACAACTTTATCGGCGGAATAGGGTGGGGACTCGGCGCAACTGTGGGTCTGGCTGCTTTTTTGGCGCTGACCACTTTTGTTCTATCAAAAGTTAACTTTGTGCCAATCATCGGCCAGTTTACCTCCCAGGTGGTCCAGTTTGTCCAAGACAGCGGCCCACAAAGAATTAAAAAATAGGCAATTCTCTCCAAGCCTCACAGACTTGACTTTTGTAACTCATAAGGAGTTAACCCATGCGGTTAATAAGCCCCAATTGGGACGAGAAACTGGGAGTGTGCACCAAACACTACCTTCCTCAAGTTCCCTGCCCGGCCTGCATGGTCTCACACGACGAGGACGTCGAAGTGAGATTCTCGGAAACCGACTGCTTTGCTCTGGAGATGAACTCGAGTCTTTCGGTTCGGGACCTACTTCCGGAAGAAGACGGAGATTGGCTCATGGAGCGTGTCTCCTAATATCTACCTGTTCACAGATCGCCCCCAAGGGGTTCGTTACAACTAAAAACTAAAACGGACATTCCTAGGGGTACTTTCTTGCCTTACTTTGACAGTAGTGTTAAACTTTGTTTAATTGAATTCTGGCACTGACTGGAACTCACCAATCCACGAGCCAGCCTCGACAGACGTCGAGTCTAGGCGGGCAAGGCGCACCCACAGCGAAGGGTGGGAAATTAAGGTAATCACTTTAAAAGTCGGATGGAACCGTCCTCGCTGAGGACTCCGACAGAAATAAGTGGTTTTTTGTTTTGAGGCGCGAAATGAATTTCGCTAATACAGTAAATAGCGCTAAGGCGCCTACTTCGTAGTAGCAGACTTGTCCGCCTACTTCGTAGTAGCAGACTTTAGTCTGCGTAAACAAGCTATGGCAAAAAAGCAAAAACCAGTCGACTTACAAGCAATGAGGCACAGCGCGGAGCATGTCTTAACTATGGCTATGCTTTCAATTTACCCGGGCTTAAAGCCCGCAATGGGCCCGGCTACAGATGAAGGCTTCTACCTCGACTTCGACTTAAACGGCAAAATCCAGGAAAAAGATTTTCCCAAAATCGAGAAAAAGATGCGTGAGATTGTACTTAACGACTATCCAATCACACATCAAGAATTAAGCACCAGGCAGGCAAGAAAACTTTTTGCTAATAACCCTTATAAACTCGAGTGGATAGATGAAATCGAAAAGCGGGGAGAAAAAGTCTCTGTATATACAATTAGCAACCCAAAAACTGAAAATTCTTTTGCTGATCTTTGCTCCGGCCCACACATTGAATCAACCGGCAAAATCGGCCCCTTCAAGCTTCTTTCTATTGCCGGCGCGTATTGGCATGGTGACGAGAAAAATAAAATGCTGACCCGCATTTACGGCACGGCTTTCAACACCCAGGAAGAGCTGGATCATTATCTTTGGCAAAGAGAAGAAGCTGAGAAAAGAAACCACAGAAAACTAGGCGCAGAGCTGGAGCTGTTTGCCATATACCCCGAGGTCGGTCAAGGTTTACCAGTTTGGCTGCCTAATGGATTCGTTGTCCGCCGAGAGTTGGAAGATTACATGCTCCGCGAGGAGAGAAAGCTTGATTACAAACACGCGATTACACCAGTTTTATCCAATGAGTTCCTTTTTCAAACTTCCGGGCATTTAGGATTTTACAAGGACTCTATGTATCCACCAATCGTGGCCGATGAAGAGAAACTTTATTTAAAACCAATGAGTTGTCCCGGAGCAATGATGATCTTTAAGTCCAAGCCGCGAAGCTACCGTGACCTTCCCTATAAACTGGGTGAGTTTGGGCTGGTTTACCGATACGAAAAATCCGGAGAACTGCAAGGGCTACAGCGTGTACGCGGCTTTACTCAAAACGATGCGCATATCTTTTTTAGGGAAGACCAGACCAGCCAGCAGCTAACTGAAGTTATTAACCTCTTTAAAAAGTTTTACAAAGACTTAGGGTTTACCAAATATTGGATGCGCCTGTCATTGTCTGATCCAAACGACAAAAAGTATGATATTGCGCCTCGGGAAAAATGGCTAAAAGCAGAAAATAGTCTTCGCAAAGTTCTGAAAGAGAATGGTCTTGAATTTAAGGAAGCTGTCGGAGAAGCCGCATTTTATGGGCCAAAAATCGATATCCAGGCAGTAAATGTTTTTGGAAAAGAAGATACTATCTCGACAATACAGTACGATTTTAACTTTCCCAAGAGATTTGAGCTCGAATATATCGACATTGACGGTAAGCCAAAACAACCATATGCTATTCATAGAGCGCTTATCGGTTCGTTTGAGCGATTCTTTGCGTTCTTAATTGAGCACTATGGCGGAGCATTCCCCGTTTGGCTTGCTCCCGTGCAAATAGCCATTTTACCCATTGCCGAGCGCCATTTAAGCTACGCCAACTCAGTTAAAGTGTTGCTCCAAAACGAAGAAATCCGTGTCGAACTTGACAATAGACAAGAGACCCTCCAGGCAAAAATCAGGGACGCGCAAATTAAAAAGGTGCCCTACATGTTAATAGTGGGGGATAAGGAACAGGAAGCAGGAACTGTAGCCGTGCGCTTGCGAAACGGCACAAACTTAGGAGCTATCAAGTTGTCCGAATTCACAGCCCAGGTTAAAAAAGCTATTGCTGATAAAGTTAATATTGTGTAGTTATAGCGCGCAATAACTCGTTCGACTTTGCTCAGAGTCATCCTGGGCGTGGCCGAAGGATGAATTGCGCTACTACAAGGCTGTGTGCTAAAATACTTATCAGGTTAATTTAACTTTGGCAGGAAGATTTTTTAAACAAAAAAAGACATTCTGGAGAGTCAACCAGAATATTAGGAGCCATGAGCTTCGAGTAATTGATGCGGAGGGCAAGCAGATTGGCGTCCTTTCTTTACGGGAAGCTTTAGAAAAAGCTGCAGAGGCAGGGCTTGACTTGGTTGAGATTGCCCCAACAGCCAAGCCGCCTGTTGCCAAGATTATTGATTTTGCCAAGTTCAGATATCAACAGGAAAAGAAAGAAAAAGAATTCCGCCGGAAAGAGAAAAAGGGTTCAGAACAAAAGGAAGTCTGGCTTACTCCTTTTATTGGGGAAAGCGACTACGATGTTCGCCTCGAAAGAGTTAAAGAATTCTTAGGAAACGGGAACAAGGTTAGAGTAGTGGTTCGCTTTACCGGTCCTCAAATGTCCCACAGAGAATTTGGGTTCCAAATGGCTGAAAAAGTCAAAAGCGATACACAGGATATCGCAGGAATTGATCAGGCACCAAAGTTTTTGGGCAGACAGTTAATTATGGTTTTGACACCAGTAAAACAGAAAGTAACGCCAGAGGCGTAATAAAGATAAATACATGAATAACGGTAAAGTTAAATTTAAATCAAAAAAGGCAGTTTTGCGACGCGTAAAAGTTACCGGAACCGGTAAGATTCTGCGCGGACGAAGTTTTGGACGACACTTGAAAAATAGCAAGTCCAAAAAGAGAAACCGAATTTACAAAAGACCAATTGAGGTCAATAAAACGTTAGAAAAGAAACTGCAAAAAGTTCTAGGGATGAGGTAGTATGGCAAGAACAAAAACAGGTTTTACCAGAAAACGCAAACATAACAAAATCTTAAACGCCGCAAAAGGCTTTAGGCAGGCACGCCGAAGACGCTACAAGGTCGCCAAAGAAGCTGTCCTCCATGCTGGACATTATGCCTACGTTGGAAGAAAGAAAAGAAAGAAAGACCTTCGCCGGCTTTGGATTGTTCGCCTTAACGCGGCTGTGCGCGAACAAGGGTTATCCTACAGCAAGTTTATAGCAGGCCTCAAAAAGGCTAATGTTCAAATGGACAGAAAAATTTTATCCAATATCGCCATCTCCGACCCCCAAACATTTACCGAGATTGTAAACAAAGTTAAATCCGCGTAATTTTGTACACCCCTGATTTTTTGCCATTGACTAAAACGTCGTATTTGGAAACCAGTTTAAAGTCTGTGTTCTCCTTTAGAAGTTTCTCCATTGTTAACTTTCGCGAAGTTAAAAGCACGATAATTCCATCAGGTCTCAAAATGCGCACAAATTCCCTGAATGACTTTTCGTATAAATCTTCAATCTCCGGTGTTTCCAGTCTGTCTGCTAAACCCCATGGAGGGTCTGTAACAATTTTGTCGACTGAGAAATTTCTTAAATAGGTCAAATTAGACGAATTAGACCAATTCACATTTACATCCGGGCACACGCTTTTTAAAGCATCAACTTTCCCTTTATCAATATCCGAAGCATAAACAGTCTTGAACTTAAACCCAGACTGTAAACTTTCCTTCACTATCCCTCCCCAACCCGCAAAGGGATCTAGAAAAACATCCCCCTCTTCAGGTTCTGACAACAAACACAAGAGGTGAGCAAGTTCTGGTCTTAGCTCGCCAGGTTTTAAGAGTTTTTCGCCCGATGCTTTGCGAGTTAACCTCAATGCAAAAAATCCTACTCCTTCGGTCCTTTCCAGAAACCAAAACTCCAGGTCTGGCTTCCCCCGATCTAGAGTTAAACCTGTTGCGCGCGCAAGCTTTTTTTCCATATTTTTTAACAAATTTGGGTCAATTTTGCCAAGCTCGTTCTCAAAAGAGATGATTACGCGAAAAGTCCGAATTGGCGAGAGCAATCTGGGCAGCTCCATCTTCTTTAAAAAGTCGCTTTGATAGACAAACTTAACCAAAGAAGGAAGAGCGCCTTTCCCAACATGTTTGAAGAAATGCAAAACGTAGAAAGTGTTGTTTAAAAAACGCAATTTAACGACTTCCTCTATGGGCGAGTTGGTTTTGTAAACGACGAGCCCTTCCAGCAAAAGAACAATTTCCACATCAGAAAATCGTTCTTTTAAAGCGCTTGTTACAACTTCTCCCAGGCCTGGAATAAATGTCGAGTAGTATGTTCTCATGCCTCCAAAGTATATCAATTGGTATTTTAGACTGTTTTGAGGTATACTATGCTTACTGATTATTTCGACAGGACGGCTTTAAGAGACTTTTCAAGAAGTATCCTCCAGAAGAAATTATTCAAGACAAAAACGAAAGGAGGATACTTAAAAATGGCAAAAAGACTATTTATTGGAAACCTTCCATATAGTACTACGGCTCAAGATTTGGAACAGTTGTTTGCGCAAGCGGGAACTGTTGCTTCTATGACTTTAATTACTGACAAGTTTTCAGGGCAAAGCAAAGGTTTTGCTTTTGCAGAAATGAGTTCAGACGAAGAGTTTGAAAATGCATTGAAACTTAATGGTCACGAACTTGACGGAAGACAAATCGTTGTCAACGAAGCTCGACCACGGGAAGAACGCCCACAAAGCGATAGATTTGGTGGTGGAAATCGCGACAACAGAGATCGACGCGGCGGAAGTGGCGGCGGATTTGGTGGCGCTAAACGCAATCGTTGGTAATATGCAAACACCAACCAATATCAACCTGTGTTCGCGGTGCAAGAAACAGCGCATCGTAGTTAGGACATGGAAAGAAATTGTTATTAATTCTACAATTATTCATACGGAAACTGCCTGTCCGGATCCAGATTGTCAGGAGATTGTTGATGCGCAAAATAACGCTACCCACGAAAAACGTGTATCTTCAGAAGAAAATAGAGCCAAGACAGAAGAGGCCCGGAAACTAAAAATTAGGCAAAATTTGACTTTAGGCAGAGCCAGAAGATAAAACATACAACTCGTTTCAAAACTCGCAACTTGGCCTCTCTCAAATTTTTGAAACGAGCCTGGAGAAGCTGCTATAACGGACTTTCTGGAAGAAAGATCCGATATGTCGTGACTTTGTTGCGTCATGAAACAGTTTCATAGTGCAGTTAACAACAACCGCTCCAACCTAAGTTGCTCACTTTTTGTTAAAATGTAATAGTGCTATGGTGCTTACGTTCGCAATAGCGAATTTTTAGTTCGCGCCAACGCAGAATAAATTCTGCTAATGCAAAATATGGAACAGCAATTACACAACTTAAAAAACCAGGCTTTGGCACAAATTATGTGCGCCTCCTCAAAAGAGGAGTTGGAAAACATGCGTATAACTTACTTGGGAAGAAAAGGGCAAATCAATTTGGTCACAGAAAGACTAAAGAACGTGGGGCAGGAGGAACGCAAGGTACTTGGCAGACTCGTGAACGACACCAAAACAGCGTTGGAATACGCCTTAAGAACCCGCCAGCAGGAACTTCACCATGTGTCCAAAAAAGAATGGTTTGATCCAACAGTCCCGGGCATAATGCCCCAAATCGGTCATCTTCATCTTGTTACCCAGGCCATTGACGAAATCGCAGGTATTTTTGAAAAAATCGGTTTTGTGCGCGTCCGCTATCCGGAAGTGGAATGGGACTGGTTTGCCTTTGAAGCCTTAAATATGCCCAAAGATCATCCGGCACGGGACGAATGGGAAACTTTTTTTGTGGACGCGTCCCCCAGCCCAAAATACGGCAATATGGTTTTAACGCCGCATACATCTTCCGGTCAGGTGAGAGAAATGGAAAGGGTTAAAACTCCTCCGATCCGCATGATTAATATCGCCAAATGTTATCGAAGGCAATCTGACAACACACACGCCCCCATGTTTCATCAATTTGAAGGCTTAGTCATTGATGAGGGAATTAATATCACACATCTGAAAGGTACAATAGATTACTTTGCCAAGCAATTTTATGACTCTGGTCGCGATCATGGTCCAACAGCAGTCTCCCGAATCAGGCCGTTCCATTTTATGTTTACAGAACCTTCTTTTGAGGTAGATTTTTCTTGCGTACATTGCGAGGGTCGCGGTTGCCGGTTTTGCAAAAGTGGCTGGCACGAGGTCGGAGGAGCCGGAATGGTTCATCCAAATGTTTTAAAAGCCGGAGGAATTGACCCCAAAAAATATAGTGGGTTTGCGTTTGGTTGGGGAGTGGAAAGAGCGCAGTTGCTAAAGCCCGGCATCGAACTGGATGATTTAAGAACTTTGTACAGTACTGACTTAAGATATTTGAAACAGTTCTAAGAAAACCTGTCATTGCGATGACGTACGAATAACATGGATATTCTAATCCCAGACAATTGGCTACGAATTTACTTAAAGACAAAGGCAAAGCCTGAAGACTTGCAAAAGTACCTCTCTCTTTGCGGGCCTTCTATGGAGCGAATCCATAAAGGCAAAACCGGACCGGTTTATGCTATTGAGATAACAACAAACCGAGTGGATTCTGCCTCCGTTTACGGGATTGCCCGCGAGGCAGCAGCTATCTTGCCGCAGTTTAAAATTGCAGCAGAGCTTCAGCCTATCCAGATTAATTCTGCGCAAAAGTTAGCCAAAAAGGTGGATTATTTAGAAGCCGAAGTTGATCCAAATTTGTGCAAACGTTTTACTTGTATTCTTGTCAAGTCAGTCAAAATTACTCCTTCCCCCAAATGGATGCAGGAACGTCTGGAGGATGTTGGTCTAAGGCCCATCAATAACGTAGTTGATATTACCAACTTCTTAATGCACGAGTTAGGCCAGCCGCTGCATACATTTGACTACGACAAAATTAAAAGCGCCAAAATGATTCTTCGCGCATCTCTTAAAGGTGAGAACATTACAACGTTGGATGGCAAAAAACACATACTTCCGGGCGGAGATATTGTCATTGAGGACGGAAGCGGCAAGCTAATTGACCTGGCCGGAATTATGGGAGGCAATGCATCGGCAATTGACGAAAATACCCAAAACGTTTTACTTTTCGTGCAACATTACAATCCTTTGGCAATTCGACACACATCGATGAAACTGGCCCACAGAACAAAGGCCACCGCCCTTTTTGAAAGGGATTTGGATCCGGAAAATGTTATACCTACCATAAGGCGGGGAATTGATCTTTTAGTAGAACTTGCTCAGGGAAAACCCGAGGAAAAAATCCTGGATATTTATCCAAAACCCTACAAAGAGAAAAAAGTTTCTGTGCCTGTCGATTTTATTAATTCTCGATTGGGTATAAAAGTCACAACCCAAGAAGTAGTGAGCATCCTACATACATTAGGATTCATCTGTCATTCTGGGGAGCGTACGCGACTCCAGAATCAAACGGATCCTGGCCAAGCCAGGATGACAAAGCAGACAAGCCAGGATGACATCGTAATTGCAGATATTCCTTCTTATCGTGCCAACGATGTGTCTATTCCTGAGGATATTGTTGAGGAAGTGGCAAGAATTTATGGGTACCACAATTTACCAAGCCAAATAATGGCCGGAGCTTTACCTCAGTCATTACCTCAATCACCCTTTGAATTTGAACAAAAAGTCAAACAAACTCTGCTCGCTTTGGGAGGAATAGAAGTTTACACGCTTTCACTTGTATCAAAAGATGAAACTCCCACCAACTCGCTTAAGCTTAAAAATCCGTTAGGGGCGGATTCTGAATATCTTCGTCAATCATTGGTACCATCTCTAAAATACGTTGTTGGCAATAACACGCGAGAAAAGGACCCTTATCACATCTTTGAAATGGCAAATGTTTACACACCCAAAAAAGGTGATTTGCCCAAAGAAAAAATGCTGCTTGTCGGAATGTTTAGTCAGGATTTCCCCTATAGAAAAGCCAAGGGAGTCGTTGAAGCTCTGTTGAAAGAGTTAAGGGTGCAGGCTCTCCCAAAACTTAAGCGTCTAGAGGATGAAAATCTCTGGTATTACGAATATGAAACACGCGCTTTACAGAAAGAGGCTGCACTGTCCCCTTCGCATCAACCTATTCCAAAATACCCCAGCCAAGTTGAAGACATGACGATAATCTTGCCAAACGGCACCTATCTTGGTGAGGTAATACAAAAAATTATCAAAGTTAATCCACAAATTAAGTCAGTTGACCTGGCAAATACCTATCAAGACACACAAACCTTGCGTATTGAGTATCAGCATCCAGAAAAAACTTTGACAGACAGGGAAGTTGCCTTTTTGCGCAACAAAGTAATCAAGCTCCTAACCTCTTTGAGTGCAAGCATAAAGTGACATTTCGTGCCACTGTTTTCTGTCATTCCTGGCTTGACCAGGAATCCAAAAACATTCGTATATTCACTTCGTTCAGAAGCGAATACGCTATAGATTCCTGCTTCCGCAGGAATGACAAAAGGACGCTTCAAGCAAGTTAATTACGGCGTGGGAGTCGGAGTTGCATTCCAAGGAGCATTGACGCCTATCGTTATTATCCTGTTTGATTGATGATTGGCAGAATCTGTGGCTGTTGCAGTAAGTGTGTGGATTCCATTGGCAACATTTGAGATAGTGATTCTCCAGGGTTTATCTGCTAGCAAAATCTTTTGCTCGTTGTCAATCTGTATCTCAACTTGTGTTACGTCAGAAGTAGAGTTTGCGTCAACCCTCACGTCAATGCTATTTGCATTTACCTGACTTTTATCCTGCGGTGTTACAAACTCAACATTAAGCGGATTTGCCGAACCGCAATAATCCCCGGGCGGATTATAACGAGAGTCGGTTTCGGTTGAGATCCATTCTAAAATACCTTTTTGCCAAAGGTTTTCACCTCCGATTTGGGCCGTCGGATCCTCCTCCTTAAAAAGGAAGTATTCTTTAGAATCGTAATCATTGGCGGCAACTTGCGAAGGCGTGGCAAGCTTGCCTTCGCTTTTACACAATTTGAGCATTTTGTGAATCTGATCTTCCTCTTCAGGCTCTGTTCCCTTAATAAAATATTCTTTTCTGGAAGGAAATCCGTCGTGCGCCAAATACCCAGAAGTCGCATCAACGTCCAATTGCACAATATTATCAGGAGCTTTAAAACTTTCACCCGGCTTACCCACTAAAGTTTCTCTTATAATCCGGTTCCAAATAGGAGTTGCACCCGAAACCCCTGAGGCAACTTTTTTCATCTGTGAATTATCGTTATTTCCCACCCAAGTTCCAACCACAACCTGGGGAGTCCAGCCAATTGCCCAATTATCGCGCTGGTCGTTTGTTGTTCCCGTTTTTACAGCCACAGTTTTCCCTGGAATTTTAAGAAGCGAGTTGGGGCCAAAAACATCTGAGCGAGCACTGTTGTCGGATAAAATATCAGAAATTATAAATGCTTGCGCCTCGGTCAAAACCTTAGTGCCTAGACTTTCTTTGTGCTCCTCCAGCAACTTCCCCTTATTATCTTCGACTTTTAAAATGGCTACAGGGTTATGTTTTGTCCCCCCGTTTGCAAATGCAGAGTAAGCATTAGTCAAATCAAGAAGTCTAACCTCTCCGCCTCCCAAAGTTGCCGAAAGCCCAAACCGAGACATATTTTCTTTTGTAGGCTCAAGTGTTGTTAAGCCTAAATCGTAAGCGGTTGTGAGCATGTCCTTTATCCCGGTACGGGCAAGCACTTTAACCGCCGGAATATTCAAAGAGTTGGCAAGGGCGTATCTAAGCTGCACCGGGCCCCGATATTTTCCGTCATAATTAACCGGCTCATACGGCGGCTGATCCGTCCCTCCCGGGAAAGTAGTTTTTACATCCATCAGCACCATTGATGCCGCGTAACCCTTTTTCAAGCCTGTGACGTAAGTAATAGGCTTAATTGCCGAACCGGGTTGTCTTTTTGAAAGGGTAACATTGACCTGTCCATCATAATCTGAAGCGTTAAAATCTTTTGATCCAACCATAGCCAATATCTGCCCACTGTTCGGGTCGATAACAACTGCAGCTCCGTTTGTTATGTGAACACTCTCCACCTTTGCAATTTCTTCAGAAACTATCTGCTGGGCCTTTTGCTGTAATTCCCAATCCAGTGTAGTTGTAACCCTTAAGCCACTTTGTAAAACATTTGTGCCGTATTGATCCTCCAAAAGACTTTGTACATAAAGTACAAAATGTGGAGCTTTTAAAGAAGCCGCTTTGCCGACAAATTTAGTCACCGGAAGTTGCTTTACTGCCTCGTCTTCTTGGGCTTGGGTAATATATTTATCTTCACGCATTCTTTTTAAAACATATTTTGTGCGAGCGATATAGGCATCGGGTTTTAAACTGTATGGAGAATAAACACTGGGGCGTTGTGGAAGTCCTGCCAAAATTGCACTTTCCAAAAGAGTAAGGTCGCGGGTATTTTTGCCAAAATAAGTTTCGGAAGCCGCTTGAACTCCAACCGCCGTGCCCCCATAAGGCGCATTGTTAAGGTACATTGTCAAAATTTCATCTTTTGAATATTTTCTTTCAATTTGAATTGAAAGGACGAATTCTTTAATTTTTCGGGGAAGTGTACGCTCAGAAGTTAAAAGGACAACCTTAACCAACTGTTGAGTAATAGTTGACCCTCCCTCAAGCCGTCTGCGAAACACAATGCTGTAAACAGCCCGCAACATGCCAGTTGGGTCAAAACCGCCGTGCTCATAAAAATTCTTATCCTCTGCGGCAACTAAAGCCTCTTTCAAGTATTTGGGCATTTCTTCAGACTTAACAGGAGTTCGCCTCTGATTTGAATAAATATCATATAAAAGCACACCGCTTCTGTCATAAATTTTGGTGGCAGATCCTTTGTCTTGGGCTAGTTTGTCAGGGGAAGGAAGGCCCAAAGCCAATATAGGCACAATAACAAAAGATCCCAAAAAAAGAGCCAGAACACAAAAGAAGGTTAAAAGGCTTAAACGGTATACAAAATGGGTTCTACTTTTTCTGCGGTGATGCGAAGAATAATCAGTTCTCCTGCGCTTGGCGTGGTAAGCAGACTTCCAGGACATATGTTTTTTAGTATAACAGATGTGGCTACTTGACAACTATCCCGTAGTAAGTTACACTTATTCCAACAAGTTAATCAAAGGCTGTGAAGCAGTGAAGTAGTCCCGTAGAGGATGACACCAGAGATTAGACGGTTGGTGCAAGTCTAACGAACTATAAGGGACAAATTACCCTGCAGAGCTGATCAGACAAAATCTGAAATGGGTGCGCCCGTCAAAGCGCTAGAGTGTCACTGGGGAATCCAAGCACTTGAAGAACGAGTCAAAAGCCGTCTTTCAAGCACCCACCAGTTGGGTGTTTTTTATTTTTAAGGCGAGTTTTTGAGAAACAAGGTGGTAACGCCTAATTTTAAAAGGCCCTTGTGTGTTTATCAATTTTGGTAAGCACGCAAGGGTTTTTTATTGTCTTGTGTGGGTGCCGGAGCGGTCTAACGGGGCTGACTGTAAATCAGCTGGAGGAATCCCTCGGGGGTGCAAATTCCTCTCCCAGCACCAGATGGAGAAAAACAACATGGAAAGACTACCTGAAAGACAAATCTTTAGTGCCGTGGAAAGAAACAAAGCCGCAAGCAAGGTTGTTAAGCGGTTGTTTCCATCGTGGGCGGGAACACCGTTGCACGGAGATCTCCAGCGTATGGTTATCGGGCTAGGAGAAGGTCCCCACCTGGATTCCCAAGCAAAAGCTGCAGGCGATTGGTGGCTTTGGGCAAAAGATCTTGCCATCGATAACACATTTACAAAAAAACAACAGCTTGTGGTTCTTGATATGGTTATCAGCGCCGCTTCCGGAAAACAGCCAATTCACTTAGTTTCGGCTAGAAGTCCCGAATTACTCCATGCCCAGGTGTCCAAACAAGGAGATCCCGCTCTTCCAAGGTCCAGAAAAGCCATAAAGACACTAACTGAGTTGGCTAGGAAGTCTTCAGAATTACTACCAACCGTTACTACTCTTGTCTTTGCTGACTTGGCAATCGACAATTGGGAAGCGATTCGGCAGGCTTGCGATGTAGAAACCACGATCACAGTAAATCTCAAACGTTTAAGTGAAATTTGCCGTGAGGAAGGTCTTGAGAATTTCAGATGGACTCAAGAACAATCAGCCCAGCACAACAGAAGGCTTGGAATTACCATGGGACTTGTAGGCCAGACAGTGCAGCTCATGGAACCTTCACCGGTTTTTTGTCTTCGAACTCTGCTTGAAACCAAAAGAGCCATGCCGTAAACTTGATTGCATATGACAAATAACGATTTGTTAACAAGACGAGTTGAAAAAGTTTTACCTAGCCCACAAGGTTTGGAAAAGTTGATGGGGGAGAGGAAAGTCAAACTTTACCAGGGTTTTGACCCTACCGGTTCCAGACTTCATTTGGGCCACAGTGTCGGTATCCGTAAGCTGATGGCATTTGCCAACGCGGGGCATGACGTTACCTTTTTATTTGGCACAGGAACAGTTTTGGTAGGGGATCCTTCCCAAAGAAACACAGCCAGAAAATTAATCACCCAGGAAGAAATTGACGAAAACATCAAAGGCTGGAAGAGACAAGTTTCTCCGCTTGTTAACTGGGACAAAATCACTATCAAGCAGAATGGTGATTGGCTTATCCCCTTAACCTTAAGAGATATTATTCATATCGCTTCTAACATTTCTGCAGTGCAGCTTTTCAAAAGGGAAATGTTCCAAAGAAGATTGGAACAAGGAAATACAGTTTGGTACCACGAAACAATGTATCCATTATTGCAAGGCTATGACTCAGTTGTTATGGATGTTGATTTGGAAATTGGGGGGACAGACCAGGAATTCAATATGCTTATCGGGCGCGAGCTGATGCGCAAAATGAAGGGCAAGGAAAAATATGTGCTAACCACTCCTATGATTTTAGGAACAGATGGAAACCAAATGAGCAAAAGCACGGGAAACTGTGTTTGGCTGGATGACTCGGAGACGGATATGTTTGGAAAACTAATGAGCGTTCCTGATAAACAAATAGTCCCATACCTAGCCAATGTTACGGACGTTCCCATGGGAAAAGTAAACGAAGTTAAAGATGGCCTAAAGGCGGGAAGCGTTCACCCAATGGATGCAAAGAAAATGCTAGCTTTGGAAGTTGTACGCCAATTCCACGGAGAAGCAAAAGCAATAGACGCTCAAAAAGAATTTGAAGAGACATTTCAAAAAGGCGGCGCGCCGGAGAGTGTGGAAACTTACGAAGCTAAAAATAGGACAGTTAACTTAATTGACGTCCTGGCAGAAACTGGAGTTGCAAAAAGTAAATCCGATGCACGTCGCCTTTTAGAACAAAGTGCTTTAGAATGGAACGGAGAAAAAGTTCTAGCTACAGAACTTGAAGTAGGCACCGGCGGAACACTAAGAGTTGGAAAACACAGGTTTTTAAGAATTGTTATGTCATCCTAAACGTTTCTCGTCATTCCGAGCATTAGCGAGGAATCTCTCGACTTCGCCCGGGATGACATTATTAAAATGTCATTTTCAAAAAACACCAAACGAATCTTAAAAATCCTGGCTATTGTCGCCGGACTTTTCTTGCTGTTAAGCTCGCTCCTGGCCCCAATTCTTTACATTTAACGTCTCATAGCCGGTATGTTTCCGTAAATATCCGACACTCTATCTTCTAAGTGGCGGTCTCATTCCCAAGCCTATGTGTGGCCTATGGTA
>MHBW01000034.1 GCA_001816385.1 Candidatus Blackburnbacteria bacterium RIFCSPHIGHO2_01_FULL_43_15b
AGGCAAGACTTATCTTTGTTAATTGGTTCACTTCCATATTCTACTGGAAGTGTCGGATTTGTACGGAGAATATTGCGACCTATTGACAACAAGGTAGGAGTGTAGTATAAACAGCCTTAAGCGTAAGAAGTTACGCAGGTTTTTTATACCCCGCTTGAGCGGGGGTGTTTGTTGTCAATCAAGCCTTTAGCCGATGAGCCTTTCCGCCAAACCTAAATACCGATATTTGACTCAAGCTGAAAACACACTGCCCCAACTTGACCTTCTAGCAATTCAAAAGGAGTCGTGGGTGGAATTTTTGCGCAAAGGAATTAGCGAATCTTTAAAAGTTGTTTCTCCAATTTCTGACTTTACCGGCAAAAACTGGGAGCTTTCCTTCGGAGAGTATCGAATCGGAGAACCCACAATTACTCCATCCCGAGCTCGCGAAAAGGGACTCACCTACTCCTCTCCACTTTATGTGAATGCCACACTTTTAAACAAAAAAACCGGGAAAACCACAACCCAAGAAGTATTTTTAGGCGATATACCTCAAATGACTGTTCAGGGTACATATGTTGTCAATGGAGTTGAACGTGCCATTGTTAACCAAATCGTTCGCTCTCCGGGAGTTTACTTCTTTGGGGAACAGGACCCTGGTTCAGGAAGAATGCTATATAGAGGAGAAATCAGACCTTCCAACGGCTCATGGCTGGAATTTGAAGTTTCCAAACAGGATGTAATTATTGCCCGTATCGACAGAAGAAGGAAGCTGCCGGCAACTATGCTTCTTCGCGCTTTAGGTTTGGAAAATGAACAGCTGATTTTGGAAAAATTTTCAGATATTGACACAGACGAGCACCACAAATACATAGAAAGTACGCTTGCTAAGGATAGCACTCACAGCCGTGAGGAAGCTCTTTTGGAAATTTACAGAAGAATGCGCCCGGGAGAGCCGGCAGTTTTGGATAATGCGCAAAATCTTTTCCACTCTCTTTTCTTTGATCCTCGCCGCTATAACCTCGAAAGAGTAGGCAGATACAAACTTAACAAACGTCTTGGAATACCTACCGGCAATGAAGATCGCGAAGAAACTCAGGTATTGTCTTTGAATGATTTTGTGGCGGTTTTGCGCTATTTGGTTGGACTCCAAAACAATCAGGGAAAAGTTGACGACATAGATCATTTGGCCAATCGCCGAATTCGAAGGGCGGGAGAGTTGGTTAATGCTTCTGCTTTCAGACCAGGACTTTTAAGACTTGAGCGCGCCATTAAAGAAAAAATGAGCCTAACTCCTACTGACGACTTGGTTAACCCAAGCTTTTTGGTAAATGCCCGTCCGGTGATTGCTGCTTTGAATGAATTTTTCCGCTCTAACCAGCTTTCGGTGATTTTGGACCAAACCAATCCTTTGGCTGAAATTGATAATCTTCGCCGCATATCTGTTATGGGCACTGGCGGTATTACCCGGGATCGTGCCTCTTTCTCTATTCGCGACATCAACGCCTCTCAATACGGAAGAATCGATCCGGTCCGTTCTCCGGAAGGACCGAATATCGGATTGGTTACTTACCTTGCTTTATACACTCGTGTAAATGATTTTGGATTTTTGGAATCGCCTTATCGAAAAGTTGAGAAAACGACAATTGGTGGTAAGACCAAAGTAAAAGTAAGTGACGAGGTTGTTTATTTACCGGCAGATGACGAAGAAAACTACCACATTACTCATGCTTCGGTGAAGCTGGACGAAAAAGACTATATCACAGACGAATGGGTGCCGATGCGCTTTAACGGTGAGTTTACAGAAGGACCAGTTGAGCTTATTGATTATATTGACTACACTCCTCGCCAGGTTGTGGGAACTTCTGCCTCTTTAATTCCTTTCTTGCAGCACGATGAGGCAAACCGGGCTTTGATGGGCACCCACATGCAATGTCAAGCTGTACCTTTGGTTCGCCCGGTGGCTCCTTTAATGATGACTGGGATGGAAGCTTCCGTTGCTCAAGCTCTAAATCGGGTTGTTCGGGCTGCAAATGCTGGTACAGTAACTTACGTGGATTCTGAAAGAGTAGAGGTCGCTCTTGAGGGAACTCCCAAAAATAGCACTGACGGAGATTTAATCAAAAGACAAGGTGGAAAAGAAATATATACCTTTGA
This sequence comes from Candidatus Blackburnbacteria bacterium RIFCSPHIGHO2_01_FULL_43_15b, assembly GCA_001816385.1. GTDB lineage: Bacteria > Patescibacteriota > Microgenomatia > UBA8517 > UBA10165 > 01-FULL-43-15b. The sequence goes on from MHBW01000034.1 coordinate 2,137, forward strand.
GAAATTTACCAGAACTTCGCAGTCAACTTGCTTTAACCAGCGTCCATTGGTAACCGTTGGCGATAAAATTAAGGTAGGAGATATTATAGCTGACGGTCCGGCAGCCGACCAGGGAGCCCTTTCTTTGGGACAAAACCTTTTGGTTGCTTATTGTTCTTTTGAGGGTTTGGGATTTGAAGACGCTATTGCTATCTCAGGAAGAGTTGTTCGGGAGGATTTATTAACTTCAATCCATATCGAGGAATACACGGCCTCAGTGGTTGATACTAAGCTTGGTGCGGAAGAGTTAACCCGTGATATTCCTAATGTTGCTGAAGGAGACTTGGCCAATTTGGCAGAAGATGGAATTGTTGTTATTGGTGCAGAAGTTGGACCAAACGACATTTTGGTTGGGAAAATTGCTCCCAAGGGTGAAACAGAATTAACTGCTGAAGAAAGATTATTGCGCGCAATCTTTGGCGAGAAAGCGCGAGAAGTTCGCGACACTTCCCTTCGTGTCCCCCATGGTGAACATGGGATTGTGGTTAACGTTCAAATTCTTGATCGCGAAAAGGGTGACGAACTCGATCCGGGAACCTTAAAAGAAGTTATTGTGAGCGTAGCCCAAATGAGAAAACTCTCAGTGGGAGACAAAATTGCCGGAAGACACGGAAACAAAGGAGTTATTTCAAAAATTGTTCCAATTGCCGATATGCCACACCTAGAAGACGGAACTCCGGTTGATATTATTATCTCGCCCTTATCAGTTTTGGCTCGAATGAACTTAGGTCAATTGTTGGAGGCACAACTGGGTTGGGCAGCAAGCAAACTTGGCCAAAGGTATGTTTTGCCTGTTTTTGATAAGCTGTCTGCGGATTCTATTGAGAAAATAATGAATGAAGCTGGGCTCCCGGCTTCTGGCAAGACTCAACTTTTCGACGGAAGAACTGGTGAGCCGTTCAAAGAGCAAACATTTGTAGGCTGTGCCTACTTTATGAAGCTTATCCACATGGTTGAGGATAAGACTCATGCGCGCTCAACTGGACCATACTCTTTGGTTACTCAACAGCCACTGGGTGGTAAGGCGCAAATGGGTGGACAGCGCTTGGGAGAGATGGAAGTTTGGGCGTTAGAGGCACACCGCGCAGCCTACACTTTGCAGGAAATGTTGACAATCAAGTCAGACGACGTGGTTGGGCGTGCCCGAGCTTTTGAGGCTATTGTCAAAGGAACTGAAATTCCTGAGGCTACAATTCCTGAGTCTTTCAAAGTTTTGGTTCGTGAGTTAAACTCGCTTTGTTTTGTTATTCAACCAGAAGGCACTGTGGCGCACAAAACGGAAGAGGTAGTACCCACATTAGTTAGTGGTACAACTCCAGTTGAGGTTCCAGCGTCTGGGCTTGTGGTCTTGGAAGGAGGAGCGAACTAGTGACGGGTGGCGAGTGATGGGTGGCTAGAATTTTATCTACTCATCGCCAATCACATATCACAAATCACCAATTTTATGGATTTAAGAGAATTGTCAGATTTTTCAAGTCTTAGAATTCGTTTGGCCTCGCCTGAGGATATTCTTTCGTGGTCTCACGGAGAAGTTACCAAACCAGAAACTATCAACTACAGAACTTTGCGTCCAGAAAAGGATGGCTTATTTGACGAGCGCATTTTTGGACCCACTAAAGACTGGGAATGTTATTGCGGAAAGTACAAAAGGATCCGTTATCGAGGCATAATCTGCGATAAGTGTGGAGTTGAAGTGACCCTTTCCCGAGTTCGCCGCGAGCGCATGGGTCACTTAGGCCTTGTGGTTCCGGTTGCACACATTTGGTTTTTCAAAGGCGCTCCTTCAAAGCTTTCTTTAGTTTTGGATCTTCCCCCCAAAGCTTTGGAGCAGGTAATTTACTTTGCTCGCTATTTGGTAACCAATGTTGAAGAGGGTGGACGCAAGGATGCTATTGAGACTTTGGAAAAGCAACTTTCAGGGCGACTTGAAAATATTCGCAGTGACGCAAAAGAAAAAGGGGATGTCATCAAAGCCGAAATAGAACAGAAAAAGGTTTCAGTTTCGGGAAAAGTTAAATCTCCTGAGGCACGCTCGTTGGCAGTTGAAGAAGTTGAGCTGGAAGGCCGCAAGAGGCTAACAGTTTTGTCTGAAGAAACAGCACAAAATATTAACAATTCAGATGAACTTTTTGGTCGGTTAATCGAAATTGTTAAAAACGTCTCATACCTTTCGTTACTTTCTGAAGAAGAGTATATCGAGCTCTCAAACTATGGCGCTGCGGAATTCTTTACTGCCGAGATGGGTGCAGAATCCATCCTTCGCGTTATGGAAGGTTTAAAACTCGACGAGTTGGCAGCCAAGATTCGTGAAGAGTTTGAAAGCTCGACTGGTGCCCGACGTATTAAGCTTTCAAAGAGACTGCGTCTTGTTGACGGGATGAAGCGGGCAAACATTGATCCCCGGTGGATGATCATACGTGTTTTGCCGGTTTTACCTCCAGATCTTCGCCCCATGGTCCAACTTTCCGGAGGCCGCTTTGCCACTTCTGATTTAAATGATCTTTACCGACGGGTTATTAATCGCAACAACCGCTTAAAGCATCTTTTGGAGCTGGGTGCTCCGGAGATTATTTTAAGAAATGAAAAGCGCATGCTCCAAGAGGCCGTAGACTCGTTAATTGATGCTTCCCAACGTCAGGCAATACGCCGCGGCCGCGGACGACAGGTTTTGCGATCTTTGTCAGATCTTCTTAAAGGCAAACAAGGACGCTTCCGCCAAAATCTTTTGGGTAAACGTGTTGACTACTCAGGACGTTCAGTTATCGTTGTTGGTCCGGAACTTCGGCTGAATCAGTGCGGAATTCCAAAAGAAATGGCTTTGGAAATTTTCAAGCCTTTCGTTTTGCGCGAGATGATTGCCCGGGGTATAGCCCCAAATGTTAAAAGTGCCAAAAACATGCTTGAAAGAAGACCGCCGGAGGTCTTTGATATTCTGGAAGAAATTACCCAGAATCATCCAGTTTTGTTAAATCGCGCTCCAACTCTTCATAAATTAGGAATTCAGGCCTTCATGCCGGTTTTGGTTGAAGGTAAGGCCATACGCTTGCACCCTTGCGTATGTTCAGGCTATAACGCTGACTTTGACGGAGACCAAATGGCAGTCCATTTGCCGCTTTCGAAACAGGCACGGGAAGAAGCAGAAAAGCTTATGACTCCGGTGTCAAACCTTCTGCATCCAAGAGACGGAACACCAATCGCTATTCCTTCATCTAAAGAAATGGCTTTGGGCATTTATTACCTGACTTCGGACAACTACAAACCCACTACCGAAGATGCCAAAGTGTTTGGCAACGAAGAGGAAGCGGTTATTGCTTACCAAAAGGGTGCTATTGAGCTTCGTGAAAAGATCAGAGTCAGAATTAATGGTGAAATTTGGGAAACTACTGTTGGAAGAGTTTTTTTCAATGAGGTTATCTTGTCAGAGTTGAGATTTGTTAACGTGCCCGTTACCTCCGGAGTTATCAAACAGCTTTTTGCCAGGGCTCTGGGCGCCAAGCGTTATTCCAACGAAGAGATTGTTGGAATGATTGATCGGGTTAAAAACCTTGGGTTTGAGGCTGGAACAATTTCAGGCTTGTCATTTGGGATTACGGATCCTAAGATTTTGAGCGATAAGGATTTGGTGATTCAGGAAGCCAATGTTGAAGTTGCCAGAATTGAAGAAAATTTCAGAAGCGGCCTGATTACCACTGAAGAGAGAAGAAGGCTTACCCAGGAACTTTGGATTGAGGTTACGGAAGAATTGGCTGATCGAACCTGGCAAGGCTTGGAGCCTACCAACCCAATCCGCATGATTATTGATGCCGGAGTCGGACGTTCTTCCCGAGATCAGGTTAAACAGCTTGCAGCTATGCGTGGTTTAGTTGTTGACCCGTTGGGTAAAATTGTCGATTTGCCAACTAAATCCAACTTTAGGGAAGGACTAACCATCTTTGAATACGTGACAAGCGCCCGTGGTTCCCGAAAAGGCTTGACCGATACAGCTTTAAAGACCGCCGATGCTGGGTATTTGACCCGACGCTTGGTAGATGTTTCACACGACGTGATTACCCGCAGCAATGACTGCGGAACAGAAGAATATATAACCATAAATCGCGAGGTTCGGCCAAAAGCATTTACATTAAGACTAACAGGCAGAATTGTGGCGCAAGAAGTGGAGGCTGACGGCGAGACTATTTGTTCAAAGGGCGACTTGCTAACTGCTGAACAAATTGCCAAGATTGATAAATCGGGGATTAACATGGTCAATATTCGATCGCCTCTAGTCTGCAAGGCCCGGTATGGAATTTGTCAGAAATGCTACGGTATGGACTTGACAATCAAAGAACTTGCAGAGATGGGAACTCCGGTTGGAGTAATTGCGGCTCAATCAATTGGAGAGCCAGGAACCCAGTTGACAATGCGTACCAAGCACGCCGGAGGTATTGTTGGCTTGGACGTTACTCAGGGTTTGCCTCGTGTTGATGAATTGTTTGAGGCACGCTCACCTAAAGCGCTGAGCCCGATTTCTGAGATTTCCGGGAAAGTTGAAATTACCGAACAGGAAGACGGATGGTTAGTTAGAATTCGCAATGCTGTGGTTAAGCCTGTGGAGGAGCGCGAGTATTTGATTCCTCTTACCAGCACATTGCAAATTAAAGATGGCGATTTGATTGAGGCTGGAAAACAACTGGCTTCAGGATTTTTGGATATTAAGGATGTGTTGAGTGTTAAAGGTTTGAGGGCAGCTCAAGAATACTTAATCCATGAAGTCCAGGCGGTTTATGAGTCTCAGGGAATCTCGATAAACGATAAACACTTTGAAATTATTATTCGCAAGATGTCGGATAAGGTTCATGTTACCAGCTCTGGTGATACAATCATGCTTCCTGGGGAGATTGTTGAGCGAGCAGTATTTGAAGAAGAAAATGAAAAGGTATTATCAGAAGGCGGCGAGCCGGGGACAGCGCAAGTCATTATATTGGGGGTTACTCGATCTTCTCTGTTTACTAATTCCTGGCTGTCTGCAGCCTCATTCCAAAACACAACCAGTGTTTTAACCGAATGTGCACTTTTGGGCAAAGAAGATAGGTTAATAGGATTGAAAGAGAACGTCATTATCGGGAGGCTTATCCCAACTACCCCCGAAAGAGCTCAAATGCTTCCAAGCTAGAGGATTACATGGTAAAATACAATAAGATTCATTCCCCAGTTGCCATTTTCCAGTCTCCAATCAATTTATAAGTTGAAAATTCAAGAGTTAATTGGAAATTGAAAATTGAAAATTGTTTTCGAAGAAAATTTTATGCCTACAGTGTCACAATTAACCAAAAAAGGAAGAAGAAAAAATATTAAAAAGCCTAAAGCGGTGGCTTTAACTCCGTGGTGGAACGGGAAGGACAGGGTGTTTAAAAAAATTAACAGCCCTTTTAAAAGAGGTGTTATTTTGCAAGTTAAAACCATGACACCCACCAAGCCGAATTCAGCACTTCGTAAGGTGGCGCGTGTTAGGCTTTCCAACAAGAAGGAAGTCACAGTATATATTCCTGGTGAAGGCCACAACTTAGCAGAACACGGGATAGTGCTTGTGCGAGGCGGCAGAGTCAAGGATTTGCCAGGCGTTAAATACCATATTGTGCGTGGTAAATTTGATACGGCTGGCGTGGAAGGACGCAAGAGTTCAAGATCTAAATATGGCGCCAAAGCGCCTCAGGGGGCAAAATGAGAAGAGCAAGAAATTATTCAAGGAACATAGCCGACGATCCGCTTTTCCGGCATAAATTGGTCACAAAATTAATAAATCGCTCCATGCGAGATGGTAAACGGTCTGTTGCCCAAAAACAGGTATATGATGCATTCGAGAAAATTTCGGAACAAGCAGGGCAGGAGCCTCTTAAAGTCTTTTTGCAAGCAGTAGAAAATATAAAACCGGCAATGGAAGTTCGACCCCGAAGAATCGGAGGAGCATCGTATCAGGTTCCAACTCCAGTTCGGGGAGTAAGGCGGGAAAGTTTGGCTATTCGTTGGCTTATTGCTGCGGCAAACGCACGTCCATCTTCTTTTAAAACTTATGGCGCAAAACTTGCGGTTGAAATAATTGATGCGTCCCAAGGACAGGGCGGAGCAATCTCCAAAAAACAAGAAATCGAAAAAATTGCGGAGGCCAACCGCGCATTCTCTCATTTTCGTTGGTAACTTCATTTCCCGCCGCGACTGTGTGCCCCCGGCCGCTTTTCTTTTGCCCTGCATTTTGGTACAATCATAAAGCACGAAAAAACGTGCATTTTTAGTTATAACGTACTACCAACATGGCTGCAAAAAAGGGAGCATTAATTTCCACAACCACTCAAAATCGGCAAATGCCGATGGAGCGGATCCGTAATATCGGTATCATTGCGCACATTGACGCCGGTAAAACAACCACTACCGAGCGTATTCTTTTTGAATCCGGAAAAACTTATAAATACGGTTCGGTTGATGAAGGAAATACAGTTACCGACTGGATGGAGCAGGAAAGAGAACGCGGGATTACGATTGTTTCTGCGGCCATTACCACTTTTTGGACTTCCAAAGTCAAAGGTGACGTTCCCCACGAGCCACACAGAATAAATATTATCGATACCCCAGGCCATATTGATTTTACTGTTGAAGTTGAGCGGTCTTTGCGCGTTTTAGACGGAGCTTGCATGATTTTTGACGGCCGAACTGGTGTGGAGCCTCAATCTGAAACCGTTTGGCGCCAAGCTGATAAATACAATGTTCCACGAATTTGCGCGTTGAACAAATTAAATCTTATCGGTGCTGATTGGGAGGGCTCTATTGCTTCAATTCGCGAGAGGCTAAGTCCTAATGCTGCGCCTGTTGACATGCCAATTGGAATTGAACATGAACTTTGCGGCGTTGTCGACTTAATCGAGATGAAAGCATTTACTTATGTCGGCATGGAGGACAACAAGCTAACGGAAGAAGAGATACCCGCGGATTTGGTCGAAAAGGCACAACAGTACCGCGCGCAACTGATCGAAAGGGTTGCCGAATTTGATGATGAGATTTTGGCCAAATATTTAGATGGACAGGAACTAACTTCAGCTGAAATTAAAAGAGCTATAAGAAAAGGTGTAGTCTCCGGAAAGTTCTTCCCTGTTTTGGGAGGCGACAACCGAATGCCGACAGTCCAACGACTTTTAGATGCGGTCGTTGAATATCTGCCTTCTCCTTTGGATGTTCCCCCGGTAAGAGGAATTAACCCACAAACAGAAGCTGAAGAAGAACGTCGCCCATCAGATGACGAACCTTTATCTGCTTTGGCTTTCAAAATCAACGTCGATCCTCATATCGGAAGACTAGTTTGGCTAAGAATTTATTCAGGAACTGTTAAGGCCGGTTCGCCAATCTACAATACAACCAAAAGAACTTCAGAGCGTGTTGGACGTTTAGTACTTTTGCATGCTGATCAAAGAGAGTTAATTGAAGAAGCCTATTGTGGGGAAATTGTGGCTGTTGTCGGCCTGAAAGAAACTACAACCGGAGATACTGTTTGCACAGAAAACAAACCGATTATTTTAGAGTCTATTTCTTTCCCTGAGCCTGTTATTTCTTTAGCGATAGAGCCCAAAACCCGTCAAGATCAGGAAAAACTTGGATATGCTATGAGTCGCCTTGGTGAGGAAGACCCGACGTTTAAAGTTAAGACAAACCACGAAACAGGCCAGACCATTATTTCTGGGATGGGCGAGCTTCAATTGGAAGTTTTGGTTGACCGAATGAAGAGAGAGTTTGGTGTCGAGGCAACAACTGGTGCGCCGCAAGTTGCATATCGTGAGACAGTTAAAAAAGTTGCGCAGGGCGAAGGAAAGTATATTCGCCAAACCGGAGGTCGTGGGCAATATGGTCATTGTTTATTAAGAGTTGAACCTAAAGGTCGCGGAGAAGGATACGAGTTCGTTTCCGAGATCAAAGGAGGCTCGATCCCCCAGGAATATATTCCGGCAATTGAAAAGGGAGTCAAGGAAACTATGGAAAACGGAATTTTGGCCGGTTTCCCGATGGTTGATATAAAAGTTGCAGTTTACGACGGATCTTTCCACGAAGTTGACTCCTCAGAGATTGCTTTCAAAATTGCCGGTTCTATGGCTTTGCAGGAAGCTTCCAAGAGGGCAGACATTTGTCTTTTGGAGCCGGTTATGAAAGTTGCCGTTTCAACCCCTGATAATTTTATGGGAGATGTGATTGGCGATCTTTCTTCCCGCCGTGCCCAAATTTCAGGGACAGAAACCAGAGGGAATTTGCAGGTAGTTAACGCGCTTGTACCTTTGGCTGAAATGACCGGTTATGCCACAACCTTGCGATCAATTACTCAAGGCCGGGCAAGTTCTTACATGGAGCCAAGCCATTATCAGGAAGTTCCACAAAATATTGCCGCACAAATTGTGGCGAAAAATGCCGCTGCCGGCCCCATCCGCCAGGGCGCCAATGCCTGACTCATTTGTCATCCCGAGCTTGTCGAGGGATCTCTCGCGAATGCGAGCCCCACATGACAGAAGAGGAATAAAAAGGGGTGAATACCTCTTGGCTGTGGTTCAAATTTTTGTGTTGACTGTTGACAAAGAGAAATAGCCTCGTTAAAATACCCTCTAGGCCAGTCGGAAACTGGTTCTTGTTTTCAAAGTAAGAAAACCTTACAATAAGGACAATAATAAGGGGAGTTATATCGGATTTTTACAGAAAAAATCCTCTATGTTGTCTGGGAAAAATTATTTATACCCAACATGGCAGTATACGAAAGAACCAAACCACACGTAAATATAGGGACCATTGGTCACGTTGATCATGGAAAAACAACCTTAACCGCAGCTATTGCGACGACTCTTTCCAAGCAGCCTGGAAATAATACCAAACCTATGGGTTATGGCGACATTGATGCCGCTCCTGAAGAGCGCGAGCGCGGAGTTACCATTAATATCTCTCACATTGAATACGAAACAGAGAAAAGGCACTATGCTCACATTGACGCTCCGGGCCACGCTGACTATATCAAGAACATGATTACGGGCGCAGCCCAAATGGATGGGGCAATTCTTGTTGTTTCGGCTCCAGACGGTGCCATGCCTCAAACCCGTGAGCACGTACTTCTTGCTCGGCAGGTTAATGTTCCGGCAATGGTCGTTTTCTTAAACAAAATTGATATGGTCGATGACCCAGAATTGGTTGATTTGGTCGAAGTTGAAATTCGGGAGCTTCTTTCTAAATATCAATACCCAGGCGATGAAATACCTATTATCCGCGGTTCAGCCTTGAAGGCTTTAGAAGGTGATGCTGAGGCACAAAAACAAATATTGGCTTTAATGGATGCGGTTGATACATATATTCCAACTCCTGAGCGCGAAACCGATAAACCTTTCCTGATGGCAGTTGAAGACGTCTTTTCTATTAAAGGGCGCGGAACGGTTGCCACAGGGAGAATTGAGCGCGGCAAAGTTAAAGTGAACGAAGAAATTGAAATTGTCGGGCTTGCTCCACAACCCAAGAAAACTGTTGTTACCGGAGTTGAGATGTTCAGAAAGTCTTTGGATGAAGGTCAAGCCGGAGACAACGTGGGAATTCTCCTTCGCGGAATTGAAAAAGATGACATTGAAAGAGGACAAGTCTTGGCCAAAACTGGCACCATTACTCCTCATACTGAATTTGAAGCTGAGGTATATATTTTGACTAAAGAAGAAGGCGGACGACACACGCCATTCTTTTCTGGATACAAGCCTCAGTTCTATATCCGAACTACGGACGTAACAGGAGAAGTAGCCTTACCCGAAGGTGTTGAGATGGTTATGCCTGGGGACAGTGCGAAGATGACCGTTCGCCTTATTCAACCGGTTGCCCTGGAAGAAGGTTTGAGGTTTGCTATTCGTGAAGGTGGGCGCACGGTTGGAGCAGGAGTAATCTCAAAAGTAGTGGCTTAACAATATAAGGTATTGATTATCTAGCATAGAGCACGCAGGCCAAAAGCCTGTCTTTTGTTCTTTAGCTTAACTTGTAGTACAATAGCAGTCGTTGGGTGACTAGTCACTTTTCACTCATCGCTAATTGGCATGGCAGCTCTCGGACGAATTAGAGTTCGTTTAAAATCATACGACCATAGAGTCATCGATGAGGCAGCAGCAAAAATTGTTGATGCGGTTCTTGCTGCGGGCTCGAAAGTGGTTGGCCCGATCCCCCTTCCGACAGAACGCCACTTAACGGTTGTGACCACCTCTCCCCACACGGACAAAGATGCCCGGGAACATTACGAAATGTTGGTCCACAAGCGTATGCTTGATATTATGTCCCCAAATGAGCGCACAATCGATGCTCTTTCTAATATGGATCTACCCGCAGGCGTGTCAATAGAAGTAAAAATTTAACTTAGCACCACTTTCATTGACCAGTTGTGTCATAAGGGTAGTAGATTGTATGAGAGTAAACTATGACCTCACAAAAGTAATAAAGCCCGAACACGATGGCAAGTGGATTGCTTATACTTTGTTGACCAAACGGGAAGTATTCTCGGTGGCTAAATTGAGGAATTAACTGGGGAGGGAAAAATTGGGGACTTGACACGGAGATAACTGGTCCCCTACCCACCCAGCGCGAAAACTTATTACTCCCATTTTAGCAGAATTTTTAGTTTATAGTTTAAGGGAAAGTTTAGAAGACTATCAATTATTTCAGAGCATCCTCACTCAAAATAGTTTTACTATTGGATTTTAAATTATACAAAATCAAGGAAAATTTTAATGGTTGGTTTTCATCAAGTGCAGCAGAAAATAATACAGTATCACCTGCATCTGAAACGATTGGTCCTCTAATGCCATCTGGAACCTTGACACTAAAGAAAACGGAATCCTGCTTTGTTCCTGTTCCATATAGATGAAGCTGTGCCCCCTTAGAGGCATTATTAAAATTTCTTACTTGATATATTATTTTATCTCCCATATTTGTAGACTTTACCTCAATTAAGTCTTCAGGGGGAGTCTTTGTAATTTGTTCATCTTGAGAGCCATCATAATTTATTCTCCATAATATTGTCCCACCCTGTCTATCTGTATTTTTATAGTAAATAACATAGTTATTGTTTATAGCAAGAGAGCGAAAGGGTCCAGAGTTTAATTGTTTTTGAATTTTATTATTAAGATTGAGTGAATATGTATTGCTATCTTGCTGGGGTGGATCGCCTTCTCCAATCCCTTCATAGTTATAAACTACCCATTGTTTATTTGGAGATAGTGCAAACCTTATCTGGGTAGCATCAGTGATAGCTTTTTCAGCATCTATTAATACTTCATTGGAATTTGTTGAAATATTATATACTTCTAATTTTCTTCCTAGTGAATAAATTATTCTATCATTATCTAACCAATATGCTTGATATATGGTTGTTCTCTCATTATATCCTTGAAATAATTTAGTTACTTGACCATTATCCAGATTGACAAACCCAATATTACTTTCTACTTTTTTCTCAGACGGTAATAATTTAGTAGTCATTACTAAAATCCTTTTTTTATCCGGAGAAAAACCAAATTCGCTACCTATTTCGTGATTAGATGTAATTTGTTTACTCTTTGTCCCGTCACTACTGTATAACCATAGATTACGCCCAAATGTAGAAGGATCGTATTCCTTAAGAATAGGTATCGTATAGTCAATAGAATTATTTTGAATATTTGTAGCTGGATTTATTGATGTTTGAGTTGGACCAGTATTTTGCCTTGAGCCGAGTATGTAGACTATTATTCCCACTATAAAGATAGTTACTACCACCCCGATAATAAGAAGAAAATTTCCTCTTTGGTTTGAGATTGGATTAAGAGAAGGAGGATTCTGGTTGAGATCAGTGTTTGTATTTACTGATCCTTGAGCATTTTCCATACTTACAGTATCTCAAAAACACAGTCCTATTGCAAATGAAATTTCAATTCTTTTGATAACTTATATCCTCTGATTTAGTTTGTATTAGATAATCAGTCCTGCTTTAAGATTCCTTAACTGCTAAATTTTCAGTGGACTCAACAAGAATTGTGTTCTGTTGTCCGATTGCGCCATTAAAAAAAGCAATCCGCAAATAACTGAGTCCATTAAGAATTTAGCAGGTAGGAATCACAATTTCAAGGGAGACATTTGTTATACTTAATATTGATATGAGCCCAACTTAGATTAAGTCTAGATTTTATATGCTTTTAGGATTTCCTTTAGCATTCCTCTATGCATTTTTAATGTTTTATCTAAAGGAAAGTTTTACTGCTTTGGGATTCAGGACTGTAAACTCTGGGGAAGCTTTGCAAGTAAGGCTTTATTTGCATTATCTTCATTTGGAATATTTGGTGTGATTTTATCTGATTCTTTAAGTAGAAAGCCTGTTAAATTGAGGATTAGTAAATTATTTGGCTGGTTTTTTGGCGTTGTATTAATTTTAATTTCATCAGTAGGTTTTCTCACCTATGTCAAAACAACTCCTGAATATATAGAAACTCGTGATCCAGTCCTAATGCTAAATGGTTATCCGCCGTTAAAAATAAAATGGAGCGAAATCGCTAGTGCAGGTATGAACTATCAGGGAAGATATAGCACAAATAGAAACTACAGATACTGCTATATGTTTCCTTATGTTGTTTTACACAATAAATCTATGCCGACCCTAAATGCGGCAGCAGGTGATTATTCTTTGGTTTACTTTCTCAGAGATCAGAAAAAATTAACAGAGGCATTTTCATATCATGAATGTTATAGACAAGATAGCTATTAAACTAAGTAATAGAATGAATAGCCGTAAAAAGACGACTTGGAAGCAATGGGTATTAGTTTTTCTAATAACCATTAGCGTTCTACTGCTTTATGCTTATGGAGTAAAAATAGGTTGCGATACTAACAATAATGCGTTATTGAATGCATTAAGAATATTCGTTTGGACGCTTAGAGAGATTGTATTTGTCTTATTTGGCTCCTCTGGAGTCACTAGGAGTGTAGGGGACGGATTTACTAATTGCTATTAACTCGCGTACCTATACCATCAAGACAAGGTGAATAAAAATTGAATTGCCTCTTTTCATTTTGAAAAAAGTGTGTTCTAATATAGATATGGACTATTTAACTACCCCCCTTGAAAGTGCAACAAGAAAAGAAATAGATCGCATACTTCAGAATTTAGGCTGGATAATTAGTGAGTTTGACATAAGCTGTAATGTCTTTACGGAGAGGGTTCGCACCAAAGAAGAAGCAAAACTCATTAAGGATAAATACCCAAAAGGTCGATTCCCTGATTATGTTCTTTATTCTTCTGGTACTTTCCAACCAATTGCCATTATCGAAGCAAAGAGGGTTGGGACAAAGCTAGAAACTGCACTTAAACAGGCAAAAGAATATGCAGAGTGTATCGGAGTAAAGGCAATTTTTGGTGTTGATGGGGCAATAGTTGAAGCGAGATGGGTTGAGGGGAATAAGTTGCTTAAAGTTGATGGGCAACTAGTAACAGAACTCCTATCAGAAAAATCATTACTAAAATTTATAGTTCAAGACGAAAGTGAGATTATCTCTCCCCTAAAAGTTGCAAAGACAAAAGAAGATTTAATTGCTGTTTTTAAAAGTACGAATGATTTATTACGTCAAGAAGGAATGCGTGAGGGTATAGAACGTTTTACCGAGTTTTCAAATTTTTTGTTTCTAAAACTTATAGATGAAATTGAAAAAGACAGGGAAGAAAAAGGTGAGCCTAGGCGTATGGAGCAAAGATATTGTTGGGAAGCCTTTTACAAAAAAGATCCTCAAGAAATGCTTGATTATATTAACGATACAGTTTTGCCAAAACTTGTCAAAGAATATAACCACAGCGGCGATGTTTTTTCCGATAAGTTAAAAATACAAAATCCAAATATTCTAAAACAGATAGTTGATGGATTATCAGAATTGACGCTTCTTGACGTTGATAGTGATGTAAAAGGCGATGCTTTTGAATACTTCCTTAAAAACTCTGTAACTGTAGGAAATGACTTAGGTGAATACTACACACCACGCCACATAGTAAAGTTAATAGTTGATCTTGTTAATCCTAAATTCGGCGACAAGGTTTACGATCCTTGTTGCGGAACGGGTGGATTTTTAATAGAGGCTTTTAGGCATATTAAACGCACTTGTAACCTCACAGAGTCAACGCTTTCTGTGCTGGAAAATGAAACTGTCTATGGTGGAGAGTTAACAGGCACAGCCAAAATTGCAAAGATGAACATGATATTAGCTGGCGATGGACATACTCATATTGTCCAGCAAGACAGTCTGCAAAACCCACGTAAAGAGGAATTTGATGTTATTCTAACCAATTTTCCATTTTCTCAAAAGACAGAATATGCTCACTTGTATGGTTTGTCTTCAATAGGAGCAAATGCTATTTTCTTAAAACATGTCATAGATGCTTTAAAACCAGGAGGAATTGCGGGGGTTGTTGTGCCTGACAGTGTATTATTTGCCAAAGATATAGACACTATAAAAGTGCGTAGACAATTAGTTGAAGAATGCGAAATACAAGCAATTATACAATTGAGCGTTCACACATTTTTGCCGTATACGCAACAGCCGACCACCATTCTGATATTTAAAAAAGGCGAACGAACAAAAAATGTATGGTTCTTTGAGGTATTGAGTGATGGTTTTATGGGAAGCACAAAAAGAAGACCGATTGATGAAAACGACTTGCCACTTCTTAGAAGTATCTGGAATGAAAAAAGCGTATCTGATAAGTCATTTATTTTGAAATATGATGACATAAAAAAAGATACTTATAAATTGTTCCTAAATTATTACAAAGCAAGAAAGAGAGTTAGAAACCCTATAGAATTAGGCAAGCTTTGTAAAGACTTAACCATCGGACATACACCCGATAAAACAAGACATGATTATTATGGAAAAGAGTTTTTATGGGCAGGTATAGGTGATATGCAAGATGAGCAGATTACAGATACTAAAATAA
>MHBW01000035.1:0-27968 GCA_001816385.1 Candidatus Blackburnbacteria bacterium RIFCSPHIGHO2_01_FULL_43_15b
CTTGGATATTTCACTCCTTTTGAGGTATTCTTAGCTAAGTTAAATAACCAAAGGGTTGCGATTCAATCTGGAATGTAGGTTTCTATGTTAAGAATGGCCCAAACTTTTTGGCCAACGAAACAATAATAAAAGATGACAAAGGACTATATGAAGTTACTTATGAACCGTATGGTGTATGCGCATGTATTTGTCCATGGAATTTCCCATTATCAATGGTGACTTCTGGGGTATTGCCCGCAATTATTGCGGGTAACACTGTGGTAGTTAAACCATCTGAATATACAAGTCTCAGCCAAAAATTGGTGGTTGATTTAATAAACCAAACAGGATTACCAGACGGTGTTGTGAACATTGTTATTGGGGGTAGTGAAGTAGGCAAACTTCTAGTTGATTCCTCAATTGATTTGGCATGGTTTACTGGAAGCACAAGGACTGGATTAGATATATATAGAAAATGTGGCGATAAGTTTATTAAAGCGTTGCTTGAGATGGGTGGTAGTAGTGCTGGAATAGTAATGGCAGACGCAGATATTGAGAATGCTGTTGAAAATCTTTATTGGGCGAGGTTCTTAAATTGCGGACAAGTTTGTACGGCTGTCAAACGATTGTTTATTGAAAAACCAATTTTCGATAAATTTGTATCCCAATTTATCGAGAGAATAAAGAAAGCTAAGATTGGTGATCCATTGCAAACGAATGATATCGGCCCCTTGATGAATAAAAAACAATTGGAAACGTTAAAGGAACAAGTTAAAGACGCAATATCAAAAGGGGCTAAGGTCGAAGTAGGAGGTAATGTTATTACTTCAGATGATTTAAAAAACGGAAATTATTTTGAGTCCACAATCTTAACAAACATCAATTCTGACATGGAGGTGATGTTGCAAGAAACTTTTGGTCCTGTCTTACCGATTGTCGAATTTGAAACACTTGAAGATGTGGTCAATTTAGCAAATGACACAGAATATGGGTTAAGCGCTGAGATTTACACTTCAGACTTGGAAAAAGGTAGGAAATTGGCGAAGACTTAATTAGAAAGCATGCCGAGGCTTGGCTTAAGAACCAGGCGGTCACTTCAGTCAATACGCAACATCGAACCAATTTGGATGCTCAAATAGAGAAAATTACTGAAGAAGAAAAGCGGTATTCAAAGGCGTATGGGAGCGGGGCGCTGGAGTTTGAGCAGTATATGGAGCTGGTCAAGGATGCCAAGAAGCGCAAAAAAGGCTTTCAGAAGGGAATTGAGGAGCAAGAGGCTCTAACTTCAAAAGAATCAATTGACATCGGAGTGGACGAATTATGCGCTGAGACAGAAAAAGTCCTATGCACCATGAATTTCTCCAACAAAAAGCAGGTCGTTCGAGATATAATAGAGAAAGTAATTATAAAAGAAAGGAGAACGGTAGAAGTATGGTGTCACATTTCATTACCACAACTTGTAACTGCTTCCACCGTAAATGTGGGGTATGAACCTATCGGTCGGGATAGTTGGACTGCCTAACGTGGGTAAAAGCACGCTGTTTAATGCGCTGTTGGAAAAGCAGCAAGCTTATGCTGCGAATTTTCCTTTTGCAACGATTGAGCCAAACATCGGGGTGGTGCCGGTTCCAGACGAAAGATTAGGAAAACTTGCCGATGTAGTGGCAGAAAGTGAAATTGGTGTCATCCCGAGCTTGTCGAGGGATCTTTTGCGTATGCAAGGTTGCGCCGGGTTGCGAGATCCTTCGGCGGTGCCTCAGGATTACAAAAGACGGCCGCCGATAGTACCCGCGACAGTTGAATTCGTAGATATTGCTGGTCTTGTGGCGGGAGCTTCAAAAGGTGAGGGACTGGGCAATAAGTTTTTGGCCCACATCAGGGAAGTTGACGCGATCGTCCATGTTCTTCGTGGTTTCTCTGACGAGAACGTGATTCGCGCGGGCTCCACAGACCCCAAAAGCGATTTGGAGATTGTTAAGACGGAACTGGACCTGGCGGATTTGGAAACCATGGAAAGGGTTAAGGGGAAAGCGGAAGGGGGAAAGGGTGGAAATGACAACCAGGGAATGCCCTTTCTTTTTAAACATAAGCCTTTTTTGGTGGTTTTGAATGTTGATGAAAACCAGTTGAGGAGTGCTTCCAGCTTGGAAGAAGAGTTTGCAGCCAGGGTGGGTCTTAAAAAAGACCAGGTTATAGCAATTTGTGCCAAAACTGAAAGCGAGTTGGCTGGTTTGGGGGAAGAAGACGCCAAAATTTATTTAGCGGATCTTGGTGGGGAGCAATCAGGGTTGGAGCGTTTAATCAAGAAAGCGTTTGCCACTTTAGGTCTGATTACATTCCTGACAGCTGGGGTTAAAGAAGTCCGTGCCTGGACCATTCGGCGTGGTGAGACCGCGCTCAGGGCAAGCTCCACAATACACACAGATTTTATGCAGAAATTTATAAAAGCCGAAGTTGTAAATTTTGAGGATTTTGTAATTTGTGGCGGGTGGAAGGGTTCGCGCGAAAAGGGTAAAGCGCGACTCGAAGGAAAGGATTATGCCATGCGCGATGGCGATGTGGTGGAGTTCAGGATTGGGAGTTAGGTGCTCCATTTCTTAAAGTACATTTAACTTGTGAGCGGGTTACTCCCAAATGATCCGCAACTTGTTTGTGCGTCCATTCGGGGTGTTTAGACTTAGCTTCTTTGATATTTGCCACCCGCTTTTCCCATTCAGAGTCCCTCATGTGTTCGCCACGGGTAAATTTTGGGGGGACTGGGTGTGATTGAGCAATACTCTCATAAAGCTGGTGCATCCTGGCGTTACTTATGCCAAACTCTGGCGCATATTTGGCCAGGTTAATCTTTTCGCCCGGATTGTTTTTTAAAAAATCACTTAAAAATTCTGCAATTTGCGCGCGTCGCCCAAAGGGTGCATTAAACTGAGACACTAGAGCTCCCCACTCGTTGTGGTCTTTTTGGCGACTGGCATCTATTGCCCTTGCTACAATTTCAGGCTGCAATCCGAAATTAACAGCCACTGTCTCGTGTGAATAATTTTGTGTCACTAGAAATCGACACAATAATCTTATAGCTCGTGGCGGTTCGTGTGTCCTGACAAGCTCTATAAGTGAAGTGACGGTTGCGCGGAAACGATCTTGTGAGAGAGGAGACATGGACGGACAACGTTCTACTTTTGCAACCACCATTTTCTACCAGTGTACCATATATGATTGAGGCTGGCGCATCTTGCAAAGATGTGGCCAGATTAGGTATACTTGCCATATGCGACAATACGAATTAACGACGGTTTTAGCAGGCGATATAACTGATGCCCAGCAAAAAAAGTTTACTGATAAGCTGGAGAAGCTTGTAGGAAGCCTTGGTGGGAATGTCGAGAAAACTGATTTCTGGGGCAAGAAGACACTCGCTTATTCTATTAAAAAGAGTACTTCCGGGGTATACTATTCTTTGAGTGTTAACTTACCCGAAGACCAGGCTTCTGTATTAAATAGGGAGGTTGAGTTGGACGAGGAAGTGCTACGACACTTACTGGTGGTCTCGGAAGGTAAGCTGCAAGCACCAAATTCCAAGAAACAAACAAAAGAAGAAAGAATAGAAGAACAGCCAAAAAGGGAAAGGAAAACAACAAAAAAAACTAAGTAACAACAATGGCAAGCCGTTCTTTAAACAAAGTACTTCTAATAGGAAACCTAACTCGCGATCCGGAGCTTCGCTATACTCCAAAAGGGACAGCTGTTTGTACTTTTGGTTTGGCGACCAATAGGCAATGGACAACTGAAGAGGGTGAAAAGCGGGAAGACGCAGAATTCCACAATATTGTTTGTTGGACAAGACTTGCAGAGATTTGTGCAGAATATCTTAAGAAAGGTTCACAGGCATATGTGGAAGGCCGTCTTTCAACCCGAGAATGGGAAGGTCAAGATGGACAAAAAAGACGCACAACTGAAATTATTGCCGAAAGCGTAATCTTTTTATCCGGTGGAGGCATAGGTTCCCGAGTTTCTCGCACCGAAGATATAGATTTACCTGCTGACTTTGGGGGAGCAGAAAACCAGTCTAGGCCAAAGTCTAAGACCGAAACAGAAAAAGAAACCAAGAGTTCTGAACCTGAAGGAGAGGATATTCCATTCTAATGCCACCACGACGCAAAAAAGACGATAAGAAATCAAAAAAGGATGCAAGGAGAGAGAACATGGCCCCAAGGGTTATGATTTGCCCTTTTTGCCAAACTAACGCTTTTCCCAATTACAAAACTTGGGAGGATTTAATACGGTTTGTCTCCGATCGCGGTAAGATTTTGTCTCGTTCCAGAACCGGAATTTGCGCAAAACACCAAAGAGATATCACCCGTGCTGTCAAAAGGGCAAGGCATTTGGCTCTCTTGCCATTCACAGTTAAGCCTCAGTAAAGTATGACATTTACTTTGCCACAAATAAGACGCTTTGCGTTCTTCGTCTCAGTTTTAATTTTAACCTTCGCGGCGGGTTGGTATGCCCATGACCAGTTCTTGCGCAGCGGCCGCATCCAGCTCTCTTCAAACGATATAAAAATTTACCGAAGCTTGCCTCTTGATAAAAGCAACATTGAATTCTCTCTCTTTTGGCAGGTTTGGGATAAGCTAGAGGCAGACTATTACGACAAATCCAAGTTAAACCAAAAAGAAATGGTATTAGGTGCTATTAAAGGGATGGTTGCGGCAGTTGGTGATCCGTACACTGTATTTTTGCCTCCTAGTGAACAAAAAAGAACACAAGACGATTTAGATGGTCATTTCGAAGGAGTTGGAATCGAAATTGGCTACAAGGGTACTCAGCTGGCAGTTATTGCACCGATTGAGGGGAGTCCGGCAGAAAAAGCAGGCGTACAGTCTGGGGATTATATCGTTGGGATTAAAGACGACAAGGGCAAAACTACCAGCACATATGGAATGTCAATTATTGATGCAGTAAGCTCCATTCGCGGGCCTTCGGGGAGCAAGGTAACTTTACTACTTACTCGAGCGGGTGTCGAAAAAGCAATTGAGGCAGATATTACCCGGGCAAAAATTGATGTGCCTTCTGTAGTTCTTAAATTTGTGGGGGACAACAAAGAGATTGCTAACTTACAATTAAAAAGGTTTGGCGGAAATACAAGCGGTGAGTGGAACAAAGCGATCTCTCAAATAGTAGCCAAGAATCCGAAAGGAATAGTTTTGGACGTTCGCAATAACCCAGGCGGATACCTTACTGAAGCGGTTTCTGTTACTTCAGATTTTGTTAGCTCCGGAGTTGCCGTGATTCAACAAGATGGTTCAGGTGCAAAAAAGGAGTCAATGGTTGCTGGTCGGGCGCGTATTCCGAATGCGCCAGTGGTAGTTTTGATAAATGGAGGTTCTGCGTCAGCTTCGGAAATTGTTGCGGGTGCATTAAAAGACCATAATCGCGCAAAACTGGTTGGCGAAAAAAGCTTTGGCAAAGGTACAATTCAAGAAGCAAGACCCGTAGCAGGCAACGCAGGGCTTCACATAACGATTGCCAAATGGCTAACACCTAATGGTACCTGGATTCACGAGAAGGGAATCGATCCCGATATTGAAGTTAAATTTGAGGCTGGTAAAGACGTACAGCTTGACAAAGCGATGGAATTATTAAGGTAACGAGTGTGAGATTCCTGATGATATACTTAAACTTATGGAAGCCTCAAAGTCAAAATTTCAAAGGTATCTTATTATTTTAGCTCTTCTCGTGGTTAGCGGTATGGTACTTTTTGGAGGTGCGCTTGCAGATCGCTTCGTAAATTTAGAACCTCTAAGCAGGGTTTTCCCTAAGTTGAATCGCTTACCTGGTACTCAAGTTCTGTTGCCAAAACAAGTGTTATCTGAGGAGTCGGTTACGATCAATATTAACAAAAATGTTTCTCCTTCGGTCGTGACAGTAGCAATAGTTGAGCCCACCAGAAATGTAGTTCAGTTTGACCCATTCTCAGGGTTTACTTCTGAGGAACAAAGTGGGCAGCAGGATATTGGAACAGGATTTATCGTTGATTCCAGTGGTTTGATTGTGACAAATAAACATGTAGTTGCGACCACGGGGGTGGGGTATAAAGTTATTACAAAGGACAGCAAGGAATATAATGTCAAAAAGATCTACCGTGACCCGGCAAATGACGTGGCGCTATTAAAAATTGATGCGGCAGAGCTACCAGCCGTTAATTTGGGGAATTCAGACCAGATACAAGTAGGCCAATATGTGGCGGCGATTGGAACAACCTTGGGGCAATTCCGGCAGTCTATAACTACGGGTGTAGTTTCCGGAATAGGAAGAAGTATCGAGGCGGGTTCTGGTAATCCCTTCGAGGGGTATGCCGAACAGCTTGATAATGTTATCCAAACTGATGCGGCGATTAACCCGGGGAATTCCGGCGGGCCGCTTGTTAACAGCTCGGAGCAGGTGATTGGAATTAATGTTGCAGTTGCCCAAGGCGCACAAAGCGTAGGTTTTGCGTTACCTATTAATGTTGTTAAAACCTCGATCGATCAATTTCACCAAACTGGTGAGTTTTCGCGTCCATTTTTGGGTGTTGAATACCAAATCATAACTCGGGATGTGGCTATTAGAAACGATTTTCCAGAGGGCGCTTATGTTCGAAATGTTATTTCAAATTCAGCAGCCGCAAATGCCGGAATTAAGCAGGGCGATATTATAACGAAGTTGGGTGGCGAAAGAATTACGGGTGACAAAGCCAGTCTGGGGCAAATTGTCAATAAACACAAAGTTGGCGATAAAGTTGATATTGAAATTTGGCGCGATGGCAAAACTCTGACTCTTTTAACCGCTCTGACGGAAGCCTCACAGTGAAAATATTACTCCAGTGTTGCTGTGGCGGAGAGTACTTTTTCTAAATTACCGTCCACGATTGCCTCCAAATTTCCCCAGGATTTACCCATCCTGTGGTCTGTAATTCTGTCCTGCGGGTAGTTATATGTTCGGATCTTCTCTGAGCGGTCGCCGGTTCCTACTGCCGACCTGAATCCTTGAATTTGAGCCTTTCTTTGTTCTTCTTCTCTTTGGGCCAATTTTGCGCGCAACAGATCCATAGCAATTTGGCGGTTTTGCTCCTGGAAACGCTCGGTTTGAGCTGTGACTACAATACCTGTGGATTTGTGTGTCAAGCGAACCGCAGTTGAAACTTTATTAACATTTTGTCCGCCGTGCCCGCCGGCTCTGTAAAATTGAATTTCAATATCTTGCGGATTTATTTGAACCTGAGACTGGGCAAGTTGCGGCACAACTGCAACCGTTGAGGTTGAAGTGTGGATCCTTCCTCTCTTTTCAGTTTCCGGGATTCTTTGGACTCTGTGGACTCCTGCTTCGTGTTTTAGAGCGTCAAAAACGCTTGTGCCTGAAACTTTGATAGTTTCGTCATCAATTACAAGTACTTTCCAGCCGCGCCTAAGCGCGTAACGCGTATACATTCGAAGAAGGTCAATCGCCCAAATATTAGCTTCGTCGCCTCCGGCTGCAGGACGGATTTCGAGGTAGACGGTTTGAGGTTGCATATTTATAGTTTACAATTTCCAGTTGCCAGTTCCCAATCGTCTCCGATTTGCGAATTGATAATTTTCAACTGGCTGGAGACACTGGAAAATGGAGATTAGCGGGCGGTGCGCAGCTCTTCCAGCGAATTAGGTCTTGAAAGTTCGGTCTGGATTTTTTCAACACGCTTGACGTGTCTTCTTTCCTTTTTGGAAAGTCGGTTGGTTTTTGTGCCGATAGTTTCAAGCTGGGCACGGAAACGATCAACGCGCCCTGCTGTGTCGACATATTTCATTTGCCCGGTATAAAATGGATGGCAACTGGAACAAATTTCAACACGTATTTCGGGTACAGTTGAGCCAACGATAAATTTGTTGCCGCAAGCACAAGTTACTTGTGCATCGGGATAGTATTTTGGATGGATGGCAGTCCTCATTCCTGTATTGTACCATCCGAGGCTGAAAAAGAGAAGGCCCACTGCCGTTTGTGCAAAATGTGCACGTTAACGAAAGTGGGTCAGGGCGGGCGATAGGTTAGATGGGTGTTAGGTATTCGACCAAGAGGTGCTTTCCAGCTCGGAACAGAGGCCCCAGAGCGGAGAGTCCCCATCAGCGAGCTCCCACCACAGCACCCATCCTGTCGCTGCCAGAATGCGCCTCCGCTGACGAGGAGACAGAGGTGGGTCCAACGGTTCAGAAGAGTGTTCCTGCGCACGTTCCTTTCGTCCATTGCGCAGGTGGGAACTGACCAGGCGAACACCCTTTTTACCGTTTTTCAAGGTTATATTGATCTCAGAGACCTTACTCCCCTGATTCTTCCAGGAGGCAAGTCATTCTGCGCTCTGATTTTGAAAAAAAGGAAGAGGGGACTTATCGTCGAATTAAGAAACTTCTTAATGATGAGTGTGCAAGTGAAGTTAGATGGTGTTACAGTAGAACAGTGTTGCGTCAAAGCTCTTCGAGGAGAATATTTTCGACAGGACCCAAGTCTTGTTCTTCCACAAACGCCTGATAATCTTTTGCCGGATTTGCCTTCGAAAAGTATGCCAGAACTTCCTCCGGATGCACCCACTCTGTTTTCCTCTGTCCCAAATATTCCTCATACGAACTCGGTTGTCTCTCCCAGCCTTGCAAGGTCCGACCTGGCGAGGCTAAGGCCTGTTTATGAATATACTTTGAGAGGTAAATAAATTGCGGTTCGGTTACTACACCCACGGCTTTATATGTATCCTGATATAGGGCACCTACCCTTTTATATTTGCGGTTGAAGTAGCCAGTATATCTTGTGCTAAGAGATTGCATGAATCGATCAATACCGTTTGCGCTTTTTTGTTTGATAAATAAATGCAGGTGGTTAGGCATAAGACAATAAGCTAGTAAAGTTATCTCGTCATTGAAATTGTTAAGTCTTAAAGCTTTTAGGATTTTATCTCTGTCGTGGTAAGAAGTTTGGGGATCGGCTAATCTCCTAAATAACTCTTCCTCGTCCTTGGGTAGTAAGTACTCTTTCAAGTAAGAGAGAAAGACACCATAATCTTGGCTATCCAGAAATATTAACCTTTTTTCGACGCCACGATTGTAGATGTGGTAGTACGAATCTTCGAGATATTGTTTTATTCGGTTGTGGCGAGGCACATGTAAAATATAACAAAAGTACTCTAACCTTGCAAGGTCCGACCTGGCGAGGCTAAAGAGGCGATTAGTTGATCGAAGGAGAGATTTTCCTGTTCGCCGGATTGCATGTTTTTTAAAACTACATTGTTATTGGCTGCCTCTTCGGGGCCAATGATAACAACATAAGGAATTCTGCGCTTGTCGGCGTATTTTAACTGCTTTTCCATTTTTGTGTTTTCGTCTGTGTAAAGCTCTGTGTTGATGCCAGATTCACGTAAGCTGGAGCTGATCTCCACGGATTTTTCGACCTGTTGGGGGCTAAAGATTGTTACTAAGACTCTAGGTGTGGCGTTTTGTGTGCCATTGGAGAACAACCCGCGATCTTCCATTGTTTCCAAAAGCCGGTCAAAGCCGAAGGCTAAACCGGTTGCGGGGATAGTTTGCCCGGCAAAAATTCCGATTAAGTTGTCGTATCTTCCGCCACCTGCAAGAGACAAAGATGGATTCTCGCGGTCAACCAGTTCAAAAATCGTACTTGTGTAGTAATCTAATCCTCGGACAATCAGGGGATTAAAAACAAAATCCTTATTTTCTTCAAAACCCATCTCATTTAAGTACTTAAAAAGTTTACGCAAGTTTTCAGAAGGGGGAAGGGATTGAATTTTTTGTATAAAACTATCAACCTTTTCTTGAGACATTCCACGCTCAACTAACTCTTTTTTGGCGGCTTCTTCTCCGATCTTGGGGAGTTTATCGATAACGATTAAATACTTGGGGTCAATACCCTCAAAAAGTGTGCGGTCGTTAATGCTCATGCATAAAGTTTCAAAGCCCAAGTTTTTAACGGCGGTCAGCGTGCACGCAATCACTTCTGCGTCCGCCAGAGAGGAGTTGACGCCGGTAATATCAATATCGCACTGCAAAAATTCCCTGTACCTTCCGCGTTGTGTATTTTCTGCTCGCCAAACAGGTTGGATTTGGTACCGTCTAAAAGGAGAGGGGAGTTCTTGTCCGTATTGTGCAACAACGCGTGCAAGCGGAACAGTCTGGTCATATCGTAAAGCGACCCTGCGTTCGCCGTTATCTGTGAAGCGATACATTAGCTTATTGCCTTCCTCCCCGTATTTGCCCATCAAAATTTCTTCATATTCCAAAGCCGGAGTTTCCAAAGGCTCAAAGCCATAAAGCTCAAACACCCCGCGCAATATGTCTATAACGTATTGTCTTTTGCGTGCACTCTCCGGTAAAAAATCCCTAAAGCCTTTTAGATTTTGAATCTCTGCCATTAAGCAATAGTAGCATATAAGTTAAAAGCAGAGAAGTTTGTAAGCAGTAAAAACCCCGAGTCTGATGTTTCTCTTGTTGAGAAAGCTATAAAACTCGGGGTGTGGTTTTGAGAGAACTCCTGTCTTCTACCAGTACGTACACACATTTTCCCACGGCTTGATTGGCCACAACTCAATTGGCCAACCGATAGCCCTGGCAAACACACTTACCTTTTCGGGACAGCATTCCTCTGGAGAGAGGTTGCCTTCCACGAGGTCATTTGCCCAGAGCGGGTCTACACCTGCTGCTACAGCCACACTGGATACCTCCAGGCCGTACTCTTCCAGATAATGTCGAAGCAGCGCGCCGCAACCAACACCACTGAGATGTCGAGCAGCGCGCAAGTCAAGGTTGTCATTGCTCGACTTGCGGTACAGGAGTTTTAGTCCCTGCCTATCCGGTTGAACAGATGATTCGCCACATTGATGCTATTGCTTCCCGTCGGGATGCATCACTGCACATTATCAAAGAAGATGGCATACAAGGGTTTGGTTGGGGTTACCCCCGAGATGTCGCGGATTTTATTGGCAGCAGCATTCCCTATAAAAGTCAGCGTCGAGCGATTAAAGAAGTTTTGTGCGCTATGAATGGGGGCTCAAATATAGCTTTTGGGGCCGAGGAGGTTGGAGTACGTCCTGAGTTTAGAGGTAGAGGCGCGGGTAAGTTTTTAATTTTGAAATTGGTTGAAGATGGCCAAAGGCAAGGGCGCATCAGTCTTGTTTGGACCCGGTGGGATGCGGTGCTTGCACCAATTTGCTTGAATTTCGGCTACACGCAAGTGTATGGTCCGGAGATGTGTCTTAGAGAAGGTGGATTTGAGCTGACTGGGCAAATCTTAGTAGGGACCCACCCGCGAATGTCTGAAAGGGTGCTCTTTGCGGCACCTCGATAAAAATGTCAAAAGAAAGAATTCAAACTACCGACCCGATAGCTCTCTTGCGCGAGATGGTGGCAATTCCCTCGTATGTTAAAAGGGAAGGAGATGGAAGCTATGAAGCCAATGAGACCCATATGGGGGAATTCGTAGCGGATTACATCAGACGGAACACGGACATGGTTGTAGAAACTCAAGAGGTAGTTGATGGAAGGTTTAATGTTATTGCCCGCGGTAAAGGGCCTACATCGGTTATGATGCTTGGGCATTTGGACACGGTCCAGCCGCGTCAGGGATATAAACATCCGCCGTTTTCGGCTGTAGTTGAAGATGGCAAGTTGTATGGGTTGGGTTCTTGCGATATGAAGTCGGGGATAAGCAGCATTCTTACAGCAGCAGCAACTGTTGAAAAAACTGATGGCCTAATGCTCCTTTTCTACATTGATGAGGAGTATGACTTTGCCGGGATGAAAGCTTATGTGCAAAAGGTACCCGAGGATTTAAGACCAAAGATAATTGTGTCCGCCGACGGAGAGGAGATGGAAGTAATGTATGCTTGTCGCGGATTGATTGAGGTATCGGGGTTTATACGTGGGGAAAGTGGTCATGCTGGCAGGTCGGATTCAGGTAAAAATGCTATTTACAAAGCTGTGGATGCGATCAGAGAGGTTAAAGCCCATTTGGCTAAACAATTTGTTTCTCCACAAATGGGAACTACGACTTTGAATTTGGCGTACCTTCGCGGAGGGCTGGATGACGGCTTGGATAAAGATGGCGTTCGTCAGTTTGGTAAGGAGGGGAATAACATTCCTGATTTGGCTCAGTTTGTGATTGATGTAAGGCCTGCAACTCCAGACTTGAACGCACAGCAAATCTTAGAGATGATCGAAGCTTCATGCAAAGAACAAAAGGTGGAACTTGAAGAGACGAGTATAAGGCACGACCTGGGAGCGTGGCTTAGCCCCATAGAAGACGCGCAAGACGCTCTGGACATAATAAGACAGCAAGTGGGGACCGTAAACTTGAAGGACCCCGGAAGCTTTGGTTATGTTGATGTAGCGATGCTTTGGCAGAAGTTGCGCCGCTCGGCTGTTGTCGTGGGCCCCGGGGCCCGGGGGACTGCACATTCCAACAATGAGCATGTGGTGGAAGACGAGGTTTATAAAGCAGCAGAGCTTTTTAAGAGAATAATAGAAAAATACCAAAGATAGTTGGTACAATAGACTCGCTATAATTTTATGAGGAAACTACAAATTGGAGTAATGGGGTCGGCTGCAGACCTTCAATATACAAAGGAAGTTGAAAAGGTTGCTGAGCGATTGGGAGAACTGGTGGCGGAGTCGGGAGCGACCCTGGTTTTTGGTGCCGAGAAAGACACCGACTCGTTATCTACTGCAGCTTGCCGAGGTGCTAAGAAAAATGGTGGATTAACTGTGGGCATAACCTACGGGAAGCACAAGAATATTTGGCAAAAAGAAGATATGGCAGATTTTGTTGTGGCTTCAGGTTTAGAAAGAGGTGGAGGGAGGGAGCTAACTCTAGTGCTTTCGTGTGACGCGGTCATAGTTGTTTCAGGAGGATCTGGAACACTAAACGAATTAACGGTTGCTTATCAAGCGGATATTCCTACGGTTGCGTTGCGCGGTACGGGTGGTTGGGCAGACAAATTGGCAGATGAATATATCGACGGAAGAAAAAGAAGAAAAGTAGTGGGAACAGATACGCCGGAAGAGGCCGTTAGAATTGCCTTAGAGGAAGCCAAAAAGTATGTAGAGGAATACGGTTAATTTTTTTGTCTCTTCTCCAATTCTTTATCAACATCTTCTATCGTTATGTTCCGGTCGGCCATAAGAACTAATAAGTGAAAAACTAAATCAGTGATCTCTGACACCAACTCATCTTTGTTGTCATTTTTCGCGGCAATGATTACTTCCACAGCTTCTTCCCCCACTTTCTGAGCGATCCGATCAGTTCCTTGGCCGAAGAGTTGAGAAACGTAGGAACCCGTAGGCATGGTGTTTCTCCGTTGAACAATAAGCGCGTAAAGTTTTTTCAACATTTTAGTTAATAATGTTTTCTATGGACGAAACAATAATTTTTGTGGCTCCCGAAGACTTTACCTTTTCCAATGTCTCCCAAAGAACCTCCTCTTTTATGGGAACTTGTATGTTTATATATGGTTGTTCTGGTTCAAAGTCGAGCGATCCTTTTAAGGCAGGAATTAATTTTTTGACACGCGCAATTTGAGCTTTCGGTAATTGAAATGATACAAGTTTGTAATTGCGAGCGGATAAAACAGTTCTAATTCGACCAGTTATTTGTTTTTTGAGCTGTTCTTTTTTCGTGTCTAGCTTCTTGGGTGTAGCTATTAAAACGGCTTCGGAGTCAGATATTTTTTCAATAACCCTAAGTCCATTAGTTGCCAGTGTGCTGCCGGTCGCAACGATGTCTGAGATCGCTTCCGATACACCCAGCGCGGGTGCAATTTCCACGGATCCTGAAATTTTTATAACTTGCATATCTATTTTGTTTTTTTTGAAAAACTCTTTTGTCGATTTTGGATAGGAGGTGGCGATGATTTTTCCTTTAAGATCTTTGACGGTTTTAATATGAGAATCTTCAGGTATGGCGATTGCCAGGGAGCAAAAACCAAACCTTAAGTTCAAAAGTTTTTTTACACGAAGTTTACTTTCGAATACCATATTTTGTCCCACGATACCCATATCCGCGGCGCCTGAGGCAACATAACCAGTAATGTCATCATCCCGGACATATAAGATATCGATAGGGAAGTTTCGGCAAGGAACAAACAGCTTGTTTCTGTAACTTTCGAAGTTTAAACCCACAGAATGAAGCAAAAACAAGGTATCTTCTGTAAGGCGCCCGTCTTTTTGTATCGCCAGCTTAAGGTTAGACTCTTTTAAAACATTCATAAACTTTTTGGGTGGCTGACGGGATTCGAACCCGCGATCTCCAGTTCCACAAACTGGCACTTTGACCTGTCTAAGCTACAGCCACCAAAACACCTCCCGTTCTTTGGATCCTGTGTCATTCTGAGCCGTAGGCGAAGAATCTCTGGCTTTATCCCCAAAATACTCTAATTTGAAACTTCCAAAATCGTATTTTGGGTTCTAACTGTTTAACGGTAGAGTTACAAACTCGAGTTAAACAGATATATGCCAGTTCTCGAATGAATCGAGAGATCCTTCACTAACGTTCAGGATGACAAACAAGATACAAGGAACGAGAGGTGGTCTCTTCAAAATGAAAAAGACCGCTTCCCGCGGTCCCATCCTTATTTCCAAAAATATTGCTACCTCTGGACTCTTGGATCAGCTCCGCATTGGGCGACACTGACTGCTGATTCTTTACAGTTTGGCTTCTGTACCGCATTTTGGCGGTCTGCTGGTGGATCGTGACTCCACTCATAGCGCATTTGATTAACTTGTAAAAGCATTGTAGCACTACTGTCCTGTAGTTGTCAAGCTCTCTAAAAAGTGGGAGAGCTGAAGAATTGAGTAACTTCTTTAATAATGGGGCCGGTAGTGACTTGCTTAATAGCCTGGGACCAGAAGTAGCCTTGGAGAGAAAAAAGAATGACAAAAACCAAAAGGGTAAGCGGCCAGAGGGTGCGGGTGATCACAACTCTCGAGCCTGTGGCTTTATCGTGCCAGCCTAGTTTTTCTGGGTCTTTCGCGACTGCAAGAAATCCCAGACCAAATAAGCTCCCTGAGAATGCGTAGCCGATATTTTGTCTAAAGAATGCTCTCTTATATGTCAGATTTTGACCTTCATCGTTTGTAACCTTCAGGCCGGAGAAGTATTTGCCCAACGTTGTGCCAGTTTTGGAGATAAACCAGGGGCCGTAAACGAGAGTCGTGAAAAATGCGCTGGGAACCCACCAGATAATGACTGCGATGATAAGTCGGTAGAGAAGCTCTTGCAAAGAAGCGGCGTTGGTTATGTAAAGGGCCAACAATGTCGTTGGTAGCATTAAAATTACCCAATCTAAAGTAGAGGCTAAAAATCGAATCCAAAAACCAGCTGGTCTATAGTTAGTCATTTTTATGTCATTCCGGACCCGCTTCGACAAGTCAAAGACGAGGCGAGCTTGATCCGGAATCTATTTTAATAGTTCCTGAATCAAGTTCAGGACGCATACTTGTTACGTATGCGTTTATAAGCAATTGTCCAGGTTGAGGCTTTAAAAGATGTGATTATTCCTCCTAACAACATCAACACAATCACGGCCAGGATGCCAAAAGTGATGGCCAGGGTAATCAAAATTGTGCTTAAAACAGTTACTGATTTGGCAAACGCAAATCCCCCAAAGAAAAGCAACCCCAGGATGGCAATAGGAACCAGAGCTACCATAATACTTGCTATTGTGTTAACCAACCCCAAACCAATCATTGACCACGTCTTCTTTTTGGCAACGCGATAACCGGCAAACAAAGCCTCTTTCCCGCCTTTACCGTCCAAAACTACCATTCTCAAAGCCCAAATTCGAGAAAGTGTAATATAAATTGCGAAATAATAAGTTACGAGGCCAAGTAGAATGATAACGATAATAAGTATAACCTTTACTGCGGAAGGCACAAATGCGGTGAAAGCTGCTAAAGTCCCTAATACCAGGGAAGCGACTAATGTAAGCACTAGCCCTGGAACAACAGTAAGCCAAGCCAGGGACTTTATTGATTTAAATGACTTTTCGGAAGACTCGCGGATGGTTGGTTTTTTACCTTCGAGCGCCGCGTCAATTCCACTGATTAAACTTCCGTTTGCCCAGGCTGAAGAGACAATGGAGATTGCGAGTGCGAAGATAACGAAAGCCACTAATTCTATACCCAAGGTTACCCATATCCAGGTTGGGATTTGGGACAAAAAGTTGGTCCAAGGCGCGGTAGCGGAGATTCCCAAAGCGTCACTTTGGCCGTTGGTAAAATTTTGGAATGAAGGCGTGGCGGGCAATGAGTTCTTTGTGTCACTGTCGAAGATGCGGTCGACGTTAGAGAAGTTTAAACCTACGCCTGCTGCAACTGCCAGTCCAAAAATCCAAAGGACAGGATTATTTTTAACGATTTTCCAGGATTTATTGTAAAGCTCTGATATTGTCCAGTCTGGTTTTGGTGGCAAATTGTGTTCGTCCATTAATTATATGGTATTGTTAATTTGTAAGTGTGTCAAACATTACGTCATTCCGAGTGCAGTCGAGGAATCTCTCGCGAATGCGAGGTGGCGCAGACAAGCTGCGAGATTCTTCGCCAGGTTACCGGACGGTACCTGGCTCAGAATGACAATAGAGTGGAGGTGAAATATCGATGAAATATGCTGGTTTCTGGAGACGGTTTGCTGCTATCTTCTTAGATAGTTTAATTATGAATGTATTGGCACTTCTAATATACAGTCTTTTGTCGAGTGCTTTGCGTGGAAATTCTGTGGTAAGTGTTCTCTATTACACGATCAATACGGTATTGTACGTGGGATACTTTACATGGTATCAGTCGAAGACTACACAAACACTTGGTAAGAAAGTAATGGGTATTAGGGTAGTTGATGCTCAAGGTAAAACGCCAAATATGCTCACCTTTTTCTTGAGAGAAGTTGTGGGGAAATTGGTTTCAGGAATTATCCTGGGAATTGGGTACTTGATAGTGCTTTGGGATGGAAGAAAGCAAGCTTTGCACGACAAGATAGCATCAACTTATGTAGTTAGGGTGTAGGTATGGTTTTTCATCCTCGTCATACTGAACTTGTTTCAGTATCTATTGCAAAGCAACAAGGTTCTGGCGACAGCCAGGTTCTTGTGTAGATTCCGTATCGAGTACGGAATGACAGATGAGAGAATATATTAGGGGGTAGGAGTTGAGGTAGGTTTTTGTGTAGGTGTTGCCGTGGCTTCAGATTTGGTGGGGACAGCAGTTGGAGTCACGGTAGCTTGCACGTCTTTGACCACGTGAACTCTTGAAACCTGAGCATTATTTTTCTCATCAATTGTCGTTATAACAACAACTCGGTTTCCTTTTTCAATATCGGCAAATTCTAGCTTTTCAGTAATTTGAGTTTTTGAAGTTACTTTAAAAGTTTTTTCTTCACTAGTTTTGGGTTTTTTTACAGTAATTGTGTTTTTGCCTAAATCTATTATATTGCCAAAAAATATCTGTTTTTTAAAGTTGAGCGGGGATTGATCGTAACCAATAACCCTTTGGGCTGAAAACACGTCTTGTTTTTGATAGCCTAATGCAACCACAAAAACACCGATGGCTAAATCCTCAGATTTTACTTCTTTTTTTATCCCTTTGGTCACTTGATAATATTTCGTTTCGCTATCCGTGGAAATCAAACTTGTTTTATACGAAGTTGAAGACAAATTCCCATTTGTTTTATTATCCTGGGTTTTTATTTCAAAACCGTTGTTTGAAGGTTGTTTAAGTGTTCCGATTACGGCCCGCGGGTCCTTGGATAAAGTTTGCAAGGTCTCTTTTACCTTTTCGCGAACTAAATCTCGCACAGAAGAAGCTGTTGCGTCTTCCTGGGCATGTGCAGGAGCAAAATCAAAAATCAAAAAGCAAAATGCAAAAATGAGAATCAAAAAGAAAGAAAGTTGAGTCTTAGAATTTAATTTTGATATTTTCATTGTAGTTCTGTTGAATATACAACGGTTAAGCTTGTTGACGATTCATTTCCATTATTATCAAAAGATATCACTTTAATCTGGTTTGGACCACCAGACAACTCAACTTGGCTCGTAAATTCGCCGTTTTTGCTGGTTTGCAAAACTGCCTCTGAGCCATTGGTGGCTATAACTACTGTTGAGTTTGGGGTTGATGAGCCCTCGACGCTTACTTTACTTGTCGGAACAATGGCATTGTTTTGAGGTTTAACAACAAGCAATGCGCCGGCAGCTACTTTTTCTTCAGTTTGCAGGGAGGGGTTTTGGGTCGGGGATTGTGTGGCCTCTACCTGCTTTGCGGGAACAAGCGCTTTGTTTGCCCGCATGAGTCCAAAAGCAATTGCAAGTCCAATTACAGAGCCTAAAAAAATTGCAAAAAGCGCCTCTTTTCTCACTGTGCGGACACGATATCACAACGTATGACTTGCGTCAAATAGACAAAAGTTGGTGGACTGTGCTAGGATGTTTTGCCTATGGATATTACTTGGCTCGGTCATTCGTCTTTCCGGATAAAAGGTAAAAACGCTTCAGTTGTTACCGATCCATTCGATTCTTCTACTGGCTTGAAGTTTCCCAAAGTCGAAGCAGATATCGTCACAGTTTCTCACGATCATCAGGATCACAACCGCGCAGATTTTGTAGGAGGCAGTCCCAAAATTATTTCAGGCCCCGGAGAGTATGAAATAAAAGAAGTTTCTGTTTTTGGAATTCCGACCTTCCACGATTCAAAAAATGGGCAGGAGCGTGGGAACAATACAGTTTACATAATCTCGATGGACGGGATGCATGTGTGCCAATTGGGAGACCTTGGACACAAACTTACGCAGGACCAGCTTGGTGAGATAGGCAATATTGATATTCTTTTTGTGCCGGTTGGCGGGGTTTACACAATTGATGCTCAAGTTGCAGTTGAGGTTGTAACAGCCATCGAGCCAAAAGTTATCATACCTATGCACTACAAAGTTTCTGGTCTAAAGTACGAGCTTGCGGATGTTGCGGATTTTGTCAAGGAAATAGGGATGGAACCGATGAGAACGGACAAGTACTCAGTAACTTCTGATAAACTGCCCGAGGAGAGACAACTGGTAGTTCTTGAGATCAAGAACTAATTTACCATTCGGCAAATCAATGGAAACTGGCAATTGGAAAATGGAAAATATTCTCTATGCCTACGGCCACTCGTAACACACCAGGCGGCAATATCCTGCTTAGAATACCTCCGCATTCAGCGGATGCCGAAGTTTCCGTGCTTGGCGCTCTTCTTTTGGACAAGAACGCAATTATTAATGTCGCCGAATTTTTGGAGCCTTCACATTTTTATGACGACCGACACAGTTTAATTTATGAAGCCATGGTGGATCTTTATGAGGCGCGCGCTCCGATTGATGTTTTGACAGTTAGCGATGGATTAAAACGAATGAAAGTTTTGGATAAAATTGGCGGAACGGCCTACCTTGCTGATTTGGTCAATAAAGTTCCAACCGCTGCACACGTTGAACACTATGCCAAGATAGTGCGCGATGCGGCAACGAAACGCGCTTTGATGGAGGCGGCCGCAAAATTAGTTGAGTATTCTTTTGACGATTCTTTGGCGGCTGACGATTTGCTGGACAAAGCAGAGCAGAGCGTCTTTTCTTTATCTCAAGCTCATCTTCCCAATGTTTTTACTCCCGTTCGCTCGGCCCTGGCAGAATCTTTTGACCGGCTGGATGAGCTGCATAAACAATCAGGAGGTCTGCGCGGCGTACCTTCCGGTTTTAATTCTTTAGATGACGCGCTGGCCGGTTTTCAAAAGTCTAACCTTCTAATTTTGGCAGCCCGCCCTGGAGTGGGGAAAACTGCCCTGGCTTTGAATATGGCCCAATATGTGGCCACACAGTCAAGACGCACTGTCGGTGTTTTCTCGCTTGAGATGAGCAAAGAAGAACTGGTTGATCGGTTAATGGTTTCTCAAGCGGATATTGATGCCTGGAGACTTAAAACGGGCAAACTTTCGGAGGCCGATTTTACAAAGCTTTCAGACGCAATGGGGGAGCTTGGGGACGCGCCTTTGTATATTGACGATACGCCTGGCGCAACAATGCTTGAGATGAGAACCAAAGCCCGCCGTTTGCAGGTGGAACATGGATTAGATCTTATCATTGTGGACTATCTGCAACTGGTTAGGGGACGCAATTTAGAGAATCGTGTACAAGAAGTTTCTGAGATTTCGCAAGGATTGAAAAACCTTGCCCGTGAGCTTAAAGTGCCGGTTATTGCTTTATCACAGTTGTCTCGTGCTGTTGAACAGAGGGGGAATAACCGTCCGCAGTTGTCTGATCTTCGTGAGTCCGGAGCAATTGAGCAGGACGCTGACGTGGTTATGTTTTTGTCCCGTGAAGATCCGGGAAACGACAATGAAAACTTTGTTTTAGACATTGCCAAACACAGAAACGGCCCGCTTCGCCAAATCAAGCTCTTCTTTAAAGGCGACAGAATAAAATTTTTCGAGCGCGAATCCCGCCGCGTGAATGTGAACTGACGAGTCTGTCGAGGGATTTCTGGTGGGAAAAGTAAGCGTTTGCTCTAGCGTGTTACAATAATAGTTACGTTGTTGAAAGAATCACAGGGTACCAACCGCGTAGTTTTTTCACTGTTAGTTGCTCTCCTTTTTTTCTTCCTGATGGCTGTCCGGCCTTGGGGTTTGTCCTTTGTTATTGTTGACGCCGCATTTTTAATTCTGTTTGGATTTTTATATCCTAAGCTTTGGGTTAAAAACTGGTTTCTGGCTCTTTGCTCTTTAGGATTGTCTGCGTTTTTTTATCTTCGTAGTTTTGAAGTAGACCGCTTTGTTACTTTGGTCACAATTATAATTGTCAACTCTGTTTTGGTTCTGCAAACAGTAGCCGAAAGCTGGGGTTTGACTTTGAAACAGGTAATTACAACACCTCTTATTTATGTAACTCGAACTTTTCCCTCTTTGTTTTACCTTGCTGTTAATGTTTTGGATTTTGCAAAAAGTAGAAGTGGAAAAGCGGGGTCAATAAAGATTAAAAAACAGTTGGGTGGTTTAATTTTTGGGGTGTTTTTGATGTTAGTGTTTGGGCTTTTGTATCGGGCGGCAGATCCGGTGTTTGCAAAATATATCGATGACCTTGTAAAGCTGGTGCCTGAAATAAAATTAGATTTGCTATTAACAATCCGGATTTTCCAGTCAATTTTAGTTTTTGGGCTGGTTTTGGGGCTTTTTGCTAAAAAGAAAATTGCAAGTGGTGAGTTTGCGTTTTTGGAAAAAGCGGGAAGGTTTGTGGATACAATTAGGATTGCTGTTATTGGAGTTTGCGCGCTAACAGCCGTTTTTTTGGTCGTTCAGGCACAATATCTATTTGCGGGGGATGCGCTTCTGAAAAGTTTAGGTATTATGCATTCGGAATATGTGCGACGTGGGTTTTTTGAGCTGGTTGTCGTTTCAGCAATTTCTTTGGGTTTGATTTGGATAATGACTAAAAGGGAAAAGAAGAAAGACTTGTGGCTAGGAGTAATTTTTATGGGGGAGGTAGCGCTTCTTTTGGCCTCTGCCATATGGCGCGACTTTCTGTATCAGGATAATTTTGGGTTTACCAGAGCCAGGCTTTTAGGGTTTGTGTTTGCTTTGTGGCTTTTGGGAGTTTTGGTTATTTTTGCGGTCAGAATGGTTGATAAAATCCCGGGAAAGATGGTGGTTTTGGCAGTTTTTGTAAACACGATAGTCGCGGTTTTTGTGATGAATTTTATGAATATTGACCGGCTGGTTGGTGTAGTAAAACAGCCCACCTTAGGATATGGCACAGACTACAGTTACATCAGCCATTTATCAAGTGATGGATGGGAAGGGTGGGAGAAAGGGTTGACCTATTTTGAAAAACAGGCGGCGGACAGAAAGTGTGACTGGAGTTCAAGCAGTTATGCATATAATTTAAATCGCAAATTAGAAAATTTGAGAAAGAAACCAAAAGATTTTTATATTATGACTAAATTTGACAAAGAGGCATTGAGTTATTTAGAGAGAAACAGCAAGAGGTTGGACAATTTGCAAAACCTCACATCTGATTGCGAGGTAAACCCGCAAACCAACTAACTCTTTTACCGGTTCCTCAAAAAGGGTGAACTCAGAGATGGTCTTGGCTTCCCGCATTGAATGCGGTAAGATATTTTGCCCAGAATTTTTTGTCGTGCCGCACTTGTTGCGGTATCCATGTAAATATTTGTGTGGATTCCGGATTAAATCCGGAATGACAGCTTGTTCGGATAAGTACTCTTGACGGGGATGGTTATTTCACCATTCTTTTCCAATGATTACTTTGTAGTAGCGCAATTAAATTGCGCGCTTCACGCTCGCAAGGTGACACCTTGCGAGGCTAAACAAAAAGAAAAAAACTCTGGTTGGAAACCGACACGTTGTGTGCGGTCTGCAACAACCAGAGGATTGATCTGCTACAAAGCAAACCAGGGTTCTTCAGGTGAGTCCCTGTGGCGGATAAATATCGCAGTATCGCGGATTACCTCCTCAAGACTGGAAACATCACTCGCTTTCCTAAAAAAGTGCACTTGCTCGCCTGGACTTTGGAACCCACATGGGTGGGTTTGGTGACCCAAGCACCTCGTAGGGGTGCCCCCAGCTTCTTGCGTATGCTTCCAGCGGGGTATGGTTGTTGCGTTTGGTACATAGAGCTTCAGCACTGTATCGAAGCGCCACCACCGCCGGTCATTGGACAGACCCTTGTCCTCCATGTGTAGTATCGTCGCAACCTGTTCTGCCAGCTTCTCATCTGCAACGATGGTAAGCAGATGCGCACTTACATGGCGAGCACTCGTTGCGTTCAAGAACAGTTTGCCCTGGTTTCTGTCCCAGAACATCTCAAGGAACTTCGGCGCGATGGCTATTGGCAGATCTGGCGTGATTTCTGCTTGTGCGACTATTAGATTTGGCACAACCAACTCCTTTATTAAAGTTCTGTATCAAATTATATCATATTGGGATTGGAGCAAAAAAATCCTCTGGTGGCTTTATCCTTGTTGAGCAATGCGGGTAAGGATTGGACTTAAAAGCTGTTGGCATAGCCATCGTTCGTACACCTTGTGATAAAGCTAACCTAGAAATGGGTTACTAGTGTACGCGTGGATTAGCTTCCAGTTTGTGTCTTCCAAAGCATCAAGACATATTCTTAAATGGGACAGCAGTTCTGACAATTTCTCCAGGCATGTTCTCTCATCTTTCATCTTAAGAAAACTCTTTTCCAAATGTTAAAGAACGTAGGTGGGATGTGCAGTATTCTTGAATTAGTCCGAACCGCTTTCGCCGCCTGCGGCGGCGAGGAAGTCCCCCCGCGAAAATTCGGAAAGGCGGCGGAGCCGCACCGCTGACAATTTCAAGTTTTTCTTTGGCGGCAATTAAGAATTTAAAAGATCAATAATGCTCTGCATCACTAACAATTTGTTTCAAATACACGCCGACACCGCGTTCATTCGGAAGCTCTCCGACGGATTCACCACGATTTGGTTCGGGCATCGCTCGGTTTTTAAGAACTACATAGAGAAAATTTTTCTCCGTTTGCTGCAATCCTGGATACGCCTGCTCCGCCGGAGTAAAACCTTTCGATTGAGCAAAATTACTCATAGCCAATCTATAATCTTTATCAGAAGAGACGGAGCCAGCAAGATACATAACAACAACATCAGTCGGGTAAAGCGTAATTTCCAATGTTGCGGGAGTATCAGAAGGATTATAGCCGGGCTTATTGGTTACAACATTCGTTACCTGAACACCGCTCAAGGTTACGCGGTACTGATTGTACGAAATTTTATATTTATTTTCTTGCCCATTTAATTTGAATATGATTTCCTTTTCACCACTTTGTTTTAACCAATCAGCATCTATGTTAACTTTTGCCCTTGATTCCAAAATAACGGCTGGACATATTCCGTCTGAACCTTTGGTAAATTTGTATCCCGTAATATCAACGACTATCTTATTCCCACTAACGGACTTTTTGGTGTTGAGGTCAGAGGCGGAATCGCAACCTCCACCAGCAACGGCAGATAAGATTAGGACGGGAATCCTGTCACCCTTATCAACATTTGACGCTAAAAATACACTAACATATTTCGGTACAACAAGTTCACCAGTCAGAGGTAATTTTATCCCGTTGCGATTTACAAAAATTATCGCACCAACAACCAGAAGTATAAACACTGCGGTTATGATAAATATTTTTTTCATAAGGGTATGATTAAAAAATTTTCTTCCCCCAAAATGCGAAATCGTGAATTCGTTTTTACCCCCAAAATTGAATACAAATTAGTCGTCGAGCGAAGCGAGGCGAACCTTTCAAACTTGCAATTTCCTACGTGGTGCCGAGGGAGGGACTTGAACCCTCAAGAGCTGTTGAGGCTCACGGGATTTTGAGTCCCGCGTGTTTGCCAATTTCACCACCTCGGCAAGAGTAGCACATTTTATCATACTTTCGTGTACCATAAATTTATGGAGGTGAGTAAACATGACTAAGAGAACTGCTGTAAAGATATTTGCTTCCTCAATTGCCACAGGCTCCCTTTTAGCTTACGTGGTTTTCCCGACTTTGGCTCAAAGTGACGCGACAAATCAAGGGCAAAATGTTGCTGCCTGCAACAAGACTGCGCGGGAAGAGGGAAAGTCAGTTCGTGCAGGTTTTAAAGAAGGCAGAATGACTAAAGATGAAAGAAACACCAGGCTTAAGGGTATTGAAAAAGATAGGGTGGTTTGTATAAAAAATGCGCGTGCGGCTGCTAAGGAGGCTCGAGAAAAAGCCAGACAAGAGCTGAAAGCAAAGAAAGAAGCCAGTATTCGGAAGTCTGTTGGCAAGAGCGGAACTTCTAGCACGAGGCCTTAAGAGTGGTATACTTTCAAAAGTTTACAAAGAGGTAATGAAAAGGCAAGCCAAAAAAGTTTTATCGTTCGTGCCAAGTGGGGTTTACGCGGATGTGCGGGTTATCGAGCGCGAAGCTGAAGGGATTGCTACAAAAGATGGTGTCGTTGAAGCTGCAGAAAGCTCAAGCTCGCATGGATACGGGGTACGAATTTTAAAAGATGGGGTTTGGGGGTTTGCCGGGTCAAACGATTTTTCAAACGATGGGTACGAGAGAACCGTCAAACGGGCTTTAGAAATTGCCGAGTCAAGCGTACCATATGCGACTGTCAAAACAGTTCTAGCGCCAGCCAAAAAAGTGATTGCCAGTTACAAAACGGAGGTTGGAAAAGACCCGTTTTCAATTTCTCTTGAAGACAAGCTTGAACTTTTATTGGAAGCGGACAAAAAGCAGCGGGTAAGTCCTAAAATTGTCATTTCCCAGACTTCATACCACGCCCACAAAGAAAAAAAAGTTTTTGCCTCAACAGAAGGGTCTTTAATTGATCAGGAAATAATTTGGTGCGGAGCAGGAATAGAGGCCTCAGCTAGCATGGGTAATGACTTCCAAAACCGCTCATATCCCAATTCTCACGGTGGGCAATTTCAGACTCGCGGTTGGGAATTAGTGCGCGAAATGAATTTACCGGGGAATGCCCAAAGAGTAGGGGAAGAAGCTGTTGCTTTGTTAACAGCCGAGCAGTGCCCTTCAGGAGAATTTGATCTGATTCTTGATTCAAACCAGTTAGCGTTGCAAGTTCACGAATCAGCCGGCCACCCCACAGAACTTGATCGGGCATTGGGGTACGAAGCGTCCTATGCTGGAACAAGTTTTATGACTCCTGACAAACTTGGCAAACTTGCCTATGGGTCAAAAATTGTAAACATTACAGCTGACGCAACACTTCCCGGGGGTTTGGGCACTTTTGGATATGATGATGAAGGAGTGTCAGCACAACGCGTATTTTTAGTTAAAAACGGAGTTTTTGTGGACTACCTTACGTCGCGTGAGACAGTGGAAGAGTTGCGAAGAACCAATCCGGGTTATGCGCCCAACTCAAATGGGGCAATGCGTGCCTCAAGCTGGTCACACATTCCACTTATTAGGATGACTAATGTTAACCTAGAGCCCCACTTCGCCGAAGGCTCCGCGGGGCAAGCCTGGAGTTTGGATTCGCTGATCAATGACACAGGAAACGGTATTTTCATGAGTACAAATAAATCCTGGAGCATTGATGACCGGCGGCTAAATTTTCAATTTGGAACTGAAATTGCCTGGGAGATAAAAAATGGCAAACGAGGGCGCATGTTTAAAAATCCAACTTATCAGGGGATGACGCCGGAATTCTGGAATTCATGCGACGCAATTTGCGGCAAGGATGAGTGGACAATTTGGGGGACGCCCAATTGCGGCAAAGGCCAGCCGTCCCAGGTTATGTATGCGGGGCATGGGACGTCCCCCGCAAGGTTTAGAAAAGTAAAGGTGGGAGTGATTAAAAAATGGTAAGGTTTTCTCTGTCATCCTGAGGCGTAGCCGAAGGATCTCTCGCGAATGCGAGCCTTGAACAAGTTAGGAGAACTCGGACAGAAGAGATTCTTCACTTTGTTCAGAATGACGATACTAAGATGATGGATGAACAAAAGCTAAAAAAAATTGCACAAAAAACGTTGGCATTAACTAATGCTGATGAGGCCGAAGTAGTTTTGTTTGTGGCAAACCGTGGCTTGACGCGCTTTGCCAACTCCCAAATTCATCAAAATGTGTCTTTGGAAGATTTGGGACTTTCAGTGCGCGTGGCTTTTGGGAAACGTATAGGCGTGGCCTCGGGGAACAGTTTCCAAGGGGTCGTCCTTCAAAACGTTGTAAATCGTGCCGAAGCAATTGCCAGGCTGCAAAAAGAAGACCCGCATTTTAGGGGCCTTCCCGAAGCACGGAAATTACCAAAAATAAAATCAGTTGTTATCCAGGCTGCTCCGCAAGAACGTGCTCAAAATGTGTCTGCAGTCATCAAAAAAGCAAAAGAGAAAAAAATAATCGCCTCCGGAGCATATGACAGTTCAGTTACAGAAGTTGCTGTGGCAAATTCTAAAGGTGTTTGGGCTTATCATGCGGCGGGAGCTTCGGATTTATCAACAATACTTATTGGGGAAAATTCCACGGGTTTTGGTTCACAACTGGTTAAGAATCCCGCGGACATGAGAGCAGATGATGTGGCAGATAAAGCTTTGGCAAAGGTCATAAGTGGGCAAAATCCCAAGGATATCGAGCCGGGGGAATATGACGTTGTTTTGGAATCTCAAGCAGTTAACGAGATGATGTCTTTTTTTGCCTGGCTTGGTCCAAATTCCCGCTTGTATTACGAACAGGCCAGTCCTTTCTCGGGCAAGCTTGGAGAAAAAGTGTTAGGGGAGAATATAACAATTATTGATTCCCCGCTTGATGAATCCGGGTTCCCCATGCCGTTTGATTTTGAGGGAGTACCAAAGCAAAAAACGGAAATCATAAAGCAAGGCAAATTGGTTAATTTAACCTATGATTCGTACCACGCTGGGCGCTTCAATGCCAAAAATACGGGACACGCGTTGCCTGCGCCAAACACTTCCGGTCCGATTCCTTTGCATCTAGCCTTTGAGCCGGGCACAAAATCCCTTGAGGAAATGATTAAAGGAGTTAAGCGGGGGTTGTTGGTCACACGCTTATGGTATGTAAGATTTTTAAATCCGCGCTCTTTGTCAATTACCGGGATGACGCGGGACGGGACGTTTTTGATTGAAAATGGGGAGATTGTCCACGGCGTGCGCAATTTGCGCTTTAATCAAAGCATTCCGGAAGCTTTGAATAATGTGGTGGAAATCGGGCGAGATCTGGAGTCTGTAGGCAGTTTTGAAACAGAATTGGGCACAAATCGTATGCCCGCACTGCATATTAAAAACTGGAACTTCACAAGTGGAACACAATTTTAAGTTCGACGGGTCCTGTCGGGAGCTCGTCCCGTCCGACGTCCTCGGTCGACAGGCTCCCTGCGGTCACTCGACGGGACTCTCTCCGCTCCCGCCACCCGCCCATTGAAAATTTATAGCGG
>MHBW01000035.1:27983-74121 GCA_001816385.1 Candidatus Blackburnbacteria bacterium RIFCSPHIGHO2_01_FULL_43_15b
CCGATATATCAGAATTTTTCTGTTATAATTGTCTTTGTGGTCAATTCCACTGATCTTCGAGCCGGAACGACTTTTTTGTCTGACGGCCAGCCGTATCAAGTTTTAAAATATACCTTTGTTAAGATGGGGCGTGGCAGTGCAACCGTTAAAGTCAAAGCTCGAAATTTAATATCTGGTTCAATTGTTGATAAAAGCTATACCTCCAATAATGTTGTCGAGGATGTTAAAACAACAAAGCGCCGTTTGCAATATCTTTACAAAGATCCAACGGTCGCCTCGGGGCAGGCTTACTTTATGGATCCGCGGGATTTCGACCAAGTGACTATTCCTATAAAAACCTTGGGTGGCCAGGTGGCTTTTTTGAAAGAGGGTGGGGAGGTTGACGTTTTATTTTGGGATGAAAGAGCCTTATCTTTGGACTTACCTCCTAAA
This sequence comes from Candidatus Blackburnbacteria bacterium RIFCSPHIGHO2_01_FULL_43_15b, assembly GCA_001816385.1. GTDB lineage: Bacteria > Patescibacteriota > Microgenomatia > UBA8517 > UBA10165 > 01-FULL-43-15b. Next base: position 28,416 of record MHBW01000035.1, read on the forward strand.
GTGACCTTGACGGTAACCGAAGCCGATCCCGGAGTAAAAGGTAATAGTGCTTCAAACATCTACAAATCGGCGGTTTTGGAAAATGGACTTCAGGTGAAAGTACCTCTCTTTATTAGCAGAGGTGAGAAAATTGTTATAGACACCCGTACGGGGGAATACATCGAGAGAGCTAGCCAAAAGGGTTAGCTGGTAACCCACCAGAAGGCAGCTATAAGAAGTAAAACTTGGCTGGCAACCCCAGGCCAAAAAGGGATGTCGAATTGAAGTTTCGTCTGAAGGCCAATTAATCTTTTCAAGAAGCTGTTTTTTGATCTGAAGAAAAAGAAGGGGGCTTCGGCAAGATCTGGCAAAACTCCCATAAAAGCTCCCAAAAGAATGACAACCTCACGTTTCAAATCAGGGTGAACTTGATAGGCGATGTAGCTTCCAGCAAGTAAACTTAGCACAACGTCTGAAATAATGACTTTTTGGGTTCTCTTGGTAATATGGCCGTATTCTTTCATTTCCCGATTGAGGTGTGGGTTCCAATGGGGGAGTAAATCAAGCGCGAAATGGCTTAATAAGGATAAAGGTAAGGCCAAAGCAGGATTGCCAATTTTGTAGGCTATCGCGGCGCCGACTACTGCGTGAGGGAGTTCAACCATATTGGGTAGGTGACCTCAATGTTATATCCGTCTAAGGCGGAGAAACATTGAGTTGGTCAACTCAATGTTATAATTACACCTGAATAAAGTCAATGCAAACTATTTTTTACTACTCACTCCTGTTTCTAGGATTTTTTGTCTTTTCATTCATTTCTTGGCGTAAATTCCGTGAAGATTATGATCCAAATGCAATTTTTACGTTGGCTCTGGCCTTTTTGTTGGGAGGCATCCCCGTATGGTTATTTTTTGATCGATTTGTTCCCGCCTACAGCGTTTGGGGCTTCCTATCGGGAGGCTTGATAGCTGGTTGGTTTGGCGCTCGCAAAATGCACTTTAAGGTTTATGAAATTTTAGATGGGGTAGCTTTGGGTTTGGTTTGGTTAAGCTTATTTTTTTACCTTGGATGTTTGATCAGGTTTGGGTGGGGAAAATATTTTACAAACACTCTTTACCTTTTGGTTCCTATATTGGTTTTGATTTGCGCAAGGTACGTTTTTACCGGATATAGGAGGTTTTCCTGGTATCCTTCCGGCAGGATCGGTTTTGTCGGCGCTGCGACTGGATTTTCGTATTTTTTTCTTCTTTTGGTGGTTGATTTTGGTTTGAGTTTGGTGTTACCATCTTCAGGCAAGCTTATCGAATCGGGGTTTTCACTTTTGGCAGTATTAGTCTTTTTTAGCGCTCTGTACTTGCGTTCTGGAAGGCGGCAAGCCCAACATTTGTTAGCATTTTTCCAACTGAAAAAGAAAAGAGGGAAAATAAATGGCAGATAAAAATCCAAAACCAATTTTTGCTATTCCCCGACGTCTTCTTGCTCCTATTGGAGATTTTTTGACAAGCCAAATTAAAAGACTTGAGAAGAGGCGTTCTTCATTGGAAAAAGATGATCCATTTGTTTCCGGCCGCAGCGATAACTTTGCCTCGCCAGATACAACAGCTGCTGAACAATTCGGGCATGCAAAAACTGAGGCTATAGGGCAGGAGTTAGATCGTCGAATTGTGCAGATGAGAAAGGCGTTGACTCGGATTAAACTGGGCTCGTACGGCACTTGTGAGAGCTGTGGAAAAATGATTGACACAGACCGTTTAACGGTTTTTTCGGAAACGACTCTTTGTGTGTCCTGCGAAAGCAAAAAGGAAAGCAAAAGAAAATAAGGTGGTCCTCTTTGAAGATAAATATCTGCTTGCTATAAACAAACCTTCTGGAATGGTTGTAAATCGGGGCTTTGCCTTGCAAGGTGTATCCTTGCAAGACTGGGTAGAATCCTTGTCATTCTGGCCCGCTTCGCCCGCTCCCGCTGGAAGCCCGCTTCACTGCGAGGCGAGCGAGGTTCGCCCATGGCGACAGCGAGGCGAGCGAAGGCTAGAATCTACACAAATAAATGCCGATTTTACACAACGGAGTGGTATTGTACATAGGCTTGATAAAGAAACAAGTGGAGTATTATTAATAGCCAAGACTCCTGAAGCTTTTGTTGAACTACAAAGACAATTCAAAGATCGGGAAACGGAGAAGGTTTATATGGGGTTGGTTCATGGCAAAGTAGAGCCGGAGAAGGGAGAGATTGATGCGCCAATTGGTAGAAACCCCCGCGTGCGTACAAAATTTGCAGTGATTGATAGTGGTCGAGAAGCCGTGACTTCATACAATGTATTAGCGAACTTTAGTTCGCGCGATCCAGAGCGCAGATTGAAATCTGCTACTACGCCCGAAGCATTCTCTTTAGTTGAATTCTATCCCAAAACTGGTCGTACACATCAGATCAGAGTTCATGCAAAGCATATTGGCCATCCAATTGTGAGTGACTATTTATACGCGGGGAGAAAAACTACGCGAAACGACCGAAAGTGGTGCCCCCGCCTATTCTTACACGCTGCAAAACTATCCTTTACGCATCCTGCCGCTAAAAAAAGTATGGCTGTAGAGGCACCGCTTCCTCTTGGCTTACAGACCGTAATAGCGAATTTCAATTCGCGCCCAGATTGATTGTCCGAACCTCTTCTGCAAATAGTGTTCCATTCTGGACAACCCCCTTTGCTCTTGCTGCCTGTCCTGTTGCCAGTGTCCCTCTTTGCCTGAGCCTCATTACCTGATTGCGGTCAAGTACAATTGTCTGTCCTGCAATGACTACAGTATTGCCCGAAATAGAGTTTACGGTTCCGCGAATATCGAATCTATCATCTTCCCGTATCCTTACCCGCTGTTCCATCTCATCTTCTATTTCGTTTTCTATTTCATCATCTACTCGGAATTCGGAACCTCTGCCGCTGCCACCTTTAGCTTCCACCAATGACGCTGTGGAAAGAAGCAGTACGCTCAAAATAATTGTAAAAATAAATAGCTTTTTGATAATTCTCACCTCCTTTCCAATCTACAAAACTATAGTACTTAGTTGTGAGAATTAAGCATAAAGAAACGTTAAAGTTGCGTAAGCGAGCAACAAAAAAAGCGCCGGCGATACAAAGGGATCAGAAGAAGTCAAGATGACCTCAATTCTGTTCTTCGTATAGTCGGCGCGTGCCGCGGTTCACCGGTTCGGTGGCGTGGGTGGCGGAGCCCAGTCAGGTCCGCAAACAAACCATGCGTGGTTTGTCTGAGCCTGCTCACCTGGAACCAGACGCCTGGCGTTGCCTGGCGTGGTTTCAACCATCACCATGCCTACTAAGTAGGAGGGCCCAGTCAGCGTGGCCGTACCGGAGCTCCGAGTGAACTCGAAGCCGTAGGATACGCTGGTTGGGCGCCACTCGTTCCGATTGCCTCCCAGAAAGGAGAGGTCGGAACCGGGGCCATAGGCACAGCCGCCTGACCGGGTAGCCGTTGGGCTGGCCGTTGCTGTCGGCGCGAGCCGAGAGATGGTGAACCGCTGATCGTACTGGGCGAACTTGTTGCCCACTACGACGTAAAGCCTACCGCTCTGGCTTGGCGCGTCCGGCGGAATCTGGAACTGGATTGAGTCCTGGTCCCAGAAATCGGGCGAGATGGGCTTGCCGGTGTTGCTGTTGATGCCCCACCAGTAAACGCCACCATTGTCGTGCGCCAGCCAGATTTGTAGCTGGGAAGCAAGCACGTTCTGAACCAGGAAGTTCCGGCCGCGGATGACCACCCAGTCTCCCGGATGGGCCTCGTTGGTCGAAACACTCGTGATTGCTGGACGCAGATCTGGCGTGGCTGTGGCCGTGCTCGTTGGAACCGTCGTGTTTGTGGCTGTCCAAGTTGCGGTCGATATGGCCGTAAATGTGGGTGCCACTGTGCCGATCGGTGTTGCCGTAGGCCAGGGCCGCAGAGTAGGCGTCCACGTTGGTGTTGCGGACGGTTCTGGTGTGGCTGTCTCCGTGGCTGTGGCCGTGCTCGTGAACGTTGGGAGCGGGGTCGAGGTTGCCGGCGCTTGTGGGGCGCTTGGGCTGTTCGACTGCCCCTGGTTGTACACAGGCTCCGTGACCGTGCTCGACTGGGTGATTTGAGTCACCATTGTCGAGGTGATCTGGGCAAGCGCTGGTACCGTGGGCGTCGGTGTGGCCGAGGCTACCGTGATTGTCGGTACAACCGTAGTTGTCACCGGCAGATCTTGTGACGCCTCTTCCGCCAAGCACCGCCCAATCCAACAGGTGATGGGTTCACCATCACTGTCGACCGGTCGTGCCTGCGCTGTGCCTGGAAGCACGACGTAAGCTGCTGCCAACAGGGCAGCAAATACCCAAAGGAATCGTTTCATCCTTGACCTCTGTCATCCCCGCGTAGGCGGGGATCCAACAATATTAGTTTAGTATAGTTTCCTGCTTTCGCAGGAATGACAGTTTTGACACAGGTTCGTAGCTCGTGCTACCTTTATATTAATGTCTCCGCTCTTGGTTGTCGCAATTGGAATCGGGTTGGCTGCCACCCTGGGCTTTGTCGCCCGAATGCTTAGGCAGCCGCCTCTGGTTGGCTATATTTTTGCCGGCATGATATTGAGCCTATTTGGGTTTTTATTAGACGGCAGCTCGCAGTCACTCTACGAGAGTATGTCGACCTTAGGGATTACTTTTCTTCTTTTTCTGGTTGGGTTAGAGCTAAACCTCAATGAGCTCAAGACACTGGGACGTGTCATAGCCATCGGTGGGTTGGGACAAATCCTCCTCACCTTTACATTCGCGTTTTTACTCGGTCGGGCTTTGGGTTTTGCTACTCTTGAGGCGCTTTATATCGGCCTTGCGTTAACCTTTTGCTCAACGATTATTATCGTCAAATTATTATCGGAGAAAAAGGACATGGCCAGCCTTTACGGCAAAATTTCAGTTGGTGTATTGCTGGTTCAGGACTTGGTGGTTATTATAGTACTCGTGCTTTTATCAGGATTTCGTGGGGACAACCCTGGTTTGGAATCAATTGGCTTAGTTTTGGTTAAGGGAGCGCTGCTTTTAACAGGGATTTGGGCCCTGGCCAAATTTGTTCTCACGCGTGTTTTTGACAAAATTGCTGTAGCAAGCAGCGAGCTTTTATTTGTTTCAAGCATTGCCTGGGTTTTGTTAGTTGCGGCAGGAGTGAGCACGCCGATTGTTGGCTTCTCGCCTCAAATGGGCGGGTTTTTAGCAGGGATTGCTCTTGCTAATTCAACGGGGCATCTTCAAATTGCCTCTAGGGTTAAACCACTTCGGGACTTCTTTATTACCATATTTTTCCTTCTTTTGGGCACAAAATTGGTTGTGGGAATAAGCACAAGCTTGATTTTGCCCGCAATTGTGCTGTCGGCTTTCGTCGTTATCGTAAATATGTTTATTGTTTTAACTCTGATGGCCCTTTTGGGGCACAAAAAGCGGACGTCGTTTCTAATTGCTGTCTCGTTTACCCAAATCTCTGAGTTTTCGCTGATTTTGGTTTCTTTGGGTCAAAACTTAGGCCATATTTCAAGCTCAATTGTCAGTTTGATTACTTTGGTGGCAGTAATTACTATGGCTGTCTCAACTTATCTTATTTTAAATGGCTATTGGCTTTATCAAAAACTCAACTTTTTGCTTAGAGTTTTTGAGTTGAAAAAAGTTCGGGAAAATGCATTCACCCCAACAGAGAAGTTTGCCGGCCATGTGGTTTTGTTGGGTTGTGACCGGACAGGAAGGGCTTTACTGCCTGCCTTGAAAAAGCTCGACTGTCCTTTCGTTATTGTCGATTTTAATCCTGCTGTTGTAACTCGTTTGGTTGCTGACGGACATAACGCATATTATGCTGACGCAGCGGACACGGAAACACTTTTGTCTTTGGGTATTAATGAAGCCAAGATGATTATTTCCACAACGGGTAGTTTGGAAGATAACTTGAGCGTGCTCGAGCTTTTGAAAAGCTCTAAACACCAAAAAAAGCCCATTTCAATTTTTACAGCGGCCAACCCGCCTGATGCTTTGCGTCTTTATAAAGATGGCGCGACTTATGTTGTTATCCCCCAAACTGTTGGCGGAGAATATCTTTCCGGCATGATAGATAGCTGTGGACTGGAGCCAGACCGCTACAACAAGTTGCGGAATAGAAATATTGAGCAATTTGCATATTGAGACGTTGATTTAAGCAGTGTTACTATGATACTTGATGCCTGCCCGCAAGACCCGGCGTACGCCTTCTGTGAAGAAGAAACGCCTAACACCAGTTGTAAAATACTTAATTTTGATTGCTTTTTTGGCAATTTTTGGCTTTGTTTTGTGGAAAATGGGAGAGGCTTGGACAAAGAGACTTTGGAAAGACGGCAGCAGGATAACCATTGTTGTGGCCAATCCCTCTCCTGAAGTTTTTTCCTACAACCCCGAGAATGCTTCAATTACTCAATTTACTGTTCCCTCAGACGCCCAATTAGATGCCTCCGGCGGATATGGAAGTTGGTCGGCCGCGAGTCTTTGGGATTTAGGTATACAAGAAAGAGCCGGCGGGCAAATTCTGGCCAGGTCTATACAAAGATCTTTTGGCATTCCCGTAAACGGTTGGACTGGCAGAGGCGGGAATGTATTGTTTGCCGAGGGGGAATTAGGCTGGTTTTCGTTAGTCAACATTCAGAGTAATTTAACCTTTTTTGACAAAGTCAATTTACTGCTTGCCTCCGGTAGGGTAGGGCGGCTTTCTCGCGCAAATATTGATCTTGAACAAAGAGGGGTTATTAAACCTAAGTCTTTGGCCGATGGGACGAAGGGATTTGTTATAAACCCTGACAAATCACTTTCAGAGCTTGATACACTAAGAGACGATAAAGTTTTTCTTGATCAAAAAACTCTGAAAATTACCAATGCAGCCTCAGTTTCGGGTTTGGCAGCTCAGGTCTCGCGGGTTGCCTCAGTTTTGGGATTGCGGGTAATTTCTACAGATTCAACAAAAGGTAAAGTTTTGGGGGTGTGTACGGTTCGCGGCAAGGATTCTGAGCTTAAATCATTTGCCGCTCGCAGACTGGTGGCTACCTATGGTTGTGAGAGCGAAGTCGGTGACCCCTCTGGACCTACAAACCTGGAAATAATCCTCGGGGCTAAGTTTGCGAAGGAGTACTAGTTCACTGTTCACTTACTCTAAGGAGGTTTCTTCTTCGAACGTATTCACTCTGGGGCGTTCTTCATGAATTAAATCAGGTGAAGTAAAGGCTACATAATCAGGTTTTTCGCTGACAGGGAAGGAGGGAATGTCGGATACACTTGGGCCGCGTTTAGCCTCGCGAATAAAAACTTTGACCAATTGAGATGTCGCAGATTTTATACATGTTTCATATTCGTTGCCTGCGCGGGAGAAGGTAAGGATTCTGTGGGCAAGATCATCAGGCAATCTTCCGATGAACTCTCCGGATAAAGTTTCAACGCCAACTCTGTGTGGGTGAGTGGCTAGCTGCACACTTTGCCCAATTGTCAGCCCCGTTAAAACTCCGGTTGCGCCAAGGTGGATCAGCGTTGCAGTTTTAGTTTTACCCGGTTCTTCCAAAAAAGAACTTGCAGAAGGGGTGAATGTGTGGCCGCTGTGATTATTTGAGCTGCCGTTGTGGGCCATTTTTTCCAGGCGGTCAACGGCCTTTAGGGCAATAGAGTTGTAGGAGTCTAAGGAAAGAACCTTTTTATAAGTTGATAAAGCTTTGGAGTTTTTCCCGAGTTCCTGGTAAGTACGCGCCAGCCTGCAAAGGGCATCTTTGTCATCCGTCGCAATTTTCAAAATTGATTCGTTTATATCTTTCGCCTCATCCCAGTCACCTTTTAAAGCGGCCTGGATTGCGCGTTGGGCAAGTTCGTTCATATATACGATTTCAGTCGAGATTGAGTATTATTGGTTCGCTTGTGTTTGTCAAGAGGACAATATTGGGCGTACAATACAGTGTTTTCTTTTTGGCATTTTCGGAATGCACGTGCATTGTAAAAATGCGTGGCCAGACCTGTGCTATAATTACTTACATATTTGCTATGAGCGGACACTCCAAATGGTCTACAATCAAAAGGCAAAAAGGTTTAAATGACGCCAAGAAGGGCGCAATTTTCACTAAGCTAGCCAAGGCAATTTCTATCGCTGTCAAAGAAGGCGGGGCAGACCCGGGAGGTAACGTTAAGTTGCGTTTTGCGATTGAAAAAGCTCGGGAATCTAACATGCCCAAGGATAATGTTGAGCATGCGATCGAGCGTGGAACAGGAGCTGGCGGCGCAAGTTTGCAGGAGATGGTTTATGAAGGCTACGGCCCTGAGGGTGTACCGATAATCGTTGAGGCGGCGACAGATAATAAAAACAGGACGGCCCAGGAAATGAAAAATCTTTTTGAGCGCGGTGGGGGAACGATGGGCAGTCCGGGTTCTGTTTCATTCCAATTTGAAAGAGCGGGCCAAATTTTAGCTGAAAAAGGAACAAATCCTGAAGAAAGGATGCTCCAGCTTATCGATCTAGGTGTTGAAGACATTGAAGAAGTTGAGGACGGAATTGAAGTTTATACCCGGCCTGAAGAATTGCATAAAATTCGCCACACACTTGAAGAGGCTGGCATTGCTGTTAAAGAGGCCGAGTTGGTTTTTTGCCCTCGCGATCCAATGCCGGTTCAAGATGCTGACAAGTCCGCAAAAATCGTCAAGTTTTTAGAGTCATTGGACGATCACGATGATGTGCAGAAAGTTTACGCTGGAGTAGACTTGTAATGACAAAACGACAAAAATTTGTCCTTTCCTCTTTGCTTCTGGCATCTGGTTTTGTTTTGATGCAATATTTTGTCGAGACAGGCTTCAGGTACCAAACAATTGCGCTTCTAACGATCTTAACTGCAGTTTTTTCCTACTGGTCTTTAAAAGAGGCACTAGGACGAAATGCTACCTTGCTTACCCTTGTCTTGCCCACATTTTTTACCGCTGGAGTTGGTCTTTTTTACTTTTTGCTGCCAGCAAGTATCTTGTCGGCTATCCCAATTGTTCTTCTTTATATTTTGGGCATATACGCGCTTTTACTCACTTCAAATATTTATACGGTTGCGGCAGCCCGCACTATCGCGCTGTTGCGCGCGGCACATGCGGTCGGATTTTTGCTCACACTTTTGACTGCCTTTTTGTTGTTTGATAACGTTTTTTCACTCCGGGCAAGTTTTTGGCTTAATGGTTTAGCCAGCGCGCTTCTTGCTTTTCCATTACTTTTGCAAGGGTTTTGGTCAATAGAACTTGGGCATAAATTGGGCAAAGAAGTACTTTTCCCGGCTGTGGCGCTTGCCTTAATTTTGGGGGAAGTTGGTGTCGTGCTTTCCTTCTGGCCGGTTACAGTTCCAGTTGCCTCGCTTGCCTTAACGACGGTTTTGTACGTTGGATTGGGGACGGGGCAAGCAAGATTGCAACAAAGGCTTTTTGCGCGTACAATACGCGAATATTTCCTTGTCGGCGCGGTGGTTTTTATCACGATGTTCCTTACTGCAAGATGGGCTGGATAAATGAATCAATTGTCAAAGTAAAAAAGTTAGTTAAAAAATTTGACCGCACGGTTAAGGTTGTGGACAATATCTCTTTTGAGATAGAGAGGGGGAAGATCACCGGACTTTTGGGGCCGAATGGAGCAGGCAAAACTACCACCATCCAAATGATGCTGGATTTAATAACCCCAACATCAGGCTCAATTAAAATTTTTGGCAAAAATGTTGCCCAAAACAGGGAAGAAGTGTTGTCACGGGTTAATTTTTCTTCGCCTTACGTTAATCTTCCGTACAACTTAAAAGTTTGGGAGAATTTGTCAACTTTTGCACGGCTTTATAACGTTCCCAATCCGCGTCAGAAGGTTGAAGAGCTTGCCGAGTTTTTCGATATAAAAGAACTTTTGCCCAAAATTACCAGCAGCTTATCAACTGGTCAGCTTACACGGGTTAATTTAGCTAAGGCGCTTCTTAACGATCCGGAGCTTTTGCTTTTAGATGAGCCTACTTCCTCTTTGGATCCCGACGTAGCTGATCGTGTGCGGAAATTATTGTTGCAAATTCAAAAAGATAGGGGAGTCACTATACTTTATACCTCCCACAATATGGCTGAAATTGAAGAGCTCTGTACGAGAGTAATTTTTCTCAACAAGGGCAAAATTACTGATGATGGCGCGCCGCGTCAATTAGTAAGAAAGTATGGAAGAAAAGATCTGAACGATGTGTTTATTGCAATAGCAAGAGGAGAATAGCAAAAATGAAATGGCATAGAGTTCAAGCTATATTAATCAGACACTTATACCTTTACCAAAGAAGTATTCCAAGGCTTATGGACATTTTCTATTGGCCGGTTATGGAGCTTTTGTTGTGGGGCTTTTTGACGCGGTACTTAGAAAAAGCTGGTTTGGGTGGGGTGAACATTGTGACGATACTTCTTGGGGCGTTAGTCTTTTGGGATCTTTTAAGCCAGGGTCAAAGAGCTGTGTCTATTGCGTTTTTGGAAGATGTTTGGGAAAGAAATCTTTTGAATATTTTCGTAACGCCTCTTCGCGTTAGTGAGTTTTTGCTCTCGACAGTCCTTTTGGGACTTATTCGAATAGTTCTGGCGGGAGCTGTAATTAGTATTTTGGCATACCTGCTTTACCAGTTTAATATTTTTACTTTTGGTTTTTACCTGGTTCCTTTTGTTTTAAGCATCTTGTTGTTTGGTTGGGCTTTGGGTTTGTTTACCACCGGAATTATTTTGCGTTTTGGTTCTTCAGCCCAAGTTCTTGCCTTTGGTTTTATCTTCCTTATCCAGCCGTTTTCTGCGGTTTTTTATCCGGTTTCGGCACTGCCGCAAAGTTTGCAATATGTCGCGTATATCTTGCCGTCAACTTGGGTTTTTGAAGGGATGAGAAGGGTAGTGGCAACAGGTAGTTTATCCCTGCCTCACTTGGGCATGGCCTTTGTTTTGAACTTTATTTATCTTGGATTAGTTTTTTGGTTTTTCTATGCTATGTTTTCACGCGTGAAAGAGAAGGGGCTCCTTTTGAAGCTGGACTGAGGTTGGAAAAGGCCAGTCATCACACGTCATTCCTGGCCTGGCCAGGAATCCAAAAATATATATTATAGATTCCGGATCAAGCTCGCCTCGTCTTTGACTTGTTGAAGCGGGTCCGGAATGACGTGATTGCTCCCAAGGCTAGGGAGCAGGGGAGATAGAGGAGACTAAACTCATAATATCGGAAATGTTATAGGGACACTTTTCACGCATGAAACCCATAGTTTTCACGGATTGACAAAAAGCGACGTAGAGCGCTAATGTGAACCAAGCAGCCTTACTCTCTGCTTTTTTCTGCGTTTCTGGCCTCAAATGATATAGTTAAGTACCAGAATTCTTGCAAAGAGAGTGGTGTGATTGTGGACAACTTGTATTTTAAGTGCCAATTGGGCAATTGTGTGGTAGCTCGCAATATACAGGTTCACTTTGGAGAGAAGACCACCTCTAGACTTCATACTCTCTCTTTTGGGATCACTTGGTAGAAGTTATGCTTAGCCAACAAGAGTTGCAGATGTTTACTACCCAAGGGGAAGAGCTAGCTACATAAGGTCGTACAATATAGCTTTTACGACGCACTGTGCCTTGTTGCGGAGAAGAGACATAACTTGCAACAAGTTGCGTTTCTTATGTTTCTCAACAATAAAACACTCGACATCTTTTCTATTCTTTTACCTCTCCTTAGCGTCCAGCCTCCAAAACTTCTCGACCAAACAGAACCCGAACACCTCTACCCTACTACAGGATACTTAAGTATTAGCAGAATTCATTCTGCGTTATTTTTTGCGCGGACTAAAAGTCCGCTATTACTTGTATGCAACACACCACACACCTGCTTCTATGCTCAAAAAACGCGTCCTGGGGCATTTGGTGAGGTCACAAACTCACAAACGGGGTGTTATGTCGTACAATGTTGACACGCGAAGAGCGTACAGTGTAAAGTGTAATAGCAGAATTCATTCTGCGCTCTCCTTTGCGCGAATTGAAATTCGCTACTACACAAAATGGCTACCCAGGAGCAATCAGAGTTGGAAAAACTTATCCGGGAGTTTTTGGAATACTTGGAGGTTGAACGAGATGTATCCCCCCTGACTGTCCGAAACTATACTCATTATCTAAAAAGGTTCAATGACTGGATGTGGGAAAACGGAAGTGGGAAGTTGGAGCAGATAACGCAAGATAATGTCCGCCAGTACAGACTATATATCTCTCGCCTTTCGGATGGACAAGGTGGAACCCTGTCAAAAAAAACCCAAGGCTACCATGCCATAGCTTTGCGCTCCTTTTTGAAATATTTGATAAGAACTGACCGCGAGGCTCTGGCTCCGGAAAAAATTGATTTGCCAAAAGCAGAGGCGCATTCGCTGAAATTTCTAAACGGTGAGCAGGTCGACCGCCTTTTAAACTCCCCTACTCTCTCTACCGATGTTGGCAAACGCGACCGCGCTATTTTGGAAGTTTTATTTTCAACCGGCCTTCGCGTTTCCGAGCTGGTTTCACTAAACCGCGACACGATTGACCTCGGGCGCCGCGAGTTTGGAATTATTGGAAAAGGTCGTAGGCAAAGAGTGGTGTTTTTGTCCGGCCGAGCCGTTGATTGGATTAATGAGTACTTAAAAATTCGCCGTGACAATTACAAACCGTTGTTTATGCGCCACAAAGGCAAATTCGGGCCTGAGATTTCTGACGAGGAGGTACGCTTAACGCCAAGAAGTGTGCAAAGAATGATTAAAAAATACGCCCGCAAAGTTAAAATCCCGGTTGACGTTACACCACATGTGCTTCGCCATTCATTTGCAACTGACCTTTTGATGGCGGGTGCCGACCTTCGTTCAGTTCAGGAAATGTTGGGGCACAAAAACGTTTCAACTACACAAATTTATACACATGTGACCAACCGTCAGCTTAAAGACGTGCACGACGCATTCCACGGGCGTGGTGGAAAGTAGCTTTTGTAAGAATGTGCTTCTTGTGTATTGTGATTTGTTTTGATATTCTTCTTTTGTAATGGCAGCGAAAACAAGAACTCAGACTAAATCTAAGTCGGGAGTGAAAGCTTCAAAGGTGGAATCATCCGTTTTGCCACAAACAATACCACCGCTCTCTATTCTTAAAAAGGTTCATAGACCCTCAAGCGGATGGGTTGCCTTTTGGGCGCTGGTCCTGTTTCTTCTTGCGTTATCTATTTGGAAAAGAAACTGGGTTTTGGCGGCAACTGTTTATAACAAACCCGTTTGGGGATTTGAAGTCTTGAATAGAATGGATAAAAACTATCGTGAAGCAGAACTCCAGGCGGTTATAGATGGTCGTGTCATTATGGATGAAGCGGCAAAAAGGAATGCTGTTCCTGCGCCTGAGGATGTTAAGAATCGCTTTATTGAGCTTGAAAATAGATATGGTGGCGCCGATACGTTTAAAAGATTACTTGCGCAGCAAGGGCAAAGTCGTGAATCTTTTGAAAGTACGCTCAAACTGCAGCTGGCTATGGAAAAAATGTACAGCAGTGAAATCAATATTACAGAACAGGATATAGACAATTATGTAAAAGAGAATAAGAATCTTCTAATCGCAACGGATGCTGCCTCCCAAAGGCAAGAAGCAAAACAACAACTAACCGACCAAAAACAGCAGGAAGTTTTCTCTCAAAAGTTTGCCGAATTGAAGCAAAAAGCAAATGTTAGAATCTTCTAGTTGAGATTACAAACCTAAAGAAAAAATCTCATTCGCGTTTTTCCAGAAGACTAATTCTTTTTCTTCTTCAGTCATTTCTAAGCTTTTCACGGCTTCAACGTATTCTTTTTGGTTATATATTGGCCAGTCTGTGCCAAAGATACATTTTTTATAGTCACCAACAAAGTCCTTAATGCATGCCGCACTCTTTTTAAAATCTTCGACCTCTTCCGGAGCAATAGGTACCCATTCTGTAAAATAACCCGATAAATCAGCATAAACATTAGGATTTTTAAGTAGTATTGCGGCGGCGTCGGCGATCCACGGATTTCCCATATGCGCAATAATAATTTTTAAATCTGGAAAGTGATAAGCCACACTATCAACATTTAAAGGGTGGGAATTTTTAAGCATCCCGCGCTCTCCAATAAGTAGCACACCTGTGTGGAAAATAACCGGTTTGTTTGTCTTTTGGCAAAATTCGTACAGAGGGAAAAGTTGCTTGTCGGTTGCCGAATAATCTTCATATCCCAGATAGAATTTTACACCATGTATTTGTCCGGATTCCAGATATTTTTTTAAGTTTTCTGTTTGTGGCGCAATTGGTGCTCCAAATTCAATATGCCCGATCACTTTTATCCGCGGATTAGTCTCGGCAATTTCAACTGCTTCTCTGGTGCTAAGACCATTCCCTTTTTTACGGTTGGCCAAAAGAAGAGAGTAATCAATACCTGCCTCGTCCATGGATTTTATAAGATCGTCGGGCGTAACAATTCGTGGCGATCCAGACAACGCAATGTGAGTATGCGAATCAATAATCATTCTTAACGAATTTTACTGTTTATGTGAGCATTAGCGCAAGAATGTGATGGAGTGGCGCAAACCTGAGAGAATTTCCCCAAAGAAGTCCATAGCTTTTGCCCACAGAGGTCTACTATTTGGGATGGGTAAAATTGCAGGTGGTGTTGGACTTGTCACTGCCGGCTGATTTGCTTTCGCGCTCAAAACGCCTGAGGCAAAGTCCTGAGCCGGTGTTGTAAGCTGCTGGCCGCCGACACTGACAGCAACTTCATTTGAATAATCTCCCGGCGCACAATTATTGCCGGCGCGGACTCTGAAATAATATTTGCCGCCTGATAATCCACCGACTGTGTAGTTTGTGACTAAACCCACATTCGGATTGCCGTATTGCAAGGCTCCCGGAGTTGTTCCGTAGGCGACCAGGTAATAAGTTGCTGGTCCGGCAGTTGGCAACCAGGTTAAGTTAACACTGTTTGGGCCGCCTGGTGTAATTGATAAAAGTGTGGGAGCAGTGGAGGGTTTTGCGTCGGTGCAAATTGGTGCCCCAGCAGGAGTGGCTGACTCTTCCCCACTAGCTGGAGTTACTGTTCTTGTGGTGGCAAAGTAAGAGGCTTTCGTCGCCTGGAAAGTGCAAATACCATTAGTGACTGTGCATGTTGCTGGGGCTACAATTCCGTCACTCGTCCAGCCTGAGGATGTGTCAATTGAGCGCACGACATTTAAGATGAGGTTGTTTAAGGATGTGCCAACATAGATTTTAAGCGTGATTGGTTGAAAGTTCCCGCTTGAATCTTCAAAGTGTAATCCTGCGTTGGGTATGCCCCACTGCACTGCTCCATCAACCACTACGTTGTTGCCCAGGTTAGATAAAGATGATGCTGATATTGTGGTGGCTGATAAGTCGGAGGTTGCAAAATTTGAGTTGTCTGTTCGTTTTATTACTGTTCCTGCTGGAAGTACAACGGAACTGCCATTTGAGTCGCTGTTCACTGTAACTTGTCCTACGCTAGTCACCTGCGGGGTGT
This sequence comes from Candidatus Blackburnbacteria bacterium RIFCSPHIGHO2_01_FULL_43_15b, assembly GCA_001816385.1. Classification (GTDB taxonomy): domain Bacteria; phylum Patescibacteriota; class Microgenomatia; order UBA8517; family UBA10165; genus 01-FULL-43-15b. The sequence continues at coordinate 43,951 of MHBW01000035.1, forward strand.
TGTCAGCTGTGGCGTTAAGTGGAATGGCAAACGAAGAGCTTGAAAAAAGTGTTGGCAGATTTGCTGCATCCGAAACGACTGGCGCTGGTGGTCTGATCTCAATGGTGTCGGAAGTTTTTGTTTTGCCTTCTTTTGATGCGGTTATGGTTACGGTACCCACCATGCTTGGGGTAAACAAACCGTTTGAAGTTACACTTCCATTGCCTGTACCGGGTACAACTGTCCAAGTGAAAATTGGGGTTTGCGGGATAATGTTATTGTGCACGTCGAATCCTTGGGCAGTGAGTTGTACGTTTTTGCCCCAATCAACAGTTTGGGGTTCTGGAGGAGAAATATTGACATGATCCAAAGCTCCGGCAACTTCGGTTAAGGTACCGAGATTGTTTGTCCAGTTGGGCACCCAAGTAATGATTGAAGTGCCGGATTTTGTGAGAACACCGTTTTTTAGTGGGTTGCCTGAAGTTGGGCGAACTCTAATATTTTCCCAAGTTAGCGTATTTGCATTATTGGATTGGGACGTTTGGGTAAAAGTTATGGTTGAGGAGGTAACAACTGTGGGCAAATGTGATCCAGAGGGCGCGTTATTAATGTTTTTGCTTGCGTTAGGATTCCCTTTAAGTAAAATAGTGACATATGGGCTTGTTGTATCAAATTCGAAGTCGGGAGGGGTGTTGAGAACTAAATTGCCTGATTTGATTTGTCCGCCTGCGCTTTCGTCAATGGTTGGTCCGGTTAAGCTTGTAAATACTGTGCCTGTGGTATCGGCTGAAATCGTTTCTCCTCCGGTCGCAGGGGTGACACTTACTCCCACAGCGTCTGTAAATGTTGCAGTTGCCACTGTGTTACCCCCAGAGTCTATGATTTGTGTCTGATAATTTGGTCGGTAATTCCCGTCAAGTTGGTAAGTATACGAAAAACTTCCAACGTCATCCGTTGTGACCTGAGTTTCGAAGTTTAATGCGGGTGCGCTGGTTGATGATACTTCCAGGGTGTACGTGATGTTCGAGGTAAGGTGCGCACCACTGATGACGACATTATCTGTTGGGGAATAGTCGCTTTTGTCTGTAGTTATTGACGAAAGGTTAGGTGTTGGAGTGGGTATAGTTGTGGTTGCTGCTGAGTCAGCGGCCTTGAGTTCTTGAGCAAAGGCTATACTTTCCGAACCTGCGGCAAGTAAAAGAAAAAGGCACCCAACAGCAAAATTTCTGATATTTTAAATATACCGCTTTTTGTCTCGTTGTCAAAAAAAAAGAAAAGAAAAGAAAGAAAGATTGGATGGAAATGGAAATGGAAATGTTTGTTGAGGCTTTAGATTAGAAGATCTGACGGAGGTGGCGAATCTGTCCCACCTGGAAGGTGGTCTAGATAGGACACCTTCGGAAAAGTGTGGGGATGTTAATCTGCGTCGGTGGGGATTCCGACTTCGGGGGTGTTTTCTTCTACTCCACTCTCGTCGTCTTTAGGCAAGGCGGCAACTGCTGCAACCCGGTCTGTTTTGTCTTTGCCGAAGCGCATCAAAATTACTCCCTGAGTAGCACGGCCTAGCTGTGGAATATTTTTCAATGGAAGCTTGATGATTTGTCCACCTCGGGAGGTGATAATAATCTGTTCAATGTCTTCGGTAACGAGTCGCGCACACGAAACATCTCCAGTTTTGTCGGTAAGTTCAGCAACTTTAACTCCCATTCCGCCGCGCTTTTGCAATGGAAAGTATTGAATCGGAGCCCTCTTGCCAAGTCCTCTTTCCATAACAACTAGAATATCACGGAAGATCTTTTTGCGGCGGCCAGTATTTTCCGGCAGTTTTTCAGGTACGGCTTCCATACCAATAACTTCATCCGGACCATTTAGTGTAATCCCGCGAACTCCTCGGGTTGGACGGCCCAATGGACGAGCATCGTTTTCTGAGAAGCGAATGCATTTGCCTTTTTGAGTAACTAAGATAACGTGTCCCTTGCCATCTGTAGGGCGAGCCCAAACCAGATCATCATCTTTGTCAAGCCTTATGGCAATAAGTCCAGAGGCTCTAAGATTTTTGAATTCTTCTAACGCAGTTCTTTTAACCACACCCTTGCGTGTGGTTAAAACCATATATTTTGCCTCATTGGCTTTTGGCAAGGTCAAGACTGCTTCAACCTGCTCACCTCGATCGATATTAATCAAATTAACTATAGCCTGCCCCTTGGATTGCCTTGAGCCTTCCGGAATTTCCCAAACCCGAACACCGAAAACCCGGCCTTTGTTGGTGAAAAACATCAGGCTGTCATGTGTGGTTGCGGAGAATATATGCGAAATCTCGTCTTCTTCTTTGGTCGTCATTCCCACAACCCCTACTCCACCTCTTCTTTGTGCTCTGTATGTGGAAGGAGGCAGACGTTTGATGTAACCTGTCCTGGTAATAGTAACAATGACTTCTTCTTGCGCAACCAAATCTTCTTCGGAAATTTCACCAACCGGTGAGGCAACAATTTTAGTTCTTCGCGCATCGCCATATTTTTCTTTAAGCTCAACAAGCTCTGTTTTTATAACGGCCAGGATTTTTTCTGGATGCATCAATAAATCTGCTAAGAAGTCAATAATCTCTCCAACCTTTTTGTATTCTTCTTCAATTTTTTCCCGCTCCAAAGCAGACAATCTGCGAAGCTGCATATCCAAAATCGCGTTGGCTTGAATTTCAGTTAAACCGAAGCGATCTATAAGGTTTATCCGGGCCGTTTCCGTATCGCGTGATTCTCTAATGGTTTTTATGACTGCGTCCAAGTTATCAAGGGCAATTTTCAGACCCTCTAAAATGTGAGCTCGGCGTTTGGCCTCTGTAAGGTCGAAAAGTGATCTTCGCGCCACTACTTCCTGCCTGTGTCGTACATATTCCACTAAAATTTGCTTTAGGTTTAGAGTTTTGGGAATCCCGTTTACCAAGGCGACAAAATTTGCCGGGAATGAGGTTTGCAAATCTGTGTGTTTGTAAAGGTTGTTTAAAACGGCCTTGGGCCGTGCATCTTTTTTAAGCTCAATAACAACAGACATCCCGCGCCTGTCCGATTCGTCCCGCAAATCTGAAATGCCGGCAATCTTTTTATCCCGGGCAAGTTCAGCAATTTTAATAACCAAAGAAGCCTTATTGACCTGGTATGGGAGTTCGGTGATAACAATCCTGGACTTTTTGCCCGTGTCTTCTATTTTGGCAACACCACGGACAATGATTCTTCCTCTCCCGGAGCCGTAAACCTCCGGCAAATATTTTCCGCCGTAAATTAATCCGCCTGTGGGGAAGTCTGGGCCTTTGATGTATGCCGTTAAGTCCTCGACAGTGATATCCGAGTTAAACTCCATCTTCGGAGCTTTAATTTCCACCTGGTCTAAATTTCCAGCTTTTCCGGCGGCAACTGCCAAATCTATCTTTTTAATCACAAACTCAGCTGTGTCGGTTTGAGCGGGTGCGGATTTTCCTTTCTCAATCGTGGCAATGGCGGCATCAACTACTTCGGACAAATTGTGCGGTGGGATTTTTGTAGCCATACCCACAGCAATTCCTTCAGCGCCCATTAACAGAAGGTTTGGCAAAAGTGAAGGTAAATATTTTGGCTCTCTTAAGGTGGAGTCAAAATTCGGTTCAAATTCAACTGTTTCTTTTTCAATATCCCGCAATAGCTCTTCAGAAATTTTAGCCGGCCGCACTTCGGTGTACCTCATTGCCGCCGCAGGATCGCCATCAACCGAATTGTGTACAAAAACTCCCGCAGCTAGAGCAAAATTATGATAATTATCGATTGTGAGATCATACATGTCTTCTCTTGTGGTCAGATTTTCAATGTCTATAACCTTATGATTTCCATTAATCTCAAGCCTTACCATATCTGGATTGTCAGAAAAATAATTTTTTAGTCCGGTTGTCCCATAAGGCGCAGAACCGTAGGGATAGATTTCGTTTCGTAATTTGTTGTAGTGTTCTTCGTTTAGGGTTGAAAACTTTTTAACAACTTCTTTGCAAATATTTAAGAATTTCAACCTACCTGTATTGTTAGTGGTTTTGTTTTGGAAAATTAGCGCATACCCTTCTCTATTGAGGCGATCGGTAGTTTGAGATAATCTTTGATAATGAGGCATCAATGAATCTGTTTTCATTAGGCTCTGCGCTTCTTTGTAGCTTCCGTCTTTAAGCATGAATAAATGGTTGGGTGTACATTTGATTACCTCACCATTATCGAGCGTAATTTTTATAACTTCTGCATCTCTGATAGTTAATCTCGGTTCTTTTATCTCTGCGATAGAGATCAGGCCGGAGTTATTTACAGTGTAGGTGTAATTCTTTTTGCCCTGCTTGTGTTCATTAATTAGTTCACCAAAACTGAGATCTCTTCCATCTGCCAGTTTAACCTTAGTGTCTTTTGTAAAACAGCCAAAATTTCCCTGGCCATCTACCAACATATAGCGCATGGAAAAGTTTTGCGCCAAGCGGACAATTGCGTCATATATTGGGCCATCGCCGTGGGGATGGTATTTACCCATGGTTTCTCCAACAACCTTTGCTGATTTTGCGTAGGCGGAAGTGGGTCTTAAACCCATATCATGCATAGCATAAAGAATTCTTCGGTGAACGGGTTTTAGGCCATCGCGTACGTCAGGAAGCGCACGAGCAACAATTACGCTCATCGCGTAATCGAGATAATTTTTACGCATTTCCTGCGTAATTTCAGCTGGCAGCACTTTACCAATCTTCATGTTAGGAAATTATGAAACTAGGAATGGTGCAAGCAACAGGGCTACTATATTTGCAACTTTAATCATTGGGTTAATAGCTGGTCCGGCAGTGTCTTTATATGGGTCGCCCACTGTGTCTCCGGTAACTGCGGCTTGATGAGCAACTCCGCCTTTGCCTCCGAGATGTCCGGCTTCGATGTATTTCTTGGCGTTATCCCAAGCTGCTCCTCCTGTGGTCATTGAAACCGCAACGAAAAGCCCTGTAATAATGATTCCCATTAACAATCCTCCCAAAGCTTTTGGTCCAAGCAGGAAGCCGACCAAAATTGGTGCTGCAACCGGAATTAAGGCTGGAATAATCATTTCCTTCAAAGCTGCGCTGGTTACGATATCTACGCATTTTGCGTATTCTGGTTTGGCCGTTCCATCCATAATGCCTTTTATTTGTTTAAATTGGCGGCGGATTTCAACTACGACAGCCTGCGCTGCTTTGCCGACAGATTCCATAGCCAATCCGGCAAACAAATATGGCAAGGAGCCTCCGATAAAGAGTCCAACTAAAACCATCGGGTCAGAAAGTGAGAAGCTTGTAATTCCGCGGCCAGCAGACAACTCTTGAGTGTAAGTTGCAAAAAGTACTAAAGATGCCAGACCTGCAGAGCCAATTGCATAAGCTTTTGTAACTGCTTTGGTTGTATTGCCGACGGCATCCAGGGCATCTGTAATTTTTCTAACAGACGCTTTTTGATTACTCATCTCAGCAATTCCGCCAGCATTGTCGGTGATGGGGCCGAAGGCATCGATTGCTACGACTATTCCAGTCAAAGAAAGCATTGAAACGGCGGCCAGGGCTACTCCGTAAAGTCCTGCCACTGAATATGAAACGAGCATTCCCAAAGCGATCAGAAGAATTGCAGGGAAGGTTGCTTTCATCGAAAGTGCAAGCCCGGCGATGACATTGGTTCCGTGACCAGAAGCTGAAGCTTTGGCCAAACCGCGCACAGGAGCTGAATTTTTACCAGTAAAGTATTCAGTTATGCCGACTAAGCCTAATGTAACGACTATACCAACCAAGAAGGTAATAATAAGTGCATTTTTGGAGATTCCCTCTAAAACTGGCGGGAAGAAATTAATGTAGCCCAAAAATCCTGCAGTAGAAAGTAATGCCGCCGCCGCCAAACCTTGATAAAGGGCCTGCATGATTCTGCCGCTTTTGGGTAAAATCACAAAGAAAGTTCCCAAAATTGAGGCAGCAAGAGAAATTGCCCCGACTGCTAACGGGAAAAGATATGTGCTTCCATCTTTGGGGAACAAAAGCATGCCCAAAAGGATTGCAGAGACTGTTGTGACCACATATGTTTCAAAAAGATCGGCAGCCATTCCAGCATCGTCTCCAACATTGTCCCCGACAAGATCAGCAATAACGCCAGGATTGCGTGGATCGTCCTCGGGGATCCCCGCCTCAATTTTTCCGACTAAATCAGTACCAACGTCTGCGCCTTTTGTATAAATTCCGCCGCCTAAACGGGCGAAGACTGAGATTAAAGACCCTCCAAAACTTAAAGCGATCAAAGGAGTAACGGGAGAAAATTCACGCGCATTAGCTACGCTCAAGACTCCGGCAATAGAAAGGATGGCCAATCCGCAAACCAGTAAGCCTGTGACGGATCCTCCTTTGAAAGCCACAGACAGAGCTTGAGCCAAACCCCTTTTAGCAGCTTCTGTCACGCGGACATTTGAGCGAACGGCGATCACCATGCCGATATAGCCGGCCAAAGCTGAGGCAAAAGCCCCTAGTAAAAATCCTCCGGCGGCTGTTGGTCCCAATCTGCCCCAGAGTAGTCCTGCCAGCAAAACTGCAACAACGGCAACAGTTCGGTTTTGGCGCCAAAGATAGGCGTTTGCTCCCTCACGAATAGCTGTGGCAATCTCGCCCATTTTGGTATCCCCTGCCGGCGCGGCAAGTATTCGGGAAACGAGCCACACTCCGTAAAGTAGAGTTACTCCCCCGGCGATTAAAGATAATAAAACTATAGAGTCCATAATCTATTTTCCATTGATTGTTCGATTGGACAATTTGCTAGATGTCTAAACTGGCAAATTGCGCGTAGGTTTGGATAAACTTCTTCCGAGCAGGTACATCCTCACCCATTAAGGTTGTAAATACATTATCGGTTTCTTCGGCGTTCTCGATTGTGACTTGTTTTAAGGTTCTTGTTTCCGGATCCATTGTGGTTTCTCTGAGCTGATCAGAATTCATTTCTCCTAAACCCTTATACCTGGACACTGTAAACTTTGAACCATTGATTTCGGAAACAATCTTATCCTTTTCTTCATCATTATAAGCGTATTTTATCTCTTTGCCAAGCTGTATTTTATAAAGTGGCGGAAGAGCAATGTAAAGATATCCGTTTTGAATAACTTGCGGAAGATGCCTGTAAAAAAAGGTCATTAAAAGTGTCGCAATGTGCGAACCGTCAACGTCAGCATCAGTCATAATAATGATTCTGTGGTACCGAAGCTTGTCAATATTAGTAGTTTCCCCGATTCCTGCTCCCAAGGCTATAATCAAGTCCTTTAGCTCTTCAAATTTAATTATTTTGTCCAAATGAGCTCTCTCGGTATTCAAAATTTTCCCACCGATGGGTAAAATAGCCTGATATTTCCTGTCCCTTGCTCCTTTGGCTGTGCCGCCGGCGGAATCTCCCTCAACCAGATAGATTTCGCACAGTGAGGCATCTTTTTCTGAGCAATCGGCCAACTTTCCCGGAAGCGAAGAACCCTCCAAGGCGCCTTTCCTTAAAACTGCATCTTTTGCCGCTCTGGCTGCCAAACGGGCGCGGGTTGCTAACGTCACCTTTTCCAGAATTTTTCTGGCTTCGCCGGGATTTTCTTCAAAGTAAGTATTTAATCCCTGGTTTGTTAATTGGGCCATAAACCCTTGCGCCTCGGGATTATTTAATTTGGTTTTAGTTTGCGATTCAAACTGTATGCTGTTTGTGGGAAGTTTGACAAAAATCGCAGCGGTTAAGCCTTCCCGTGTATCTTCACCGGTTATGGCGTCAACAACTTCTTTTTGGAGCCCAATCTTTTTCGCATAGTCGTTTATGGCACGTGTTAATCCGATTCTGAAGCCGGTCAAATGAGTCCCTCCGTCGGGGGTTTTGATAACGTTGACAAAAGACTCCACGTTTTCAGAAATTCCGTCATTGTATTGCAAAGCAATTTCTGCCGAAATATCGTCTGTATCTTTTTTGAAATAAACGACAGTGTTTAGAGTTTGCTTTTCGTGGTTATTGTGCGCAACCAAACTTTTTATTCCGCCTTCAAAATAGAAAGTTTTAGTTAACCCCGAGGGATTTTTAAGATGGAAGGTTAAACCGGCAATCAGGTACGCTCTGTTGCGAATAGAATCTTCAATATTTTTTAGGTTCCACTCTGTTGTTGTGAACATACTTTTATCTGGCAGAAAAGTGGTTTTTGTACCTGTATCTTTTACCGGGTCGGTTTTTTTCACTGGCCATTCGGGAACCCCCCTTTTATATTTTTGTACCCAAGCGAAGCTATCTCTGTGAACCTCAACTTCCAACCAATCAGAGAGCGCGTTTACAACAGAGGCTCCTACGCCGTGCAATCCTCCGGAAACTTTGTAAGCAGTATCGCCAAACTTACCTCCGGCGTGGAGTTTAGTCATGGTTAATTCAAGTGCGGAAGTACCGGTTTTGGGATGTTTATCAACAGGAATGCCTCGCCCGTTATCTTTGACAGAAGCTGAGCCGTCTTCGTTTGCTTCAACCCAGATTTCTGTGGCGTGACCGGCCAAAGCTTCATCGACCGAGTTATCTAAAATTTCAGTTATCAAGTGGTGAAGTCCTGAGGCGTCGGTTGAGCCGATGTACATTCCCGGGCGCTTTCGAACGGGCTCCAACCCTTCAAGAACTTGAATATCCTTGGCTGTGTAGGAAGATGTTTTAGTAATTTGTGCAGGCATAATTATTGTGTGCTGACAAGAAAAACTTCTGGATAGCCAGAAGATGATACTTAGGATATCTTAAATCTTACGTTGTGGTCAAGTCCAGCTTGGGTTGAACCCAAACATTACCCGAATTGTACCATATTTCAGGTTGAGAAACAAGGTTCGCGAACAGACGGAGACCGAAGAAGCGATACGGTCGGCGAGCCGCGGAAGCTCAAAGTTCAGGTGCGTTCTATTCTCTACAAAAGACTTCGGGATATTACTTTAGAAGCTGAAAGGCAATGATAAGGAGAAGAATAGAGATCATAGCTAGCCCGAAGGCTATTGCCACTTTTACGTTTATATCTTCAAGATCAAGCTTCTTGTTTTTCTTGCTCATGCCAGATTCCTTACGAGTACCGCTGCTCCTAAACATACTGTACCAAGTGAGGAAATAGCGTTTCGGGCCCAATTCGAACCTAACCTATTCGCAAACGGATACGACTCAATATTTATCGCCATTCAAGACCGTGTCTTAAGCCATGTTTGCGCAGGAAAAGAAGACTTTCGTTCAAGGCAACCCAAAGAACCAGCAAAAGTATTTCCGACTCCAGATCTAGTTACTACTCCAGTGAATACGCCACAAGAATTAGACGAAAGACTTAGCAAAATGCCGGCCAGAGGCACTCCGGACACTCGGACTTTATTAGATAAAGGCGACGAACTTCCTGAAATGGTTAACCTTAATAATATTGCTGGAGGCAATTACATTAATCCTGATCACGAAGCTCCTGGAACTTTCCTCAATCAAATAAATCGCGGCAAAAGTTTTCTATTTGACTTAACTCAAAGCATTGCAAAAGGCGAGAAAGACATTGCCGGAGCCCAACCGATCAGGCTTGCAAAAATTAACGGAGAATATTTTGTTACAGAAGATGGACATCACAGAGTTTCTGCCTTAAAAGCTCTTGGCGTTCCATTTGCTCCAATGTTAGTCACACATTACAAATCCAAAGCTTAGTGGCCAAATAGGCTTCCGGTGGTAAAATAGTGTAAAAGAAAAGAAAGAAATGGCAGGAAAGTCCTCAGGACGCTGCAGTTTCAAACTTTGTCGGAGGTGTCCTATCTAGACCACCTTCCAGGTGGGACAGATACGCCACCTTTAGGAATTTGTGGCCAAAAACAAGCCCTTGCAAAAATTGTGTCCAAAGTGAATAACAACCCCGCAATCCTGTAATTTGAAGATGTAATCACCTAAGGTATATAGTTTATTAATGGTCGCGCTTCTTTCGGTCGCGTCCGACTTGCTGGTAAACTTGGCTGCCGGATGGTTTGGGGCAGCCTTCATCAACTTAACGTAAATACTTGCTTGAAGATTTGTTGGTATTTTAGCTGAGACGAATTTTGAAAAATCCCTGAGCTCTGCTCTTTGCACTTCTGAAGGTTTTGCGGCCGAAGAGCCGAAATCAAGGCTTTCTTCTTGGGCTGGGCGTAAATCGGGAAGATATCCGAGAAGGTGGACAGCGCAAAACTGTGCCACTTCTGCGGGGGTACCTGCCCTTAGGGTATCTGCACTTTCGCCTATTTTCTTGGCTAGCGCATACCTTTGTTCGTTGCGCAGGTACGTGGTTGCATTTTTCAGAGCATTGCAAATAATGTCTTGTTTTGCGTGTCCAAAATCCTCAATTTCAAAAGAAGTCTCCTCTTTTTTATCCTTATCTTGTGCAAAAACAAGCACGCCATGTTTCTTGTCTTTTGAAAATGATCCGCCAACTGCCACGACGGCATGGTCGTTTTCGCTAATTATAAGTCCAAAGCCTGTCTTCTTAGTGGTCTCCCAGGGTTTGGGCTTTCCAGTGTCCAAAGATTTTACATGCTTGATCTGTTTCTCAGCTGGAATGTAGTCTGAAGGATCAGTCAGTCTTAATTGTTCGGGTGTTCCAAGAGGAGTAGCGACTTCTGCGCTGTTTGGGGCATGAACTTCCATGATTGTTAATAGTTTAACACTAAAGCGGTGAGGGCGAGTTTGACATTGACATTGGCCTCGAGGTCTTTCTTTGTTTGAAGAAGGGCATCTAAGAGGTTGTAGTTTGTGGGCTGTAGGCTGTTGATGTGGGATAACATATTTTCTCTTACTGCATAAATCTGGCCCAAGACAAACTTTATAGCCTCTTCCCTATCCCCCACACCTTCAGTAAACTTAAACCTTTCCCCCGTCCCTGCTTTTGATAACTCTTCAAAAGTTTTTAAAGCTTCTGACTTTTCTTCCTCGGAAAGTTCTATCTCTAATGGCCCCAAGTGTTCAACAGCACATCGTGAAGTAATTGTATCTGTGACGGAATCTTTTGATGGAGCGGTCAGAATAATAATAGTGTTTTGAGGCGGTTCTTCTAAAGTTTTCAAAAAAGCGTTAGCGGCTTCTTGGGTTAATTTATCCGCCTCTTCCAGGAGTACCGCACGGGTTCCGGGGCTTTTTAAACTTAACGTTTGATTAATTTCTCTAATACTATTTATTGTGTGGCTGCCCTTTGTGGGTACTAAACGGTGTACCTCGACTGCGTGCACACGACTTATCAACTTTTCTGCTTGAAAGGCTCTGTCTTTTGGTGTTTTGCCTGTAATTAAGTAAGCATGCATGCTTACTTTGCATTTTAGCAGAAATATGGCATGATGGATGCATGCCCACTGTCACTCCAAAGCCCAATGGTGCAAAAGCGCCATCTACATTGGTTGATATCTTAGTCTCGGAAAATATTTTAACTTCAGTCAATGCAGATAAAATAAAACTTCAAGAAGTCCAAACAGGTAAATCGCAAGAAGAGATCATAAAAAGCCAAGGATTGGTCAAACCTGATCAACTGGCTCGCGCTTTTGCAACTCTTTATAATATCCCTTTTGTAGATTTGAACCAAATTCCAACCTCGCCGGAAGCCTTAAATATGGTACCTCAATCTGTGGCTTCACGGTTTAAGGTTTTCCCAACATTGCTCGATCGTGACAAGGGCGAAGTTCAATTGGCCATGTCAAACCCTTTAGATTTGGGTGCAACAGAGTTTATTGAACAATTAACCAAGCTTCGTGTTCGGCCGCTTGCAGCGACACTCTCTCAGGTTGAAGATATGATCAACCAACGCTATTCAGTTGGACTGGCTCAAGAAGTAACGGCGGCTATCAAAGAAGCGGCCCCAACGGACAATACCAATACTGTTGATTTGTCCAAGCTTGACCAGGTTATTCGGGAAGCGCCAATTGCCCGAATTGTCAAAGAACTTTTGACTTTTGCTGTTAAAAGCCGTGCCTCCGACATTCATATTGAGCCTGAAGAGAAAGGAACGAGAGTTCGTTACAGGATCGATGGAATTTTGCAAGAAAAGTTTACGATGCCCAGATCTTTCCATGATTCCCTGATTTCTAGAATAAAAATTTTAGGAGGAATGAAAATTGATGAACGAAGAATTCCTCAGGACGGTCGGTTTAATTTTAAATCTGCAGCTGAGGAAGTAGATTTGCGTGTGTCTTCCCTGCCCACGGTTCATGGTGAAAAAATTGTCATGCGGCTTCTTAAGAAATCCGGCGGGGTTCCCAAGCTGATCGAGCTTGGTCTTCGCGGCCGGGCTTTGAAAAATTTAGAGGATTCCATTTTACGCCCGCACGGAATTATCATCATCTGCGGCCCAACGGGATCAGGTAAAACAACGACTCTTTACTCAGTCCTGTCCAAGATTAATACGCCGAAGGTGAATATTATGACTTTGGAAGACCCGGTAGAATATCAAATTGCCGGTGTTAACCAGGTGCAGATAAATCCGGCGGCAGGATTAACTTTTGCTTCTGGCTTGCGCTCATTTTTAAGGCAAGACCCAAACGTTATTATGGTTGGGGAAATCCGTGATGCCGAAACTTCAGAGTTGGCTATCCAGGCCTCATTAACGGGGCATCTGGTCTTTTCAACATTGCATACAAATAATGCCTCAGGTGTTTTGCCACGGCTTTTGGATATGGGAGCCGAGCCCTTTTTGCTTGCTTCAACGATGACTTGTGTTGTTGCTCAAAGAGTTGTCAGGACAATTCACGAAGACTGCAAAATTGAGTATGAGCCGGATGCAACGGTAATAGCAGAGATGAAGCAAAATTTAGGTGCTCTTTGGTCGGAAAAAGATGGCGAGCCGATAAAACTTTATAAAGGCAAAGGGGATCCGGAATGTGGCAATACCGGGTACAAGGGAAGAATGGGAATTTATGAAGTTATGCCGATAACAGAAAAAATTGCGAGACTCGTATCAGAAAAATCTCCTGCTGCCGATATTGAAAAGGTGGCAAGAGATGAAGGAATGGTTACAATGAAACAGGACGGGTACTTGAAAGCTTTGGAAGGATTGACTACAGTGGAGGAAGTACTAAGAGTTGCACAGGAGTAGTGCACTGCCTATATGGAAATTCAACAATTATTACAATTAACAATTGACAGGAAGGCTTCTGATCTTCATATCGTTGTTGGTTCGCCTCCCAGTTTGCGCATAGACGGAAAGTTAGTTTCAATTTCTAGTGAAGCTGTTGTTTCTCCCCAAGTTGCTGAACGGTTAATCAAGCCGGTTTTATCTGCGGAACAACTTGAGAGATTTATGGCAAACCGTGAATTAGACCTTTCAATTGCATTTACCGGCGGATCGCGTTTTCGTGTAAATGCTTACTATGTTAAAGGTGCGATGGCTGTCGCTTTCCGCTTAATTCCTTTAAAAATTCCGACAATTGAAGATCTTAAGCTTCCTCCAATTTGCCACGACTTTACAATTTTGCGCCAGGGTCTTGTGTTGGTTACTGGTCCAACTGGGCATGGCAAGTCAACAACGCTTGCTGCAATCTTAAACGAGATAAACCACACGAGGCCAGTACACATTTTAACCATTGAAGACCCCGTTGAATTTACGTTTCAACCGGACCAGTCTATTATTTCGCAACGTGAGATGCATGAGGATACCCACTCCTGGGAGATTTCTTTAAGGTCTGCTCTTCGGGAAGATCCTGATGTTGTTCTAATTGGAGAAATGCGTGATTTTGAGACAATAGCTTCAGCCTTAACTATAGCCGAAACTGGACATTTAGTTTTTGCAACACTTCACACAAATTCAGCTGCCCAAACTGTTGACCGTATTGTTGATGTTTTTCCAGAGAATCAACAGGAGCAAGTAAAACTACAGCTTTCGAATGTTTTGGAAGCTGTTTTCTCGCAGCGCCTTGTTCCGCTTATCAGTGGCGGACGAATTGCGGCGTACGAGGTTTTAACTTCTACCCAAGCAGTTCGAACTGTAATTCGAGAAGGCAAGACGCACCAAATAGACAACATTATCCAAACCTCAGTAGAGTTTGGCATGACGACTATCGAGACGGTTTTGGCAAATTATGTGAATCAGGGTCTAATAAGCCTTGAAATTGCCAAAAGTTTTGCCATCCGGCCGGAGGAATTGGGTAGGCTTGTCTCAGGAAATAGCGCATGAACTCCTTTTTATACAAAGCCCGTGATCAAGCGGGCAAGCTTATGCAGGGGAAGGTTGAAGCAGCCTCGGCTTCTGAAGCTGCCAAGCTGCTTCGTGAGCGGGGTTTGGTTGTTATTTCAATAAAACCGCAAATTGGCTCTCCTTTGTCATTTTTGACCAACTCTCGTGGAGTAAGTCTTTCTGACATTGCAACTTTCACCCGCCAATTTTCGATCATGATTACGGCAGGTTTGCCGATAACGAATGCTTTAATTATTTTGCGCGGGCAATCAGCAAAGTCTTTAATACCTGTTATTGAGCGGATTTTGGCGGATGTTGAAGGAGGGACTTCACTGGGTGCAGCGATGGAAAAGCATCCTAAAGCTTTTTCGGGAGTCTATATTGCACTAATTAAAGCTGGAGAAGGCGGTGGAGTTTTAGACCAGGTGCTTGCCCGTTTGGCAGATAATTTGGAGTCTCAAAGAGAATTTCAATCCAAGGTCAAAGGAGCATTGATTTATCCGGTAATTGTTGTTGTGGGTATGATCGCGGTAGTTGCCATTATGATGATCTTTGTGATCCCTAAATTATTGTCCCTGTTTGCTGACTTTAATGCTGATCTTCCCCTGGCAACCAAGATGTTAATCGCAGCTTCTAACTTTTCTTCTCATTATTGGTTTATAGTTTTGGCAGTTATTGTTGGATTAGTTTGGGTTTTCAGATTATATGCTCGATCATCTCAGGGTGAAGAACGGATTGACCGTTGGAAATTAAAAGTTCCCCTTTACGGGCTTTTGCAAAAAGAGATAATTTTAACAGAAATGACCAGAACTTTGGGGCTATTGGTTGGTGCGGGAGTTTCGATCCTGGAAGGCTTAAAAATTGTTTCAGGCGTGGTGGATAATGTTTTAATCAAAAAGTCTCTTTCGCGTGCTTCTATTCAAGTTGAACAGGGTTTTGCTCTTGCCTATGCGTTTTCTCAAGATAAGGAAATTTTTCCGCCAATGCTTTACCAAATGTTGGCAGTTGGAGAAGAAACCGGAAAATTAGATGATGCTCTCCTTAAGGTTTCGCATGTTTTTGAACAGGAGTCTGCCAATTTAGTTCGGGGGCTAACGGCAGCCATCGAGCCGTTGGTCATGATTGTTTTGGGTTTGGGGGTTGGTTTCTTGGTTGTAGCCATAATTATGCCGATTTACAATCTTACTGGACAGTTTTAATATTGCCTACTTGACAGCCCTTTTACAATATGTTTAAACTGAAAGCACAGATGCCCAAAACAACTGCTCACTCCCAAAAGGGCTTTACACTTACCGCGAAGTGGCAGCGTGGGTTTACGTTGATTGAGTTACTGGTTGTAATTACTATCATTGGACTTTTGGCAATCGCTATACTTGTGGGACTGGATCCTGTTCAGCAATTTGCCAAAGTAAGAGATGCTAACAGGCTTTCGGCTACATCCCAGCTAGGGCATGCTATGGAGGCGTATGGTATAACTAATTCTTCTGATTATGTTAATGAATCAGCCACATGGATCACCGATCTTGTTAACTCAGGGGAAATCAAGGCAGTGCCACCATCAGTTAACTATTCTGTAGTAGGAATCGTTGCTTGTGCCGTAAATGTTCAAAATAACTATTGCTATGACGCTACTTCTTTCGCAGGTACAGAACCTTGGGTTATTTTCGCTCGGCTGGAAGCCAAGGCCAACACATCAAGATGTGGAGCAGGAACTCTAGCTTGGGCAGTCTATTCGAGTGCTAACGGGAGGGGAGGAATAGTTTGTGCGGGCGCGCCAGTTGTTGGTAATAATACGTTCTTGCCATAAATGACAACGTTGGCACTTTCTTCTGTTGTAGCTAAAGCGGCAGTAATATTTTTTTCGTTGTTTGTTTTGGCAACTACTGCTTGTTTAGCGTATAACCCCAAAGAACAAGCAAAGCAAAAAAAAGATAAGTTCACGCAAGAGGGTGCTAAGGAGATAGTTGATTCGCTAGATGGCTTTTATAAAAAGTACTCCTGTTATCCTTGGGATTATAACGGCTCTTCTTGTGCAAAAAAACTGACTAGCCAAAATCAAGCTACCGTTTCATCTCTTGCTCCTGTTTTGGAGAAATTAACAGAAGAGCCTGGTGGATTAAGCTCTGGAACTCTAAAAGCCGATTTTCTAAACCAAGTTTATCTCTTCTCCGCTTCAGAGTCTGTCAATTTATGTTTTACTCCAGAGTCGAAAAAGTATAAAGCTATGGCCAATCGAACAAAAGACGGCCAAACTTATTGTCGTCACGGGTGCTTCGTTTGTGTTTCGAAATAATGTCATTTACAAACTGTCATTCCTGGCTTGACCAGGAATCTATATAGATATTTACATAGTTCCCCGCTTTCGCGAGGGTGACGGGTCTTTTTGGGTCCCTGCCTGTGCAGGGATGACAAGAAAGTTGGTATGAACAAAAATGTGCGTGGTTTTGCTACCCTCGAACTGGCTGTGGTTACTGGCTTTTTTGTTGTGGTTGTTGCAGTTGTTGTTTTTTACCTAAACCCGATTGAGCGGGCAAAGCAGGGACACGACCAGCGTTTAACAAACGATGCTCAAAAAATCTTGAGTGCCCTGAGCAGTTTTTATACTATAAAAGGTAGGATGCCCTGGGCGGCGGCTATTGACACTGATACGCTCTCCCCTGCCCTTGCGTGGAAGCCTTTGCGCGCTTCAGAAATAGGTATTTGCCAAGATGAATCTTGCCGGGATTCTGGAGAATTAATAACCAGCGGCTTTTTAAACCAGGGCTTCAAGAGTTTAGATAGTGTTGTAGGTAGAAATGGTGTAATTTATGTGGGGAAGGTTAGCGGCCCGAAGGGCACTGTATGGGCATGTTTCTTGCCAGTTTCGGAAAAGTTAAGAAAAGCGACTGGTAATCTTTATCGAATTGCACTCGATCAGCCTGTTCCCGTTTCTGGGACTCTCAATACGTGTCCATCTAACCTTACGTGGGGGGAAGAGGATGTATGCTACGCGTGTATAGCAAAATAATTTTTAATTTACGATGAATCAATGTCATTCCTGGCTTGACCAGGAATCTATAGATATTTTTGGATCCCCATTTACATGGGGACGACAAGTCGTTTTTGATTCCCCGGCTTCGCGGGGATGACGTTAGAACTTACATGTTTGTGTTTTATTCCCTGCTACTTATCATAGGTTTGGTGGTTGGTTCTTTCATCACGATGTTGACCTGGCGTCTTCCTCGGAGCTTAAGTTTGAAAGGTCGTTCGGCTTGTGACAAGTGCCACAAAAAAATAAGTTGGTATCACAACATACCTGTAGCGTCTTATTTTCTTTTAGGCGGCAAATGCGCAAATTGTGGAAAGCATATAAGCCTGCGCTATCCTTTAATTGAGGTCACAACCTCCGCTCTTTATGTGTTGGCAGGATACCTGTGGTTATACTCAGACTCCACTCTGCTTCACGAGCTGCGCGCTAATACTCCCGTTTTTTCTTCTCTATTTATTCTCATATCACTCATCACTCTTCACTTTTCACTTCTGGTGGTTGATTTAGAACACAAACTCCTACCTGACGTGCTAACGTTATTGGGGGGCGTAGTCGTTTTATTAATACTACTCACTCTCCCCTCCCCCCAACTTTTCCAGCATCTATTTTGGGGGTTTTTAAGTTTCCTGTTTTTTTTAAGCATTTTTCTTATTACCCGGGGCCGCGGGATGGGTTTTGGGGATGTTAAACTCGTCTTTGTGCTTGGATCCTGGCTTGGTTTCCCTTATGTTTTAGTTTGGCTTCTTTTGTCTTTTGCCTCAGGTGCCTTGATTGGAATTTTTCTGCTGTTTGCTCGCAAAGCACATTGGAAGCAGGAGATTGCATTTGGGCCATTTTTACTGGCAGCTTCGTTTGTGACTTTCTTCTTTGGGGATATTATAATCAAATGGTATATAGCATTGTCATCCTGAACGGAGTGAAGGATCTCTGTCTGCTGGAAGGTAAAGATTCTTCACTTGCAGCTCAGAATGACAGTTAAAAACAAGTATTTCTATGCCATTTAAATTCAGAGGGATTAACAAAAATGAAGGTAGATTTATTATCGTGGCGCTTCTTTTGATAGGTATATTTTCCTACTTTAACTTCCAACAATCATACATTCGAGCTCGTGACGTGGCGCGCAAAAATGATCTTAAACACATTGCAGCAGCCTTAAATAATTACTTTTATGATTTTAACCAGTACCCTCCCTCGAGGAATGGAAGAATACTTGTCTGCGGCAATCCCGAATATCCTACAGAATGCAAGTGGGGTTTGGATGGAATAAAAGATCTTTCAGACCCAAGCTATCCTGCCTATATAAATTCCCTACCTCGCGATCCCCAATCGAGCTCGCGTGATTATGTATATATTTCAGACACGCGCAATTACCAACTTTTTGCCTCGCTTGAGAGCGATCGGGACGCTGAATATAATGGTAAAGTAGCAATCAGAAAGATAAATTGCGCAAAACATATTTGTAATTTTGGCATTAGCAGCATGAGTAAAGTGGAAGAGAATCTTGCGCCCGCAACAAGCAGTGCTCAACCTGTCTATGTTAAAAGGTAATTCTAGACAACTTTTTTTTCTTTTCTTGATTTTTGTGGGAATTGCGGCACTTGTCGTTTTGCAAAGCGTACGAATTTCCCAGGTTAAAAATAGAGACACAATTCGCAAGCAGGATTTGGCGAAAGTGCAAGTTTTTCTCGAAAGTTATTACGCTAAAAATAAATCCTACCCGGGAGCAAACTTTCAAAGAGAACTTCCCAAAGACCCGATTAGCCTGTTAAATTACTTTTATGCAGCCTCGACCGACCGGCAAAAATACCACTTGCTTGCAAGAATTGAAAATACAGAGGATACTAAATATAGAAAAGGTTTAGAAGGAAACTGCGGGGCATCTTGTACATATGGGGTGGCAAGCCCAGGCGCCAACATCACAGAGATACTGAAATGAATTTTCAATGAAAATTTCAAATTTCAAATTTCAAATTTCCACTAGTGGGTTTACTCTTCTTGAGCTTTTGGTGGTTATTTCTATAATAGGCATACTTGCCGGCTTGTCGGTTGCTTCTTTTTCCGGGTCTAGGCGTGCTACTCGGGACGGACAAAGGAAAGTCCATCTAAGCCAGGTGAGAACCGCGCTTGAATCTTATTATTCTGCCAATGGTGTCTACCCTACGACTAGTAATGGATGGTGGGGAACTTGCAGTGATTATGGTAGTCACCCACGGACTGGGGCTAATGGATATGTGCCCGGTCTTGCTCCCGATTATATCGATCAGTTGCCAATTGATCCCACAGATACGAGCGCCGCCGGTGGAAATAGTAAAATAGGAAGTAGTGCATGCGGCGCAATAGGGGCCGTAGGTGGTGGCGCTTGTTATGTGTATAAAAGTGAAGGTACGGATTATAAGTTGCTAGCGCATTGTACCCCGGAGTCTTTCCCTGTCCAGTCTAATAATCCCTTTTATGATCCGAGCAGGCCAAGTCACGCTTGGCAAGTACACAGCTCGCCCACTTCCGAGACTTGGTAGGAGTTTTTGACAACGGCTTCCCCATTTCGTACACTGATAACGTGGCTACTCTCAGACAGCAGGGATTTACCCTCATAGAGATAATGGTTGTAGTCTTAATCATTGGAGTTTTGGTGGGACTTTCTGTGGGCGCTTATTCAGGTGCAAAAAAAGTGGCTTGGGATACAAGACGAAAAGGAGATCTTGAGAGCATTAAATCTGCGCTTGAGATTTATAGGACAGATTGTGGAAGCTATCCGTCAGATGTTACTTTCGGTCAAAACTTGGTGGGTAGTGGAATCTGCAACGGCAACACATATATGAGCCCTGTTCCCACAGACCCAAAGCCTGCGATTTTCAGCTACAGATATTCATTAAGCGGCGCGACCTATGCTCTTTGCGCATATCTTGAAACAGGAAGTTCTTCGGTTTTGGGGTGTGGAGGCAATTGCGGAACCCAGGTGTGTAATTATCGAGTCCAAGTCCCATAAAAGGAAAGGTTTGCAAATGTCCAATTCCCCGTCTCGAGCGCATGTAAACAGCAGAGGCTTCACTTTGCTTGAGTTAATGATTGTTTTTAGCATAATGACGATTTTATTTACTTTTGGGATTGCTCTCTATCGTGAATTTGCCAGGAGGCAAGCTTTGCAAAATTTTTACAAAGAGATGGTAGTTTCATTGGCTTTGGCGCGTGAAAAAGCGCTTTCCGGGGAGAAACCTTCGGGCTGCAGCGGAACTTTGGTGGGGTATCAAGTAAGCTTCAGCTCCTCTTCATACACAGTATCCGCAGTTTGCAACTCGTTAGTTCCTGTAAACACTTACTCTGCTCCTGCTGATATTAGCTTAAGCGGATTTTCAAGTTTTGTGTACAAAGTTTTGGGGCAAGGGACGACTCTTGCCAATCCCCTTTCAGTGACGCTCACTCAAAGTTCAACCGGTAAAAGCATTAACGCTACGATCACCAGGGAAGGAATGTTACAGTGACGAAAAATAGAGGGAAAGCAGAGTGCGGCCAAGCACTTTTGGAGTTAGTAATTGTTTTGATGGTTTTGGGCTTGATAATCACTGCAGTTTTGAGTGTTGTTACCAACTCTGTTCGCAACGCACGGTTTGCCAAAGATCAAGCTCAAGCTTCAAGATATGCCCAGGAAGCTTTAGAATGGGTGAGAACTCAAAGAGACACCGCGTGGACAAACTTGCAGGCTCGGGTAGACAGAACGTATTGCATGCAGGCACTCTCCTGGACGATAGCGTCTGTATGCACTTCAAGCCAAACGATAGCAGGTACAAACTTTGTAAGAAACACAACGCTTGCTACTGTTGACTCAAATACAATTTCAATTGACGTTAACGTCTCTTGGGTTGATTCAATGGGGAGCCACCAAGCAAGGCAAGCGACTTATTTGACGAAATGGAGATAATGAAATGAATTTTAAATTTTTAAACAAGGGCTTCACTTTGATTGAACTTCTTGTTGTGATCACCATTTTTGCTATCGTGCTTTTGGTTGTTAGCCAGGTGCTCTTTTCAACCTTCAAAGGAGCAAGTAAAAGTGAAGCTCAAGACAAAGCAAAAAGGCAGGGTGAACAAGCTATGGCAGTTATAGAACGAGCAATTAGAAATGCGCGGACTATTTATACATGCTCAGGGGGTTCCACAATAACTTACCAAGAACCTTCTTTGAGTACGGGATCATTTTCATGCATAAATATTGGTTCGGGCTCGGGCTATATTGCTTCAGCCCGTGGGCCATTGACAGCAAGCGATGTTGATGTTGCATCCTGCTCAATAACTTGCGAAATGGTAAATGGAGTGAATAAAGTCGTTATAATAAACGTCAGTTTTGCTTCTAAAGGTACGGCTCAAATTTTGCGTGTTGAAGAGAGAGGCGTTATATCTTTGCAAAGCAGAATAAATTTGAGAAATTGACGGGTACTCCCGTCATCCTGAGGCATAGTCGAAGGATCTCTCGCGTATGCTAGTTCTGCGCAGACAAGCTGCGAGATTCTTCCCCCCCGACTACGCTTGGGGCCAGAATGACAGTTGTAATTTATTGACTTTAGGGGCAGCTTAAGCGTTAATATAGTGTAGTGCGAAATTCCACCAGTTCTGGCCAAGCTTTAATTGTTGTCCTTTTGGTAATGTCTGTAGCGTTAACTATTGCATTATCTGTCGTCTCACGGTCAATAACTGACATTTCAGTTTCTCAAAAGGAAGAAAGTGCTCTACGGGCAATAAGTGCGGCTGAAGCTGGCGCGGAAAAGGCTCTAATTGCGGGGTCTGGTTCAAACTGTGCTACAGGAGTTTGTTTCCCGAATGCGCAATTTTCGGCTACGATCACAACACTGGCCGAGGGTGTTAGGGATTATGTTATTCCTGTAAACATGTCTTCGGGAGATGTGGGCAGCATTTGGCTTGTAGCGCATGATTCAAACAGTAATTTGGTTTGCAACAGTTCAAGTCCTTGTTTTACAGGAGATAGTTTGAAAGTTTGTTGGGGTAATAGTGGCGCTTCGGGTTCTTCTTCGACAACTCCGGCCATGGAGATTTCTGTTTTGTACTCAGATGGAAATATTTCAACTGCAAAAATAGCCAGGGTTGCTGCTGACTCGAATGCGTCAAGGCGTTCTGATAACCAGTTCAGCGCCGCAGGCGGATCCTGCTCGATTGACGCAAGAAATTTTGCTTTTAGTAAAGAAATAACATTGAGTTCACTTGGTGTCACGACGAGGGCAAGTGCCGCAAGTTTTGCAGGGCCAATGTTGGTCCGTTTGCGTTTGATCTACAATACTGATCAAGCACATATGGCGGGTTTATCCGCAAATTATCCAGGCAATGGTGTTTTACCGGTCCAAGGTAAAAAAATTGAATCTTTAGGTGAATCAGGAGAGGCCAAAAGAAAAGTTGTAGTTTACCGGCCGTATTCGGATATCCCGCCTGTTTTTGATTTCGGAATTTTCTCGGGGTCCAGCGCCCTGAGTAAGTGATGGGTGACAAGTGACGAGTGATGAGTGTATATTTAGGGGTGACTATTCACTATTCACTAATCACTAATCACTAATAATGTCTGTTCTGGGTTTAGATATCGGCGCTAAATCTATTAAAGTTGCTCAACTGGAAAAGCGGGGTGATTTGTTTTCGCTTTTAGCAGCTGGGGTAACTGTTACCCCTGGAGGAGGGTTAGACTCGGAAAACGAAAAGGATTTAAATTTAGTTGCTGAGGCGGTAAAAAAACTACTTTCCGATGCAAAAGTTACTACGCAAAATGCCAATGTGGTTTTGCCTGAGAATAAAGTAATTACAAGGTTTGTCAGGCTCCCCTATTTAACTGATCAGGAAGTAGACTCGGCCATTTCCTGGCAGGCTGAGCCCTATATCCCCATTCCCCTAAGTGAGGCGAATATTTCTTATCAAATTTTAAGACGCGTTGATCCTGCAGGAGGTAAACCCGGAAGTGTTGAGGTGTTGTTGGTAGCAGCAGCCAAAAGTTTGATTCAAAAATATATGAAGGTGGCGCAAATTGTCGGCTTAAACCCTTTAAACATGGAAACTGAACTGTTGGCTTTGCAGCGTTCTGTCGCTCCTCAGCAGCAGACTGTGGCTTTGATGGATTTTGGATCTTCTTCAACAAGCGTGGGAATTGTGAGAAACGGGCATTTGGCTTTGAGCTACACAGTTGCCACAGGCGGCGACGCCTTAACCCGCGTGGTTGCCCAAACGTTCAATATGGATTTTGCTCAAGCTGAGCAATATAAGCGAACATATGGGTTGGACACAGATCAAGTTGAAGGAAAAGTTGCTCAGGCTTTAAAGCCTATATTTGCAGGAATTGTAGACGAGATCAAAAAAGCCATTCAGTACTACAAAACTGAAATTGGAGACTCGAATCCTGTGGCAGCATTGGTTTTGGCCGGCGGCTCTTCCGGTCTTCCGGGCATAACATCTTTTTTGACAGAAAGTTTGGGGGTAGAAGTTCTGATTGGAGACCCGTTCTCAAGAATTACTAAAGATCAGCCTCTTGATAAGTCTTTCTTAGCTTACGCACCCATGTATGGTGTAGCCATCGGGGCAGCTCAAAATCAATAATGGGAATTAATTTAGTTGGTCAAGCCTCAAAAAAAGAGGTGCAAAATAAACGATTGACCTCGGTCTTAAAAAGAACCAGTTTTATTGTTTTGGCTGTTTATTTTGTTGCCTTGGCATTTGTTTTTGGAGTAAAAGTCCTTTTCTCTCGGAAGGACGCATCTTTGGTTTTAGAAGGTCAAAATTTAGCTAAGCAAATTAAGGTTTTGAGCGCGAGCGAAACACTTCTTAATACAGTTAAAAATAGAACGGCACTTGCTGGCAAGATTATTGACAATTCCCCGCAAGCGCCTGAAAAGTTGTTGGTTGAAGTAATTTCTATGTTGCCGATAGGGGCCAAAGTCATTCAAGTAGATGCCCAACCTGATAATTTTAATGTGCTAATTGAAACTCCTGATTCAAAAACCTTGACGCAAATTTTTTCGGCTATTACTGCCAGCCAATTTACAAGCATAGAACTCTCAAGCTTGAACTTGACCGACACAGGCGTTTACAATGCGTCGCTAAATATACGCTAAAAAATGATAGGGCAAACCTTTAATCAGAACCGTCCTTTATCGCAATCTCTGGATACCCAGGGGTTGAAAACTAAAACGCGCTCTTTTTGGGTGCCGTTGTCCATTTTTTTTGTCATTACGGCCCTGTCTATAACTGTTCTTGGCCCGCAGACCCAAAGTATATTTGACACACGGGAGCATATTGTTCAATTGCAGCAGGATAACCGGGTGCTTGTGGATAAGAAAAACAAGCTTACATCTATAGATAAAAGTTTATTAACCCGGCAGGCACGAATTGCGGTATCGGCAATTCCTGTCGAAAGTTCTGGATTGGCCGCTCTTGCCACCGTGAGAAATAAGGCATTTAGTTCAAATATAACTATTAATCAGTTAAGAGTTTCGGAAGGTGAATCTTCCGAAAAGGATGCAGCCAAGGAGGTAAGGTTGCAATTTGAGATCAGCGGGTCTTTGTCTGATCTTTTGAAGTTTATTGATAGTTTGAGCAAAGCCGCTCCATTACTGCGTATTGCTAGCGTCAAGATGGTGGGAGATGGGGTGACGATTTCGACGGACTTAGAAATGAAAACTTTTTGGGCGGAGTTGCCTGTTTCTTTGCCGCCTTTGAATACGCCTTTAAATCAAGTTAACAAAAAAGATCAGGATCTTTTGGGCCAGATGAATAATTTGAAAGCGGAATCTTTGGGGTTTGTTGCGCCTGCTTCGGCCAGTGCCAGAGAAAACCCTTTCGCGCCCTACTGACGCTTCATGTCACTTTTCCTCGAGTTTTACGGAGATATTAATTCTTTCAACAATAGCGCGTGCACGAGCCAAAGAGCGGATGGCACGAATTGTTCTTCCTTCTTTGCCAATTAATAGTCCCATAACGTCTTTAGGAGCGGAAATAGTATATTCGTGCATTCCGTCAACTAAATCTTCTCTAACCTCAATGTCCTTATTCCCTGTTATATGAGTTGTAATATAAGTAAGTAGATCTTTCATATACGAATTGAAAAGAAATTTATTTTCTATCGACCTGTGTTTATCAGTGTTTGCACTATCTTCGTTGGCTGTGCGCCTTTGCCTATCCACTCTTGATAAAGCTTTTTATCAATTTTAACCTTTTTGTTTTGTGGATCCCAGAAACCCAAGGTGTCAACTACCTTGCCGTCTCTTTTGGAGCGTTTTTCGCCAACAACTACCCGATATTGCCGTGCGTGTTTTTTACCTGTTTGGGATAATCGAATTTTCAACATATAGGCTCGATTGTAGCACAAGTAAAACATCATTGCGAGTAAGTAAATGCGGAATAGGCTGTTGTTGCCACTATCGCGGGCACTGCTAAGTGGGACGCTGTAAGCACTATAAGCACTGTACTTTACTTTCAGGTGGCGTACCTAGACCACCTGGAAGGTGGGACAGATACGCCACCTGACAAGGAAGCACTTAAAATGGGCGTTGTACTTGTCACTGTTGTACTCGTCGCGTATGTGTCGTGTGTAACAAGCGTTGGGGCGTTTACGGACAGTTATTTTTAAGGGGTCGCCTTAAAAGGCGCGATTTATCGATCCTATTTTTCTGAAGACTTTTTCCACAGATCCAGCGCTTTTCCAGCGGCGTCTTGCGTGGCGGCTTTTTTGCTGTTTCCTTTGCCGGCTGCGTAGGATTTTTTGTCAATCCAAACCTCAATGGTAAATTCTTTGGCGTGATCCGGGCCGGACTCAGCGATAACTTTATAACTTGGTGCCGGCAACCCCTTTGCCTGGACGAATTCCTGAAGCATGCTTTTGGGGTCTTTTAATGATTCTTTAACAGTTTGAGGAACTTTGCTTAAGATAAATCTGTCTACAAATTCTCTTGCGCCGTCTACCCCCTGATCCAAAAAAATTGCTCCCAGTAAAGCTTCCACTGTGTTTGCAAGTAGACCCGTGTTCGTTCTTCCGCCGCTTTGCTCCTCGCCCCGTGAAAGATATAGAGCGCTTCCCAAATCCAATTCGCGCGCCGTTTCAGCTAGAGAGGTAGTATTGACCAGCTTTGACCTTAATGCCGTTAAATGTCCTTCGTCAAGGTTAGGAAAATGAACAAACAGATTGTTTGAAACAATAAACTCCAAAACCGCGTCACCCAAAAATTCCAACCGCTCGTTAGATTCGGTTTCCACTTTGTTTTCGTTTAAATAAGATCTGTGAATAAAAGCCCTGTGCAGACAGGACTTGTCTTTGAAGGTTATTCCAACCCTTTCTTCTACTTGTGGTTCTGTGGTCATTCAGGTGAATTTTCTTCAACCAAGTTAACAAATTGTTCGACTGTTTGATTTAACCTGACTTCTTCTTCTGGGACTTCTACATAGGCCTTTTCTTTAATGGTATTTAAAATGTCAGTCATGATAATAGCATTGATTCCCAAATCTTCTTCTAAAAAGCTTTGGTCTTCAATGTCCGTAACTTCCAGACCCAGTTTCTCGGCCAAAATTGATTTTACCTGATTTCGTATTTCCATACCGAAAAAGGTAACACAGCAGGCATTGCCAGCACAAGCGGTAAACACAGGGCTTTTTAGAGGACCTCTTTTTCTTCCAGGCGCGGGTCGCCTTTAATAATACTGCCTAATACCCCATTAATAAAAGCTGGAGAGTTTTCGCTGCCCATTTCTTTTGCTAACTCTACAGCCTCGTCAATAACTACCTTGATAGGCTCCTTTTTCTCAATCTTGAGTTCATAAACTGCCAGTTGGAGTATGGCCAAATCTGTTCTGTTTAACTTATTTAGCGGCCATTCGGGGGCATGTTCTGTAATTAAATTATCGATCTCTTCTTTTTTGGCCCAGATTCCTTTGACTTGTTCCTCCACTTCTTGATCGGGAGCAAACATGAGGGCAAAAAGCTGTCTTGCGACTGTTCTTCTTCTCTGATGACGTGGGTCGTTAGAAGCTTTCATTTAAACACTTATGCTCTTGTGATGATACCCGCAGTGCGGGCAAACCATATGGGGCAGTTTCATTTTTTTACATTTGGGACAAGGCGAAAGGTTAGGCAGTGAAAGTTTAATATGTCCTCGTCTTTTGCCGGTCCGTGATCTTGTGTGCTTTTTCTTTGGAAGTGGTGTCATTGTGAAGTTATTTTAACACGAAAAGCTATGTGCTCACAACACATCGTCATTCTGAGCGTAACGAAGAATCTCTTGACTTGTTCGAAGTCAATTTGGTGCTATATACGTTGTGTTTTCAACCAACTGTTTTAGCACTAGATGACTGTCTACGGATTCCAACAGCTCTTCTGCTGCCTCGTGCGAGGCTTTTATTAGCTCGTAATCGGAAAAGGACGCAACTTTAAGTTCCGGGAAACCATGTTGGGCAATTCCGTACATTTCCCCTGGGCCGCGCAGTTCTAAATCAAGCTCGGCCAATTCGCGTCCTGATAAAGTTTTTTCTAAGCTTTTTAGGCGCTTTAAAGTGCTTTGGGAAGCAGATTCGGTAAATAATAAACAATATGATTGTTTGTTGCCGCGGCCTACTCTTCCCCGAAGCTGGTGAAGTTGTGCCAGGCCAAAGCGTTCTGCTGCTTCAATCATCATTATGGTTGCATTGGGCATGTCAATTCCCACTTCAACAACCGGAGTGGCGATTAAAATATCGACCTCTCCCCTTTTCATCTTGTCCATAATCTCATCCTTTTGCCTGCCTTTTATTTTTCCGTGTAATAAATTTAAGCGAAGGTCCGGAAAGACCCTTTTTGACAATTGTTCAAACTCAGCGGTTGCAGCTTTAACGGTTTTAAAACCTTCTTTTTCGGACTCGTCTATTAACGGGCAAACAATAAATGCCTGCTCGTCTGTATTTTTGACGTGTTCCCTGATCCAATTGTATGCGCCTTCTCTCTTTTGCGGAGGGACAACCCAGGTTTTTATGGGTGTTCTGCCGACAGGCAACTCGTCAAGTGTTGATAAGTCTAAATCCCCATATGCGGCCAGGGCTACAGTTCTTGGAATGGGTGTAGCTGTCATTGTTAAGATGTGAGGCGAACGACCAGCATCTGCCTTTTCGCTTAAAATTGCTCTTTGCCGTACGCCAAATCTGTGTTGTTCATCAATTACAACAAAGCCCAACCTCTCAAAGGCGACGCTTTTTTGAACTAGCGTATGTGTTCCGATAACCACGGAACACCCCTTTGAGGTGTCACCTTTTAGGGGAGACCTTTGGGCACCTCCGACAAGTAAGCGGACTTTTATATCAAAAGGTTCCAGTAGTATGGAAAGGGTTTTGTAATGTTGAGTAGCCAAGATTTGGGTGGGTGCCATTACCGCGGATTGGTAACCGTTTAGATGGGCCACAAAACAAGCCAGAGCCGCAACGACGGTCTTGCCGGAGCCCACATCCCCTTCCAGAAGCCTGTTCATTGGCACTTCGCGCGTCAAACCTTGTAAAATTTCCCTCCCGGCTTTGTGTTGTGATCTTGTTAGCTCGAAGGGTAAGTTATTTAAAAACTGCCTGATTTTCTCTTCATCGAGCACAAATCCGTGGGCAACTTTTTCTTCTTTCCATTGTTTTTTGCGAACCAAGCTTTTTAATTGCAGCTCAAAAAGTTCATTGAAGGCAATGCGGCGGCGAGCTCTTTCTGCTTCCTCCAAAGTCTTGGGGAAATGAGCTATGGTAAGAGACTTGGCAAAAGGAAGAAGATTATATTTTTTTAAGGTTTGGTCTGGAAGCGGATCTTTAATTTCATCAATTGCCAATGGTAAAACTTGTGCTATTTTTGCTCTCAGCCATTTGGAACTTAAACCCTCAGTTTCGGCATATATAGGCACGAGCCGGCCTGTATGAAGGGTGGACAGCTTGTCATATGGTGTCAGTTTTTCCCATTGTGGGGCGACGATGCTTTTTTTACGACCAAATGCCTCGACTCTGCCTGATAAAGAGATTTGTGTTCCCGGAGGCAAGCTTTTGACCAAATAAGGTTGGTTAAACCAGGTAGCGCCAATTGTTTGTTGCCCGTCAGAAATAACTGCTTGCTGAATTTTTTTGCCGGTTCGAGTGTAAATATTTTTAATCTCAAGTATTTGACCTTGAATCGTCACTTTTTCACCGGGTTGTATTGTCGAAATTTGAGTAATTAAAGAAAAATCCTGATAGCGAGCTGGAATATAGTTTATAAGATCGCCTATGGTTTCCACACCTACTTTTTTGAGCTTGTAGGTAAAGTAAGTTCCGATGCCTGGGAGTGATGAAATTGGAGTACTAAGTTCCATATCTATACTGCATCCATACTGTGCTTTGAGTATATCACCAAGCCTTATGTTGCCTCACGTTAGTAGTTTTCCGCAGGTGTCCTATCTAGACCACCTTCCAGGTGGGACAGATTCGCCACCTTAAGGTGGAGATGCTTTATCTCCTCTCGAATCTGAACATCGGTTAGAGGTTGTTCTTTGCTTTGACCCAGCGCAGCGAGGGAAAATATTCCTTGTGATAGCCATGTTCTACCAGCAGATTGCAAATACGCGTGTAGAGCGTGTCGGCAACCAAGGATGTTAGCACCCACTCTTGTGTGGGACGCCTTCTCCTAATGCGCTGTCCACACCCTCGTTTGTGGCGTGAAGTATGTGCGTGAACTTCACTATGTCGAGTTTGCTGCAGTGACTCTCCAGACGCGAAAGAAACTCTGGCACTGTCCTGCGAGTGAAGTCACCGGAAATTGCGGTCGCGTAATTCAGAGCTTCTATCTCTGCAGTCCTGCGGGCGCTGTTTCTCCACCCCCTGGGAAACTTGGGCATTACAATCTCTCCTGTAAAGTGCGAGGTGGGTTATACTAGCACTTTCTGCAGTAAAACACAAACTATCGCAATATTCTCCGTACAAATCCGACACTTCCAGTAGAATATGGAAGTGAACCAATTAACAAAGATAAGTCTTGCCTGGGAACTGTTTG